>URYG01000096.1 GCA_900551985.1 uncultured Prevotella sp. | reverse complement strand
TGTGGCATTCTGCAAGAAATAGTGTACTTTTGCAGTCGCAAATATTAAATAATTAGATAATGGTTAAGAAGAAAAGATGGCATTGTCTGCCTGGTCAGCCTATTACAGAGCTCGACAAGCAGGTGATGTTTTGGGAAAATAAGGGTAAGCTCGTACCTACCCGTGACTTGATTAAGACTCCGGAACAAATAGAAGGCATCCGCAAGAGTGGTGTCGTGAATACAGGTTGTCTCGATGCTGTTGCCGAGATGATCCGTCCGGGTATCAATACTCAGCAAATCGATGACCTCTGTATGCAGTATTGCAAGGATCATAATGCGATTCCAGCCTGCCTCAATTATGAGGGTTATCCTAAGAGCGTATGTACATCCATCAATGAAGTGGTATGCCATGGTATTCCTAAGGAAGAGGATGTGCTCGAAGAGGGTGATATCGTCAATGTGGATATGACTACCATCGTGGATGGTTACTATGCAGATGCCAGCCGTATGTTCATCGTTGGTGGCAAGACAACTCCTGAAAAGGAGCAGTTGGTTCGTGTTGCCAAGGAGTGCCTGGAGATTGGTATGGAGGCGGCTAAGCCTTACTCTTTTGTGGGCGATATCGGTCATGCCATCGAAAAGCATTGCAAGAAGTATGGTTATGGTGTTGTTCGTGACCTCTGTGGTCATGGAGTAGGCTGTCAGTTCCATGAGGAGCCTGAGGTTCTTCATTATGGTCATAGAGGTACTGGTATGCTGCTTGTTCCTGGTATGGTATTCACCATCGAGCCAATGATCAATATGGGAACCTGGCAGGTGTTCATCGATGCCGATGATCCATACGGATGGGAGGTAATTACCGGTGATGAAAAGCCTTCTGCTCAGTGGGAGCATACACTCGTGATGACAGAGACGGGTGTGGAGATTCTTACACATTAATATATATGGGCTTAGCCCTAAGTAATTATGGAAGAAAAAAAGGATATATATATATTAGGTATAGAGAGCAGTTGCGACGATACCTCAGCCGCAGTGCTCAAGAATGGAGTATTGCTGAGTAACGTGACTGCTTCGCAGGAAGTGCATCGTGCTTATGGTGGCGTAGTGCCTGAGCTTGCTTCCCGTGCTCATCAGCAGAATGTGGTGCCTGTGGTAGATCAGGCTATCGCTCGTGCGGGCATCAAGAAGGAAGATCTGTCTGCCGTTGCCTTCACCCGTGGACCGGGCTTGATGGGCTCTCTGCTCGTGGGTGTGAGCTTTGCCAAGGGTTTTGCCCGTTCGCTCAACATCCCGATGATTGATGTCAATCACCTGCAGGGTCATGTGATGGCTCATTTCATCAAGGAAAGCGATGATGACCAGAGTGCACCCCCATTCCCGTTTATCTGTCTTCTTGTGAGTGGTGGAAACTCGCAGATTGTGAAGGTGAATGCCTACAACGATATGGAGGTTCTCGGTCAGACGATCGATGATGCTGCCGGTGAGGCGATAGATAAGTGCGCCAAGGTGCTGGAGTGGGGCTACCCAGGTGGTCCTATCGTGGATAAGTATGCCCGCCAGGGTAATCCGAAGGCTTTCAGCTTTGCTGAGCCACACATCCCTGGACTGAACTATAGCTTCTCTGGCTTCAAGACCAGTTTCCTCTACAGCTTGCGCAAGTGGGTAGCTGCTGATCCAGACTTTGTGGAGAAGAACAAGTTCGACTTGGCTGCGAGCATTGAGTTCACCATCGTGGATATCCTGATGAAGAAATTGCGTATGGCAGTGAAGCAGACGGGTATCAAGCATGTGGCTGTGGCTGGTGGTGTGAGTGCCAACAATGGTCTCCGCAATGCTTTCCATGATCATGCCAAGCGCTTTGGCTGGACCATCTACATACCAAAGTTCAGCTATACCACAGACAATGCGGCTATGATAGGTTGTGTAGGTACTTTCAAGTATCGTGATGGCGATTTTGCCACCATCGATCTGCCTGCATATAGTAAAGTAACTTTTAAGTAAATAAGGATTCTTATGGAATTTGAAACAAAGATATTAAGCAAGGGTATCCAGGAGATGCTCTACAACAGTGACAAGACAGTGGGCACAGCCGAGAGCTGCACAGGCGGTCGTATCGCCGAGGCGCTTATCTCTGTGCCAGGTGCCAGCAATTACTTCAAGGGCGGTGTAGTAAGTTACACCAATGAGGTAAAGGAGAATCTTCTCGGAGTGAGCCATGAGCTCCTGGAGGAGAAGACTGCCTTCTGCGAGGAAGTAGCTAAGGAGATGGTGCTTGGTGCCATCAAGGCCCTGAATGTAGATTTTGCCATTTCGGCAACAGGTGTATCGGGTCCTACTGGTGGTACTCCATCTGCTCCAGTGGGTACAATATTCGTTGGTTTTGGTAGCAAGGATGATGTTCGCGTGGTGAAACTCACAGAGGATTTCGGTCGCGATATCAATCTTGCAATTGCCACAAATACAGCGCTTAAGGGTATGCTCGATTTCCTGAAAGAACATGCTGAAGATTTGAAAAAAGAGGCATAAAATGCTAATTTAGAGCTATAAAGTATTAATAATCCTTAAAAGACAGCGTTCTTTTAGGGATTATTTTGTTATTACCGAATTATTTTGTAATTTTGCACTCTGTTTGGAATAGGTATCAATTAACGAATTACAAAATTAAAGATAGAAATGTCTAAAATTTGTCAAATTACAGGTAAGAAGGCACAGTTAGGTTGCAATGTGTCTCACTCAAAGCACCGTACAAAGAGAAGCTTTGACGTTAACCTCTTCAGCAAGAAATTCTACTATGTAGAAGAGGGTTGCTGGATCAGCCTCAAGATCAGTGCTGCTGGTCTTCGTCTTATTAATAAGGTAGGTCTCGATGCTGCTTTGAATCAGGCAGTAAAGAAGGGCTACGTAGATTGGAAGGACATTAAAGTTATAGGAGAATAAATATCATGGCAAAGAAAGCAAAAGGTAATAGAGTACAAGTTATCCTCGAGTGCACTGAGCATAAGAACAGTGGTATGCCAGGTACAAGCCGTTACGTGACTACAAAGAATCGTAAGAACACTCCTGAGCGTCTTGAGTTGATGAAGTACAACCCAATCCTTAAGAAGATGACTCTTCACAAGGAGATTAAGTAAGCTCGCTTACAAGTTTATAAACAAATTTATCAATTTTAATAGACTATGGCAAAGAAAGCGGTCGCTACCCTCCACGAAGGTAACATGGATGGTCGCGCATACACAAAGGTTATCAAGATGGTTAAGAGCCCTAAGACTGGTGCTTACGTTTTCGATGAGAAGATGGTACCAAACGAGGCTGTTAAGGATTTCTTCAAGGACTAATCTGATTGCATAAGCATTTAGACTAGCGTTCTCTTGGAGACTCGCATAAATACAATAAGGTCGCAATACTCTTATCAAAGGGTATGCGGCCTTTTTTGTTTTTGTTACAGAAGCTGTTTTTTTCGTATGAGTATATATTTCTTTCTTTTTTCTTTTGCTATTTCAAAATAAAAACGTAACTTTGCACTGAATAAGTGAAATGTCCGCTTTTGCAGAAAAGAGGATATATATAATGTTTTTTAAGAAGAAAGGAACAAGATAAGATGCCGTTAAGATTACCGGATAAACTTCCAGCCATTGAGCTGCTGAAGCATGAGAATATTTTCGTGATGGATGAGAGCCGTGCGCACAGTCAGGAAATCAGACCGTTGAAGATCTGTGTGCTCAACTTGATGCCACTTAAGATCACGACAGAAACTGATTTGGTGAGATTGCTCTCCAATACGCCTCTGCAGTTGGAGGTTTATTTCATGAAGTTGAAGAGCCATACTCCAAAAAATACGCCGATAGAACATATGATGATGTTCTATAAGGACTTTGCGGAACTGTCAAAGCAGAAGTTTGACGGAATGATAGTGACGGGTGCTCCTATCGAGACGATGGAATATGAGGAGGTGGAGTATTGGCCGGAAATCCAGGAGATATTCAATTGGGCACGTACCCACGTTACCTCTACGCTGTATATCTGCTGGGGTGCGCAGGCTGGACTCTATCACTTTTATGGTGTACCAAAATATCAGCTTGATAAAAAGATGTTTGGTATCTTTCCTCAGAAACCGCTTGATCCGTCACTCCCTATCTTCCGTGGTTTTGATGACATCTTCAATATGCCACACAGCCGCCATACTGAGGTGCGCAGGGAAGACATCGAAAATGTGCCGGGACTGGATATTATCGCAGAATCTGCAGAGAGTGGCGTGAGTATCGTGATGGCGAGGGGTGGACGCGAATTCTTCGTGACAGGTCATCTGGAATATGCGCCTAACACGCTGGATAAAGAGTATAGAAGAGATATGGGCAAGCGAGACGACGTAGAGTTGCCTAAGAACTATTACTTCCATGATGATCCGAATGAGGCACCTCTGGTAACATGGCGTGCCCATGCCAACCTGTTCTACAGTAACTGGATCAACTATTACGTTTATCAGGAAACTCCTTATAATATTGATGATATTCAATAAGGTCGGAGTTATAAAAAGAACTAAGATAGGTTAGGAAATGAATGATATTGAAGCAAAGAAGAAAAAAGAAATACACTTGACGAAGCTGGAGCTTCTTGCTCCAGCCAAGAATCTGGAGTGTGGAATTGCTGCTATCGATCATGGTGCCGATGCGGTGTATATTGGTGCACCACGTTTTGGAGCCCGCGCTGCTGCAGGCAACTCGCTCGAGGATATCAAGAAACTCTGCGATTATGCCCATCAGTTTCGTGCCAAGGTTCACGTCACGGTGAATACCATCATCTATGAAAATGAGATGGAGGATACACTGAAGATGATTGGCGAGTTGGACCGTATTGGAGTGGATGCACTCCTGTTGCAGGATATGGGTGTTCTCTGGGATGTAAGAGCCAATCGTCTCTGGCATCGTGAATTGCATTCCAGCACGCAGTGTGATGCCCGTTCTGCAGACAAGGTTTTCTGGTTGTCAACGCTTGGATTCGATAGAGTGGTCCTTGCCCGTGAACTTTCTCTTGATGAAATTAGGGAAATCCACAAGAAAAATCCTTCTACGCAGTTGGAGGTCTTTGTGCATGGTGCGCTCTGTGTAAGCTATTCGGGTGTATGCTATGCTTCGGAGAAGTGTTTCGGCCGTTCTGCAAACCGTGGTGAGTGTGCTCAGTTCTGCAGAATGAAATTCAATCTCATAGATTCCAATGAGAATGAAATAGAGCATGAGCGCCATCTGCTGTCACTGAAGGATCTCTGCCAGATAGATCATCTGCAGGAACTTGCTGATGCGGGTGCAACTTCTTTCAAGATTGAAGGACGCCTGAAGGATGTAAACTATGTGAAGAATGTTGTGGCTGCCTATAGTCGAAAACTCGATGAGATAGTAGCTGCCAATCCGGATAAGTATAGTAGAGCATCATTTGGTCGTGCAGTGCACAGCTTCCAGCCTAACTTGAAAAAGACATTCAACAGAGGATTTACCAACTATTTCCTCAATGGGCGACAGCCGGACATCGCTTCTTTTGATACACCAAAGGCGATGGGCGAGTATGTTGGTAAGGTCAAGGAGATAAGAGGTAATGTTTCCTTCAACGTGGCGACAGTGGCAAGTTTTGCCAATGGTGATGGTCTCTGCTTTATCAATGACGAGAAAGAGCTGGAGGGATTCCGCGTAAACCGTGTAGAAGGTAACCGGCTCTATCCGCTCCGTATGCCGGAGCATCTGCGCCCAGGCATGGCTCTCTATCGTAATAATGACCAGGCTTTTGAGAATGTTCTATCGAAGAAAACTGCGAGCCGCAAGATTCCTCTCTACATCAAGATTGCACCATATTATCAGGGATCGATGCCTCTTCAGGATATTTCTGTTCAGGTAGGAGTTTCTGTTAATGTTCCTCAATTAGACTCAATGACTACGGAAGGCTTTTTGGAGAAGCATATCGCTTACAAGATTGACGAGTACGTTTTCGAGTTTGATGCTCCGCTGGAATTGGCGAAACGTCCTCAGGGTGATAATATCAGAAAGCAGCTGAGCAAGATGGGCAATACGATATTTGAATGTGATGAAGTGGTTCTTGAAGGTGATATTGAGAATTATTTCATTCCAAATAGTTTCCTGTCTGATTTTCGTAGAGATTTGATCGCAGCCGTGACTGAAGGTATTCAGAATATTGTTGATGGATCTTTGGAGAAAGGCTTCATGGATGAATTATTCTCATCACCTTATCGCCTGGATCAGGTTGGTGAGCATGAATTGAGTCCGGAGGAGTTTGTATGGCAGCCAGCCTATGGCAAATGGCCATATCTCTATAATATCGCAAATCGCAGTGCTGAGCATTTCTACAAGACGCATGGCATGAAGCATATAGAACCTGCATTTGAGGTTGAGCAACCTAAGGGAGAATCCATCATCATGCAGTGCCGCCATTGCATCCGCTACTCTTTGGGTTATTGTGTAAAACGAGGAGGCAAGAAACCGCAATGGAAGGAGCCTCTGTTCCTGGAGCTGGGCGATGGCAGAAGATTCCGATTGGAATTCAACTGTGCAGAGTGCCAGATGAATGTCTATAGCACAAAATAAAAACGAAACGGGTTTTGCAACCCAAAATAAAGAATGAGAATAAAACTGATGATAAAAATGATGGTATGTATGTTGGGTATCTGTTTGATGCTCAACAGCTGCTATCATCGTCATAACTCCCATCAGCAGCATGCAGCTATGCTGGAGTACAGTGACCGTCAGTTGGATTCTATCTCATTCTCTACCACCCACCATTACACCAATAAATATAACTTTATGGTGTTTAAGGATTCTATCCACTTGATGCGACAGCAACCTGAAGAATTGGTGAGTGGTCTTTCGGTAGATTCATTCTCTGTCAAAAAGAACCAGCTTCTGGTTGTGACTGATATCCGTATGGTGCCGCAAGACAGTATCGACTCTGTATGGGTGCAGCTTGCTACTGAAGATAACAGGTTTGGATGGAGTAGGGAATCGAGATTGCTTCCTCAGGTAGTACCGGATGATCCTATCTCAGAATTCATCATGACTTTCAGCAATGTCCACTTGCTCATTTTCCTGGTGGTCATTGTAGTTATCACATTGGCTTATCTGGTAAGAAAGGTATTTCATAGCAATGCCAAGATTGTGCATTTCAATGATATTGATTCGCCGTATCCTCTTGCTCTTGTGCTTCTGGTATCCATCTCGGCAGCCTTTTATGCCTGGATTCAGACTTTTGAACCAGAGATGTGGCGACAGTTCTATTTCCATCCGTCATTGAATCCTTTTGCGGTACCTAAGGTGTTGGGAGTATTTCTTGCCTTGGTATGGAGTATTCTCATTGTGGGACTGGCATGTGTCGATGAAGTTTATCATCGACTTCCGTTTGGTGAGGCCCTGTTGTATCTGGGCGGTCTGGCAGGTGTATGTGCACTCGATTATATCATTTTCAGTGTTTCCACCTTATATTATATAGGCTACATCCTGCTGGTGGCATACATTTGGTTTGCCGTTAAATCCTATCGCAGGGGGAATTCCTAATAAATAAGGATTCTGGGTGTCAGGAAAAAGCTGTACCTTTGCACCCGTTATGAAAAAGGATATAATAAATAAGAAAATGATTGCATTGGCGCTGGCTTCCTCTGTTGCGCCAATCTCTTTGTGGGCTGGTACAAGCAATGTCTTGTCCCTTGATAATAAAAGAGTAGATAACCCTGATTTCAAAGTATTCACTGATAGCAGTAAGGTGTTTGATATCGACGAGGTGGTTGTGGTTTCACAACCTAAAGAGGCCTTCCGCCTTCGACAGCAGTCACTCAGCAGTACTTCTGTCGGTGGATTTCAGATACAGAAACTAGGCACCCGCGATTTGCGAGAGCTTTCTAGTTATATCCCTAATTTTGTAATGCCTAATTATGGCAGTCGTCTTTCCAGTGCTATGTATGTGCGTGTATGGTCAGAATACGGAGGGTGGACTAGTGCGCATCTATTCCCGCAATCCGTTTGAATATGAGGGAACTGATTTGAAGTTGAGTTATGGTTCCCGATATTATCGCAATGTAGAGCTGGCTCATTATCATCGTATCAATGACCATCTGGCGTTTACTGTAGCAGCTTTCAATGATGCACAGAAGGGATTCTTCAGAAATACGAATACCGGCAACAGAGCCGACAAGTATGATGAGGCTGGAGGAAAGATTGTGCTGAAGGCTAAGCTCAACAGAGGATGGAACGTAGATGTTCTCGCCAACTATCAGTATGTTGACCAGAATGGTTTCCCTTATGGCAAGCTGGATCTGGAAACAGGCAAGGCTGCGCTTCCTTCCACCACCTTCGACGGAACCTATCTGCGCCATTCCTTTATCTCGGGTGTTACCGTAAATCATACTGGTGCAGATTATAGCTTTGCTTCTACCACAAGCTATCAGTATCTGAAGGATGAGATGAACATGGATCAGGATTATCTTCCTACCGATTATATGAGCATCCTGCAGGAGCAGCTGCAGAACTCGCTTACCCAGGAATTTACCTTGAAGAGTAATCGTGCTGTGGGCGGTTTCTGGAATTGGACAGCGGGTGGCTTCTTCTCTTATCAGTGGCTGAAGACCAATGGACCGGTCTTCTTCAATGAGGGTATGACTCAGCCTATCGGCAATGCTATCCAGGAGCAGATGTATAATGCGATGCTCAATGCGATGGCACAGCAGATGGTGGCACAGGGTATGCCGGAAATGGCAGCCAAGGCTGCAGCTGCCAAGGCTATTGAGAAAGCTGGAGGCGTATCCATGAATGTGAATATGGGTGCACCGGGATTGTATCATACACCACAGTGGAATCTGGGATTCTTTCATGAGAGCAACTTCAATATCACGGATCGCCTTACTGCCACCTTGGGCTTGCGTTATGACTTGATGCATACAGCCATCCACTATGATGCCAGTGCCTATATGCAGATGAATGCCAATGTAATGGGAAAGTTGGCTACCTTTGTCTTGGATTCTTCGCTGGATCACGAGGTGAGTGATGATTATAGCCAGCTTTTGCCTAAATTCGGTCTTAATCTGAAGATTGATGAGCTGGGCAGTAATGTCTATGCTACTGTAAGCAAGGGCTATCGTGCTGGTGGATATAACATCCAGATGTTCAGCGATGTACTTCAGACCGAACTGAATGCCAATCGCAATCAGGCAATGCGTGGAGATTATCATGTTACGCATACCGAGGAGGATTACCAGCGTATTGATAAGACCATTGCCTACAAGCCGGAGACTTCCTGGAATTATGAGGCAGGTGCTCATCTGAATCTCTTCGATCACATGCTGCATTTCGACTTGAGTGCTTTCTATATGAAGGTGACCAACCAGCAGCTTTCTGTCATGGCGGGCAATTATGGCTTCGGACGTATGATGGTGAATGCCGGAAAGAGTCACAGCTGTGGTATTGAAGCAGCTTTGAGAGGACAGCTTTTCGATGGAAAATTTGATTGGGCAATGAGTTATGGCTATACTCGCAGCGTGTTTGATAAGTATGTGGATGGAGAAGGTGAGGATGCCGTGGATTACAAGGGCAAATACGTTCCTTATGTGCCACAGCATACAATGGCTGCGATGGCAGACTATCGTCTCACCGACTGGCTGACCCTCGGTGCAAACGTGAATGCACAAGGCAAGACCTATTGGGACAATGCAAATACTTACTCCCAAAAGTTATATGCAGTTTTGGGAGCACATGTTGATTTGAATTTCAAGGCTTTCAATGTAAGTTTCTGGGGTAGAAATCTCACAGACACCAATTATAATACCTTTGCGGTAGATAATTCTGCCACAGGCAAGAAAGAATACTTTGCCCAGCGAGGCAATCCTTTCCAATGTGGTGTGGATGTGAGATTCCATTTCTAGTCTAATTGCTATTCGTTATTGTCGTATCCGTCTGGGATTTTCTTTCCCAGAGCGAGTGCGGCAATGACTTTAGCCCCCGATTTTTCTAGTTTTTCAGCAAATCGAACAATTGATCCTCCAGATGCAATAATGTCATCGAAGAGGATCACTTGTTTTCCCTGGAAGAAAGTTTCGTCTATATGAAGTGTATCCACTTCATCTCCATCTTCATCCTTTGTGGTTGTGAAGCTGAATGCGTTGTAGGCATTCTGCATACCTGTTGCTTCACATACCTGTTCGCTGAACTTGCGGAATCTACGCTCAGTATGCTTTTGTGTAGAGGCTGGTAGGCAAACCAGAGTGAGTTGTGAAAGTGTAGGGAGCGGGTTGGTGGTTTCCTCTTTTTCAGAGAATACCGCCTTTAGGAAAGAAGACACCAAGTCGATGGCCTTATCGACAGCTTGCTGATGGTCTATCTCGGTAGTGAGTTCCGAGTTACCCTTGAAGTTGACGATGAGGTCGCGCTTTTCCCATTCTTCTGCTGAAAGCTCGAAGGTGCCGAATGCGCTGAAAGCAGCGTAATCTACTAGCCAATTGTAGTGAAGGCCATTGCTGAGGCAAGGCCATGATGCGATGTTAATGCTTTTTTCTGCCATAGACAAGATGTTTATAATCGTTCTTCTTTTATAGTTTTCTTGAATAGATATTGCTTCCGTTGTCTTTATAGATAAGTACAAAAGTATGAATATTTTTTGAAATATCGGCATAAAATAGCTTTTTTTTTCATTTTAGACTATTTTTTAGCAGATTCTACTTTGATTTTAACAAGATTTCTAGTAACTTTGCACCCCGAAGCCGGATAGGCTTCAGTTTTATGGTATGAATAATCATGGTTTTTTAAAAATACAACAAATGACGAGAAAAACAAAAATGCATGAGTTGCGCGACTACATCATTATCGGTCTGGCAATGATAGAAGGTAGTATCGGACTCAATTTATTCCTCCTCCCTAACCATATCACGATGGGTGGAGTAGGTGGTATCGCCTCTATCTTCTGCTGGGGATTTGGCATTCCTGCCTCGGTCACTTATCTGGCGCTCAACGTATTTTTGCTGTTGATAGCTTTCCGTATCCTCGGTTGGAAATTCTGTGCCAAGACGATTTATGGTGTAGCTATCTTTGCTGCGGTGACTCGCTTCATAGAGATTCATACGGTGGGCATGACGCCTTTGCTTCACGATCAGCCTTTTATGGCGACAGTTATTGGTGCCTTTTTTATGGGAAGCAGTGCTGGATTGGGTCTGGGATGTAATGGTTCTACCGGAGGCAGTGATACGGTGGCGGCTATGATCAATAAGTACTATAACATTTCTCTGGGACATGCCATTATGGTTTGCGACTTGCTCATCATTACCAGTTCCTATCTTGTGCTCCGTTCCTGGGAAATGGTGATTTATGGTTATGTGTGCCTGTTTGTTGTTTCGCTTTCTGTTGATCATGTTGTCAACGCCATGCGCCGCTCTGTACAGTTCTTTATCGTTTCTGACAAGTATCTGGAGCTGAGCGCTGCCATC
>URYG01000095.1 GCA_900551985.1 uncultured Prevotella sp. | reverse complement strand
AAGCGAAAGACATTCCTATGTATAAGATAAAAAAGCATTTAGGAACACGAACAGCAGAACCTAGTGTTACTGCAAGTTTAGATAATAACAGCCTTGTAGTAAACATTAGCAAATATAATGGTGAAGTAAATGTAGTCATTATAGATGTCACTGGCTGTATTGTTGCAAATGCAACTTTTGTTGTTGAAGGAAGAGGAAGCCATCGTCTTGATCTTTCTGAGTTGAAGGATGGAGCCTATTCAATAACAATAGAGTTGGATAATGTAATCTATTGTGGCACCATAGACATTTAAATTTGAACAGAATATAATTTAGTCGACAAAGATTATATCCAGACCAGACTGGCAATAAGGAACGGAATCCCGAAAAGCTTACGAGTAGGGAGTAACATAAATTGTTATGTAACATGAATAAGAATTTTCTTAATGTTATTGAGCAAGGTGACGTTATGAATCCAATCACATTGGATTTAATCGTCGGAGGTTTCTCAGACAGAGATTCTGCCATGGGAGAGTGTAATTACTGTAATACTTGCGATAATAGTGGCGGAAATAATGCCAACAATTCGCATGCGAAAGTCCCTATTTCAATGGGCTAAAATCTTTAATGAGAGTGTGCCATGTCAAAAAATGATATGGCGCATTCTCTTTAAAACAAAACAGATGATTATGGAATTAATTAAATCTTTATATACGCATACCTTCACTTATAATAATCATTTTTTTGTTTATAATAGTGAAGTAAATGGCTTTTTTGAAGTTTCAAAAGATTTATATGAGTCTTTGGATTCGTCAAAAATCGATAATTTGTCCTCGGATTGTAAAGAACTACTATTGAAAAATAAGATACTGGTAGAGAAGAAAGCTAAATATGCTTTTTATATGCGCAATAAGCTTCTTAATTGCTTGGAGAGATTTTGTTCTACAAAATTGACGGTGATTGTTATTCCAACTACTTCATGTAATTTTAGATGTCCTTATTGTTTTGAGGAGCATAAGACTAATAAAACGATGTCTGACATTGTTGCAGATAAGTTAATTGATTTTATCAATGTTCATGATGATGCTAAGCTGTTAAATGTAATGTGGTATGGTGGTGAACCATTGTTGGCATTTGATAGAATGAAGCAAATATTGCATAAGATAGAGACAAAATGTAACTTGAAAATACATAGTCAGTCCATGGTGACAAATGGTTATTTGTTTGATGAGGAGAAGTGCTCATTCTTTAAAGAGCATTCTTTATCTGATGTGCAAATAACAATTGATGGTACAAAAGAGTTTCATAATAAGATAAGATATTCTGCTTCTGATCATAATACATACGATACTATTTTGAATAATATTGATCGTATTGTACAGGAGTTGCCAGATACAAAAGTCTTTATTCGAATAAATATTGATGAAACTAATAAAGACATGTTTCCAACTTTACATAAACAGTTTTTGGAGCGATGGAAAGGCAAAAAGGTATATGTATATCCTGGTTTTGTCCGTATTGATAATGAGACTCATACAAACATGGCTTCGCCAACAATTGTTGAAGACTCAAAGAGAAGATTTTATTTTGAGTTGGAGAAATATGGTTTGCCTGTGACTTACTTTCCTGAACATCGTTCAAAGTCTTGTAGCGCAGTTTGTAAGAATTCTTATATAATTGGTCCTGAGGGAGAAATTTATAAGTGTTGGAATGATGTTAGTAATTTGGATAAAGCAATAGGTTATCTTGGGGATAATAAATTGAGTAACGAAGAATTGTTGGGACGATACCTTACCGAAGGAACAATGTTTGAGGAACAGAAATGCAAGGATTGCTTTTTCTTCCCAATTTGTGATGGAGGTTGTCCACAATATCGCTTAAAAAATAAATATGAAGGAGGTCAGTATAATTTGTGTGCTGTTAGCAACGATAAACGAGCAAACAAGGAATTTTTGACCGACTGTTTAATTCGTCATTATGAGCATGTGAAAGGTATAACTTCAATTGATAAAATATGAAAAGACTATATTTGATATTGTTTGCTTATTTTGTGATAGGTACTTGCTATGGAGCAAGTGCCTTTCTTTCGCAAAATGAAGTTTCTGCAACTTGTGAAACACCAGATAGTACGTATTCTTTTGGTATGGTTGTAGATTCCTTAGGAACTCCTTTACCTTACGCAAATGTTGTAATTTGTTCTTCTACAGATTCTTCGTTTGTTGTCGGGACTGTGACTGATGACAATGGTAATTTTTCAATAAAATATCTTCACCAGCAGAATCAACTGCTTCGTGTTAGCTGTATGGGGTATCAAACTAAGTTTCAAAAATGTTTGTATGAAAAGGAGCAAATAATTCATTTGGCATCCGAAACGAAGGAACTCGATGAAGTCGTGGTACGAGCAGCAAAGCCTACACTTAAAGTTACCAATGAGGGAATTATAGCTAATGTGCAAAAAACAACATTAGCACAATTAGGTACGACTTATGATGTATTAAATCAAATACCTTTTGTTTCAGCAAATGACAGAAACATAGAAGTCATTGGAGGAGGAAATCCTATTATTTTTGTAAATAGCAAACAGGTATATGACATCAAGGAATTGAGAGAAATAAAAAGTGATGAAATTAAATCAGTAGAAGTTATCTTGCATCCTGGAAGCATGTATAGTGCGAGTACTCAGTC
The DNA here is from genome assembly GCA_900551985.1 of uncultured Prevotella sp. Taxonomy (GTDB): domain Bacteria; phylum Bacteroidota; class Bacteroidia; order Bacteroidales; family Bacteroidaceae; genus Prevotella. Next base: position 8,781 of record URYG01000095.1, on the reverse strand, counting down.
TGTGATTAGAATAAATACCATCAAGTCGTCAAAAGATATGTTGGGATTAACTGCAACTTTGTATTCAGGGAAAAATAGAGATTGGACACAATATGGAAATCTGAAGATCGTTTGGCGCAAAAATGGTTGGGATAGTTTTGCTTCTTTTGATATGATGGGAAGTGAATATAGTCAAAAGCAAGACAATAATTTATCTTTCACCTTTGATGAACAAGATATTTCTGTGATAAACTCTGGTATGATAAATGGCAAGTCCAAGTCTTTTGAATTTTCTTTGGGTATAAATCGACTACCTACCAAAGGTAAAGAGTTTGGAATAAAATATAATATGTATAAGGTTCCTCGAAATAATACCAATACTTCATATAGTAATCAATCGGAGTTTGGTAATCAAATTAATATATTTGATTCAAATACGGAGCGGAAAGCAGAAAATACTAATCATGAATTGTCTTCCTTTTTTGATTATAAATTTTCGAATAAATTAAAACTACATATAGATGGTATTGTTTTGGCACAAAAGATGTCATTTGACGAAACAGAGATAGAGAAAGGCTCTATAAAAGACAACGTTGTATCTAGCAATAGTAATAGTTCGTCTTTTCTTGTTGCTGCGAAAGGCTACATAGAATTTCCTATGCTATTAGGAAATGTCTCTTCGGGCGTAGAATGTTCGTATACCAATAATGAACAGAATTATAAAGTCCAGAGCGACCTTTCCACAGGGTTGAGTGACAATTCTAACCAAGTGAAACAAACAGCTATAAATCCATTTATCAGTTATGAAATTAATTGGGGTAATTTTAATGCAAGTTTAGGAGTAAGATATGAATATTTGAAATATAACTATTTTGTGGGGCAAGAGAAAATAGAGGGGCAAAGTAAGAACTATAGTAACTTTTTTCCTGTAGCTTCTTTGAATTATACAAAAGGGGTGACATCTTTTTCTCTAGCTTATCGAACTATCATTAAACGACCTAGTTACTGGACATTGCGGAATAGCATAGGCTATAATAATCAATTTAGTTATTCTAGCGGAAACCCGGAGTTGAAACAAACATATACACATCAAATAAGTTTTCTTATGAAATATCGTGATATTGCTTTTAATTGTGATTTTAGGAAAAATATTGATGAGCAAATTGTTTGTATTCAACATTATAAAGAAATGCCAGTTGTCTTATTTGCTCCAATAAACTACGACAGGAAAGTATGTACACTTTACTTATCTTACACTCCAACTATACATATATGGAAACCTTCTTTTGGATTAGGTTATCACAAACAGTTTTTTACTTTTTCAGAGAAACAATATGATAAACCAAGATTGATTTATTCTTGGAAGAACATCATAAATTTTCCAAGTAATTACTTGTTATGTATTAATATGAATGGGGAAAGTTCTGGATATTGGCAAGCAGAATATTGCCATTCTTTTGCTAACCTTTCATGTTATGTGCGGAAAAGCATAAAGAAATGGGAATTTTATGTTGGTTGCAATAATTTATTAAAAACAGATAAAGAAAAGTGGAATTTAAAAGTCAAAGATATTAATTATGCAAAATCAAATGATGTGGACTCTTTTGGCTTTTATGCACGTGTTGTTTTCCACATAAATTCAGTTTCGACAAAAAGTAGAACTAGTGAAGCAGGCCAATCAGAACGAAATCGTTTGTAGTATGAGTATACGATTCAGTAATAATTTTCCATTTATGCATCAGCATGACTCTATGCAATGTGGAATAGCTTGTTTGCAAATGGTATGTAAATATTTCGGCAGAGAATATTCTTTAGATTCTCTGTCGAAACTTTGCTTTGCCACAGCAGAAGGGGTGTCCATGCTAGGCATCAATGAAGCGGCTAATACTCTTGGATTGCATACAACTTGTGCAAGAGCTACCATTGAAATGCTAGGCGAGACTCCTCTTCCTTGTATTCTTCATTGGAATCAAAACCACTTTATAGTCTTATATAAGGTAAAGAAAGGCAAGAAGTTCTATGTCGCTGACCCAGGAAAGGGATTGGTAACTTATAGCTTAGATGAGTTCAAGCAGCATTGGATAAGCACTCACTCTAATGACGAGGACAAGGGTATCGCCATGTTCTTCGAGACTACTCCAGCCTTCTTTACCTATCAGATGGAAGGAGAAGAAAGACAGAAGGAGAAGCGTTCCTTCAAGTTCCTTTTCAGATATTTCAAGAAATACCGCAAGGCATTCACCTGGATTGTCTTGGGACTACTTGCGGGCAGTGCCCTGCAGCTGGTGTTGCCGTTCCTTACCCAATCCATCGTGGATGTCGGTATCAAGAACCAAGACATTGGATTCATCTGGCTCATTCTCTTAGGCCAGTTGATGCTCACCGTCAGCCGAACTGCGATAGACTTCGCCCGTCGATGGTTCCTGCTCCGTATCTCCATGCGGATCAATATCTCCCTGGTGAGCGACTTCTTCATCAAACTGCTAAAACTGCCGATGTCTTTCTTCGACACCAAACTGATGGGCGACTTGATGCAAAGGATGAGCGACCATAGCCGTGTGAACAACTTCCTCACCCAGCAGACGCTCAACATCACCTTTGCCATGCTTACCTTCGTGGTGTTTTCGGTGGTGCTCTTTATATATAATAAGGTGGTGTTTGCCATATTCTTGCTTGGCAGCATCCTGTACGGAGGATGGATGGCTCTCTTCCTGCGTCGAAGAAAGGTGCTCGATTACGAACTCTTCGAGCAGCAGGCCATCAATAACAACAGGACATACGAGTTCATCACTTCTATGCAGGAAATCAAGTTGCAGGATTGCGAGCAGCGCAAGCGAAAGGAGTGGGAGGAGACACAAGTGAATCTTTTCAGAGTGCAGCAGAAATCTCTAAAACTACAGCAGACCCAGGAGGCAGGAAGTATTTTTATCAATGAGGTGAAGAATATCGTAGTGACGGTGGTTGCCGCTACGGCGGTAATCCAAGGGCACATGACCTTGGGTATGATGCTCGCCGTGCAATATATCATCGGACAGCTCAACTCGCCGGTGGAGCAACTCATGAACTTCTTCTATTCCGTTCAGGATGTGAAAATCAGTCTGGAACGTATCAATGAGATTCACCAGATGGATGATGAGAACGGAAAGGAGGGCTTGCTGACTGGTCTTGATCATCCTGAGGATGGTATCCATATCAGCAACATCATGTTCAAGTATGATCCTCATGCCCTCAGAAAGACAATAGACGGGGTGGATATTCTTATTCCTCAAGGCAAGGTGACGGCGATAGTGGGAGCTTCGGGCAGCGGAAAGACCACACTCATCCGATTGATGCTGGGTTACTACCCGGTGCTGGAAGGAAAAATCACCATCGGCGATACCGACATCAATCAGCTCAACAGGAAATGGTGGCGCCGACAGTGTGGCGTGGTGATGCAGGAGGGTGTCATCTTCTCGGAGAGCATTGGGCGCAACATAGCCGTGGATGATGCAGAGATAGACCAGGAACGTTTGATGAGAGCTGCAGAGATAGCTTGCATCAAGGATTATGTGATGGCCTTGCCGCTGAAATTCAACACCAAGATAGGACGTGATGGCGTGGGACTGAGCCAGGGACAGAAGCAGCGCATCCTGATAGCGAGAGCTGTTTATAAGAATCCTGACTATATCTTCCTGGACGAGGCAACCAACTCGCTAGATGCCAACAATGAGAGGAGTATCGTGGAGAATCTGGATAAGTTCTATCAAGGCAAGACTGTTGTGATTGTTGCTCATCGCCTAAGTACGGTAAAAAATGCCGACCAAATCGTAGTCCTTGACCAGGGAAAGGTGGTTGAGATTGGCAACCATGAATCTTTAACCGCCAAACGAGGGGCATACTATAATCTTGTAAAGAATCAGTTGGAATTGGGAAACTAGTTGCTAAGGCCGGCTTTAGCATTCCTCTACCTTCCATAACTCGTTACCTTTATATATAATAGCAATCTTGTGTATTGGCTTGCCGCTCATCATCTGTGGCAATCTTGCGTCTCGCGCATATTGGTCTAATTGCGCCTTTGCTTCTTCTAAAGCCTTCATGCCTTCTTCGTCAGTATCGCCCGACTTCAGGTATTTCAATTCCAAGAGATAAGCATGCGCTACCTCTGGGAAACGGGTAAGGTCAGGAATCATTGTCAAGTCGCAATAGCCACCATTCAGTTCCATCTCTTGGATAATATAATAGTAGCCGCTATGGTTGAGATAGGCTGCGATGAAACCCTGCAGGTTGCGCTCTGCCTGGATGCTGGAGTGGAGGCTGGTGCAATTCTTATAACCTTCGGCGATATACTCGATGGCAGGTTTGATGTCGCCATCCAATGCCATCACATCGTATTGGTCGGCAAGATGGTTGTTGTTGATCTTTGAAACGGAATCGTACTCATCCAATACATAGTCATAGTATTGGCGGCGTACATTCTCGTTAGGGATTCCTAGCTTCACTCTTCTGCCACGCTTGCCGATGATGGTCAGCATACCGTAATAATAAAGCAGACTAGGGAAGAGGGCTGGATCTATCAGGGCTTCCGCAGGAAAGCTCTCTCGCAGTTCTGCCCAAATGTATCCTTGGTTGATGATTTCCTTCAGCACGCTCTTGCGGTCGCCCTGCAACTTGTCTAAGAAGATAATCTTCTTCATCTTGGCATAGTCGGTCATGGTGTTCGGATCAATCATCTCTTCCGGAGCCTTTCCGAAACGGATATAGTTGCGGAGATAATAGATTACCATATCCGAATTGAACATCTTTGGGTCTGTGTCCAAACTGTCCTTTGCGAAACAATAGTTGTCATACCAAGGCTTCATGTCTGTAATCAGCTGGTCGGTGGGAACCTTGATAAGACCTACTTCTCTGTAATATTCTATCATCTCTCGCACCTCGTTCTCGCTGAATCCTAGCATCATGTTGAACATCGGGTCCATGGATAGGTTGGTTCCGATGTTATAGCCGCTGTTGAGGTCATTCACCGTTACAGGACTTACGCCCATCATCAGGATACGATGGAACATTCCCTTGAATAGCTTGAAGAAATCACGATAGAATCCCTGGGCATGGGTCAAGGCATGATATACGGCTTCGCCCTCATTGCTCAAGACATTGTTGGTGAAGTTGTCGTACTCGTCGATGATGAGATAGAGTTGTATGCTTTTGGCATTCGCCCAGACGTTTATCAAGTTCAATTTCTGTGCTGCATCCTTAGCTGTCTTAAACTCTTCTAAGAAAGAAGGCTGATAATACTTGGCGTATTTTTCTGCAAAACCATTCAGCACTGTTTCGCAATAGGCATTAAAGTTCTTCTCCAGTCCGTCTTTTCCGGCAGCTGCCTTAGAGAAGTCGAAGAACAGTACCTGATATTTACCTTGTTTTTCTGTGGGTTGTTTTTCTATCCAGGTATCTTTGAATGTGGTATGAAACGAGTCTTTCTTCTCGATGTCGTAGTATGCCTGAATCATGGTAAGGAATACACTCTTGCCAAAACGGCGTGGGCGGATGAGATAGAGAAAGTCGCCTGCTTCCTCCATCTTGGGTATAAACATCGTCTTGTCTGTCAGAAATCTGTTCTGATTCTGAATCCAAGTAAAGTCGGCTATGCCGTAAGGTAATCTCTTGTAATCCATACGCTTCAAAGTTTATTTGGGGCAAAGTTACAACAATTTATTGAATGCCGCAAGTTTTTTGAGAGAAATCTGATGGACTAGTGTTCCAGCCCACAGAAGATGGTAAGGCAAAGTTATGCAGAATCGCCAGTGAAGCTGTAGAAAAGCTTCATTGGCGATTTTTCTGTATATAATCTTACTCAATCATATTCTTGAGTATCCATTTTTTGAAGAATGGGTCTTCTATTTCATATCTGTCACTTCGGATGATGTAGCCTTTCTTGCTTAAACGCAATAAGGCACTGGTCATCGTACTGGTAGGTTGGTTCCTGTCTTGGGCAGGATTGTTGCCCTCGCAGATACTGACCATTACATACTTGTCTGTCTTGTTGAAATTCAGCCATAAACGTTCGTAGTCTAAATCATGAGTCGTTATGATATCTTCTATGGCGAGTTGGAGTACATCCTCGTTTTTGCCTGCTACCAAGTTGTTCCAAACAGCGAATGAAAGCTGTTGCGTGTAGTATGGATGGCAACTTGTAAAGGCCAGTATCTCGTCTGCAATTTGAGTAGGCTGCTCTGATACATCTTCCAATCTGTCTGCAATATATGACTTGAAATCTTCGTATGGAATCTTGTTGAGTCTCATCAGCATTCCAAAATGATAGAACGGCGATTTCACACGTTCAAAGATATCTGTCATCATCGATTCCTGGCTGCCCAGAAAGATGTAATTGATGCCAGTCTGTTCCTGCATGATGGAACGGAGCTGCTTATCCATGTTTTTATCGATTTCCAGGATGCTTTGAAACTCGTCCAAGACAACAATCAGCTTGTTTTGAGGTGTAGATACCTTCTGGATTGTATGTAAAACATCTTCTATTGCTGTTGTTCCATTGTCGGTTGATGGTTGGAATGAAACCGATAGCTCGTCTGTCATCGGGTTCATGTTGATAGAAGGAATGATGCGGAAGTTACGAAGATAGTGCTTCATCTTTTCCAGTTTGAATTGATTGAGCAGTTCTTTCAGAAGCTTTGCCGCAAAATCTTCTTTGCTGAGCACGGCTTGCATATTGAGCCATAGATATGGTCGTTGGGTTTGGATAACAGCCTTTTTTACGAGACTTGATTTACCAAAACGTCGTGGTGACATAAGAACGAGATGGTTCTCGCTCTTGAGAAACTGGACGATGTAGTCCAGTTCTTTCACTCTGTCTGTAAAGTATGGGGCATCAACTAATGGGTCAAATTTAAAAGGATTTTCCATAATCGAAATTTTTCGTAACGAAACTTTTCGCAAAGATACGAAAAATAAAGATGCTCAGATGATAAACTCCCTTAAATTATTATTGTTTAACAAATCTTTTTGTGTAGAGCCTTTGCATATTTCGGAATATGGCTTATACTTTTGCGAATCATCCTTTATACAAAATGACTCAATGTTTGCAGAATTTGGAACATTTTTCTGCTGTTTCGCCGAAAAGTGTTTCCTTTGCAGTCGTAAAAAGATAAAATTAAAAGAATTATGGCAGAAAATAGACAAGAATTGAACCGCAACTTGGCTCAGATGCTCAAGGGTGGTGTGATTATGGATGTAACAACTCCAGAACAGGCAAGAATCGCAGAGGCAGCAGGTGCATGCGCAGTAATGGCTTTGGAACGTATTCCAGCTGATATCCGTGCAGCAGGTGGTGTTTCTCGTATGAGCGACCCTAAGATGATTAAGGGTATCCAGGAGGCTGTTTCTATCCCTGTAATGGCCAAGTGCCGTATCGGTCACTTCGCTGAGGCTCAGATTCTTCAGGCTATCGAAATCGACTATATTGATGAGAGCGAGGTTCTCTCTCCAGCAGATAATGTTTATCACATCGACAAGACTCAGTTTGACGTACCATTCGTTTGTGGTGCCAAGAACCTGGGCGAGGCACTCCGCCGTATCGCTGAGGGTGCTACTATGATCCGTACCAAGGGTGAGCCAGGAACCGGTGATGTGGTTCAGGCTGTTACCCACATGCGTATGATGCAGAGCGAAATCCGCCGCCTGGTTTCTATGAGCGAGGATGAGCTTTATGAGGCTGCCAAGCAGTTGCAGGCTCCTTACGATTTGGTGAAGTATGTTCATGAGAACGGCAAGTTGCCAGTGGTTAACTTCGCTGCCGGTGGTGTGGCTACTCCAGCTGATGCTGCCCTGATGATGCAGCTCGGTGCTGAGGGTGTATTCGTAGGTTCTGGTATCTTCAAGAGCGGTAACCCTGCAAAGCGTGCGCAGGCTATCGTGAAGGCTGTTACCAACTACAACGACCCTAAGATGTTGGCTGAGTTGAGCGAGGACCTCGGTGAGGCAATGGTAGGTATCAATGAGCAGGAGATAGCTTTGCTCATGGCTGAAAGAGGAAAATAGAAAAATGAGAATAGCTGTATTAGCTTTACAAGGCGCTTTTGCTGAGCACAGACAGAAACTGGCTCAGCTGGGCGTGGATAGTTTTGAGGTTCGCCAGTTGAAGGATTGGGACCAGCCGAAGGATGGCTTGATTATTCCGGGTGGTGAGAGTACCACCCAGGCGAAACTCTTGAATGAACTGGGATTGATGGAGCCTGTGAAGGAGGCGATTGCAGCAGGATTACCTGTTTATGGCACCTGTGCCGGCTTGATTCTTCTTGCCAAGAAGATAGAGGGTGAGCCTAGCCATCGCATTGCTTCCATGGATATCACGGCTTTGAGAAATGCCTATGGTCGCCAGTTGGGCAGTTTCTACATCGAAGCTCCGATGAAGGGCATCGAGGGCAACATCCCAATGACTTTCATCCGTGCTCCTTATATTAAAGAGGTGTGGGGAGATGCTGAGGTTTTGGCGGAGGTAGATGGTAAGATTGTGGCTGCCCGTCAGGGTAAGCAGCTGGTTACCGCCTTCCATCCGGAATTGAACGAAAGCCTTGAGATTCATAAGTATTTCCTGGGGATGTGCAGGAAGTAGGCTTCATCCTAAGATGAAACTTATTTCGTTGGCGGATGAAACAGGCTTCATCGGCACATGAAGCTATATTGCAAAGTATCTTAGGATACATTGCCAAGTATCTTAAGATACATCGGCAGGTATCCTAAGATACTTTTTTATTGAATGTCTGATACTTTTTCCGATAAATGTTTGCCGTTTACAAATATAAGCGAAGA
>URYG01000094.1 GCA_900551985.1 uncultured Prevotella sp. | reverse complement strand
TTTGCATCGCTGGCTGATGGCGTCATCCAGCCACTGCTGGGCAGGAGAGTTATACCAAAGTCGGGTACTTTTATCAGAACAGCCAGCCTTAGCCATCATCTGCAAGGGAAGTGACAATGCCAGGGCCACAGCTCCCAAAATCATTTTATTCTTGTTCATAAAATCAATATTATCGATTAGTTTAAAAAGACGGCACAAAGATAAGAAAACTTTTTAAGTTTCCATCACTTTGTGCCGTCAAATTACAAACAAAACAATCTTAAACTTTATTTCTCTTTCGAATATTCAAAAGAATCAATATCCACATATCCGCCAGCAGCCTTTGTGGCATAGTTATAGATGGCGATACGGGTACCCATGAAGAGGCGGCGATAATCATACTGCATCTTGAAATCCTTGATGGCAGGAATCCAGGTCTTTCCATCTATACTATATAATAAGGTGGCGAGATCCTGATGAAGACGGAAATCGCAACTCATCTTCAGATAGATGATGCTTGATTTCGTTGCCTTATCCTGCTTCAGATTCAAAGGCTGGCGATATACCTCCTCACGCTTCACATCGGTCACCGCTTTCTCCTTATCCGTCAGACCCACACTCTCCTTGGTACCAACCACAAAGAGTTTCTTGCCTTCCTTCACGATAGAGAGCAGAGCCGCATCACCCTGGAAGGCTGACAGACCAGCCACATCGCCATCTTTCATCTTGCTCACATCCATCTTGATGATTCCCTCGCAGGTTGGTCCTTCGGTACGGGTACTGATGGTATTGGGAGCCAGGAAGATGTTAGGAACAATGCGGGATGTCTTCAGACGGAGCCAACCCTTGCGCTCTGTGAGCGACCAGGCATTATCCACAGGATTGTGGTTCCACTGCCACTGCAGTTCCAGTTTATCCTTCGAGAAATCGTCGCTATACACGAGTCCCTTGCCATCGTAGCCCAACACAGGCTTCTGCATCTGGGCAGGAATATTGCCATTTTCATCGGTCAGCATAGGCCATCCGTCCTTCCAGGTACATGGCTCCAGCGTGAGCACTCTGCCCACACCACCACGGTCTTGGAATACGATGCCATACCAGTTGCCATCCTTATCATCTACAATCGTACCTTGTCCCACGCCGTTGAATCCGGCAAACTCCGTTTCCAGAATCACCTTCTTTTCGTAAGGACCCGTTATCTTATCAGCACGATAACAAACCTCACGGCGCGGATGTCCCTTGGTCCATGAAATCATCAGGAGATAATACTTGCCATTATGCTTAATCATGCGGGAGCCTTCGAGCAAGCCTGTTTCATCAGCATCACGCTCAAAGAGTTTGCGATGGCTGCCAGGCACCACAACTGTTAAGTCTGCATTCAGCTGCACCATCTCGCCCGTGCCATAAACCACGTATGCCTTGTCGTCGTCATCAAAGAAGAGAGCGGCATCATGGAAATGCTGCAAACGGCTGTGGATAGTCCATTTACCCTCGATATCATCAGCGGTGCAGATATAAGTCTCGCCACCAGGATTATCGTTCGGAGCAAAGAGCGCATAGAACTTGCCACGATGATGCTGCAAGGAAGTAGCCCACTGACCACGACCATACACCGTACCCTCCTTCATGTCATACTTAGGCGAATCGGTGAGTTTAGGGAAGATATAGTTCACTGTTTCCCAGTTTACCAGATCCTTCGATTTCATGATAGGCGCACCCGGCATCAGATGCATGGTGGTGCTTACCATATAGAAAGCATCTCCTACTCGGATTACATCCACATCAGGCACATCAGCCCAAACCACAGGATTGGCGAAATTCTTCTCAAACTTCCACCAGTCAAAATTGAAGAGTTTGCTTCCCTTCAATCCCTTGAACACGAAGTATATATCATGCTTTCCGGTTACCTTCTTCAGCATTTGTGCCGAGAAAGTCTTCCACTTTTCCCAGCCACCAGTCTTGCTGACATCTATCTTTGCCACCAGTTCACCATCCTTTTTATCAAGATGAACCTCCAGTGAACCGCCAAGCGATGAGCACGCAGCAGAGATGGCAAATGCATCCGGACTCTCATTTCCGAAATCCACCTCGCGTACCTTGATATAATCTTCATTGTGGATTTCTGAGATATAAACACCCGTATCATCGGTCTGCTCCGACTTCACTCCCTTAGAGAATGCGATGGTTTCAGCTTCCTGACGATTGTAAGGATTGAGGGTTGCGATAGGAGCCACTCCTTCCTGGGTATGGTGGATGATTGGGAAGGTACCGTCGGCATTGTATTTGAATTCTTCCACAGCTATGCTGCGTCCGAATCCGCCACCCAGTTTACCCGTATGATAGAAGAAATAAGACTTGCCCTTGAAGTCGGTCACACCGCAATGATTGGTAAAGGAACCCGTATTCTCCTGTGGCATGATTTCGCCCATATACTTCCATGGTCCGAAAGGCTTCTTGCTCATGGAATAAGCAATGTGCTCAGGCACTCCACCTGCTGCATAGATCATATAATAGTTCTTGCCACGCTTCATGAACCAAGGTCCCTCTGTGTAGCAATCTTTATATTTTCGGGTAGAATCACGCTTCTCCACGTCAGGCGAACCGAATCCCTCCTCAGTCATCACGATTCTTCCCACTTCTCTCTTTTCATCAACAGCAGCCTTAGCATCTATACCACCCTTGAAGCTGATCATATCTTCATTCAGTTTGGCATAGTAAAGATGTGGATTACCCCAATAGAGATAAGCCTGACCATCCTCATCCATCCAAACGGTTGGATCGATATTGTCCCAACTTCCATTATCGAAAAGCGGTTTCCCCAGCGCATCCTTGAACGGACCGGTAGGCGAATCTGCCACAGCTACGCCGATAGCCATTCCGCCCGTCAGTTTAGAGTGCACACAGATATACCAGTAATACTTACCATTACGTTCGATGGTCTGTGCTGCCCAGGCACGGTCATCCGCCCAGGAAAAAGAACTGAGGTCGAGCGGAGAACCATGATCTGTCCAGTTCACCATATCCTTGGTGGAATACACGCGCCATTCGTTCATCCAGAAGAAATCAGCCTTGTCTTCATCATGTCCTGTATAGACATAGAGTTGGTCTCCGACAACCAGAGGTGCTGGGTCGGCGGTCAACTGTGTTTGCACGATAGGGTTCTGTGCATAGGCAGCTCCCTGCATGGCAAGCAGCCATGCGCTTATCAATAACGGCTTTTTGCTAGCCAAAATTTTCATTGTATTCATCATTATGATTGTTTATTCGTTGACTTTTCTACGATTAATTCTTTACAAGTCTGACACCATAAATCTGTCCAACCTGCTTGCCCTTGTGAGCCACAAACTTCACTCTTACTTCCTTCTTACCCTTAACAAACTCTGAAGGAATGGCATAATCCACGGTCTTAAACTGCGTAGTGCGCCAGCGATGACTGTTGTTCACGCTGCAAAGCAACTTGTCGTTAACATAAATATCAAACTCACTTGTACGCCACTCATCCTGTCCCCAGAACTTGAGCTGAAGGCTAAGATTAGTCTCTCCCTTGGTCTGCATCAGATAGCTGAAATAATGCCCATCCTTTGCATCACGGAAGAAGATACCCTCTGTATTACCCTTGTTCGAATCATCGGTCTCCATACGATGGTCGGTCTCCGGCTGTTGTTCTCCAGGGCTCACCTTATCCACAGTTCTAGCCTCCAAAGCCTGACGGGCTTTTTCCTCATCAGCCAACTTCTGCATATAAGCCTTGTAATCATTCTCTCCGAGTGCCAACCAATACATCATATAGCGGGAATCATGAATCTCGAAGAACGGCTGCAGTTCACCATCAATGGCATTCTCCATCCGGGTGGCAAGTTTGAAATGCAATGGTTTACCAGGAATTGGCTTCAAGTCCTTGGCGATGTCATTCAGATGCTTAGGCAGAAGGATTGGAGCTTTATCGAGCGGCAACTTCATACCACCAGCATACTGTCCGAAACGACTGTCGTCAGCTATGAGCGAACGCATATCCTCAGTTCCCGTCTTCATGCCGAGCAGGATAGGACCATACATGATTGCCACATACTGAGGCACATTGACCATCGGTTTGATGTAAGCGTGCATAGGCATAGAAATCTTCACCTGGTCACCCTTCTTCCATTTGCGCTTGATGCAGACAAATCCATTCTCTTCATAACTATCGGCATCAAAACCAACACCCGTCACGGTGAAGTTATCACACCACGATGGCTTACGGATCTTCAAGGTGAAGATACCTTTTCCCTTAGTTACTTCTATATGAGATGTCTCGGCGTATGGGAAAGCGGTCTGTTGCCGAATCACCATCTTCCGTTCCTTCCAATTCAACTCGGAAGCCACGAAGAGATTCACGTACAGAGCATTATCCTCCGCCTTCACACCCTTGTCGTGCGTCCAGACAAACTGTCCATACTTTCCGTGGTCTTCCATGCCTGTTCCCACGCAGCACCACATTGCCTCATTAGGGGCAGAATAGTTGCGATAATGACGAGGACGGGCAGAAGTGAAATAGACATAGCCGCCATGTTGCGGATGCTGGGCAGAGAGGATATGGTTGAACATCGCTGTCTCATAAAAGTCGCCATACATGCCATCGTGCTTCACTCGGTTCAAATCCTCAGTAAGCTTCAGCATATTATACGTATTGCAAGACTCCGGACCATCGATGTCGTTGATATAGTCTATGCAAGTTTCCTTAGTCGGGAAGTGCTCACGACGACTGTTTCCGCCCAAAGCGAGCGAACGTTGGCGAGTCACTATTTCCCAGAAATACTCGCTGGCATTGTGATATTGCACATCATGAGCCAACTCAGCGATGCGCTGATAGCCGATAACCTTAGGAATCTGCGTGTTGGCATGCATATTGTCAAGACAATCCTTGCCATTCTCCATCGGAGCAAGCAACTGTTTGTGGGAGAAGCGGCGGGCACAACTCAAATATTTCGAATCATTGGTCATGGCGTATGCATCAGCAAGCACCTCGTTCATGCCTCCATGCTCATTACCGAGCATTTTCTCCATCTGCTCGTCGTTCAAATCACGCGTAATGTCCACAGCCCAATCGCAGAACTTCAGAAACAGATTCTTTGCCTGTTCATTTCCGCAATAGAGCCATGCATCACGAAGACCTGCATACATCTTATGAATGTTATAGAAAGGTGCCCATGTTCCGAAATAAGGTCCGAAATCTCCTTTACTGAAAGCAGTCCACATCTTGGCACTATTCGGAACACCACCGATATAGTTATGACACCAGGCATCAGGACGCTGATTGTTGGCATCAAGCACCAGCTGGAGTTCGGATATCATATATTCCATGCGCTTGCGGCATTCCTCATTGCCTATGGCCGCATTGATGGCAAGGGCCGACAGATAATGTCCGCCCACATGTCCGTCCAGTCCATCCCAGTTGGGATAAGAAGGTTTGCGAGGTTGCAAGCCTGCCTCCTTGCGATAAGGGGCGAGCATGCGGTCGCAATCATATTTCAGGAGCACCTGCACGTTCAAGTCGCGAGCATGCTTCAAGGGTCCGTCCAGAAGGGTGATGTCGCCCAGCGGGAACTCATCCTTATAAAGTTTATCTTGCGCCACAACACCCAAGGCTGGCGCTATGCTCAGCAGAGCAATCATTAGTTGTTTCTTCATTTTCTTATTTACTGATTACATTTATTATTTGATAACCATCACAAAGCCACCACGAGGCTATGCATTGATAAATGATTATTATTGAGCGGAACTTTTACTCCACAAACTTCCACCAATCCAGGAAGAAGAGGTTCTGCTTCTGGATGTCACCTCCCTTGAACACGAAGTAGAGATCATGAACACCCTTTACCTTCTTCACCTGGGTAGAGAAGGTTTTGTATTCGTCCTTGGTATTGCCGATATCCACCTTGCCGATACACTGGCCGTTTACCCCATCAAGACGGATTTCGATGCTGCCGCCCAACATGTGGCAAGAGGCAGAAACCTCAAACTTACTTGCACCCTTCTTGAAGTCAACACCCTTCACGAGGATATACTTTCCCTCGTCAACATTCGCAACCACCTGGTTCCATCTGTCCTTCTGCGCCCATTCGTTCTTAGGCTGCGTCTTCAATCCATAGCCCCAAGCCATCGTCTCAGCCTCAACCTGGCGATAAGGGTTGAACCATTCTATCTGCTCCAACTTGCAGTCCTGGAAGTATGGCAACTCCTGGATGGTTCCGTCAGGATTGTATGTCATTTCGGCTGCAGATACCGAACGCTGCTCGGCATGACGCCCCGTCTTTAAACGGAAGATGTCATAATTCAAGCCGAAGCAATAGCTCTTGCCCTTGTAGTCGATGATGCCCGGATGATTGCCACGAGTGCGAGGCGTGTGGTTCATGATGTGCCCCTTATATTCCCATGGTCCGAGCGGATTCTTGCTCATCGCATAACCGATGCCCTCAGGACAGCAGGTAGAAGCATAGGCCAGATAATAATTGCCATTGCGCTTCCAGAACCAAGGACCTTCCTGATAATCCTGAATCTTCGGGAAGTGCATGATGGAATCAGAATAAGAAATCATGTCCTCGTTCAGTTTTACTGCCTTCAACACAGGATTGCCCCAATACATGTAAGCCTGATTATCATCATCTATCCATATAGTTGGGTCGATGTCGAACCAGTCGCCCTCCCATGCCAGCGGCTTTCCGAGAGGATCCTTGAACGGTCCGTATGGACTATCTGCTACCAGCACTCCGATGCCATGACCGTGGATAGGGCAATACATATACCATTTTCCATTGCGCTCGATAACCTGCTCTGCCCAGGCACCATTCTCCCCCTTGAACCACTTGAAGTCTTTCAATGAAGCCACGGCACCGCGGTCTTGCCAGTTTACCATATCCGTTGAGGTATAGAGCAGCCAGTCTTTCATCAGGAACCCCTCAGCCCCATCCTCATCGTGGGTGGTATAGAGATAAACCGTATCGTTGTGCACATAAGGTGCAGGATCGGCAGTGTACTTGGTCTGGATGATTGGCAAGTTGATGTTCTGTGCTGTTGCAACAGTTCCCATGCCAGCCAAAAGCAGGGATAAAATCATTCTGTATCTAGTCATTTTATGATTTAAATTAATTATTAGTTTATTAAATTGTTATTTGTTGCTGCAAAGATAAACAAAAAAGTAGAATTCTACTTTTTCACATGTGTCAAATACTTTATTCTATGTAACACTTGCATCTGTACCTTTACTGCCTTACCGTCATATTCCACACTCTTACTTGCCTGCATAGGCTGATTGCCTGCACCGCTATCAGTACTCACCAGCACGATGTGAAACTTGCGATACCCAACAAGAAAAATATTTGCTTCTCTAAGTATTTTATCGCTACAACCTTATATATATTCGCAAATTGCACTGAGCAGAGTGCAATTTACGTTAAAAATTGCACTCTACCCAGTGCACTTTCATATTTAATTCGTATATTTGCACCCATAAAGAGCAATATAACAGGCATAATATGGAACAATTACAAGCAACATTCGACAAATTGCTGAGAGAAACGAGTACTACGTTTCATCGCTATATGTATGACCGCATCAATTGGGATGCTCGTATGATTGGATTAATGGGACCAAGAGGTGTTGGTAAAACAACTTTGGTGCTTCAGCATATCAAAGAACAACTACCAAGAAAAGACTCTCTTTATGTACAGGCAGAAGATTTTTATTTTGCCAGTCACAGACTCACCGAACTGGCAGATTCATTTGCTAAGATGGGAGGAAAGTATCTTTTCATTGATGAAATCCATAAATACAAGGATTGGGCAAGGGAGCTGAAATTGATATATGATTATCATTCAGAACTCCATGTAATGTTTACAGGGTCATCTGTTCTCGACATAGCAAAGGGGGCGTTTGACCTGAGCCGTCGTGCACTTATGTATGAGATTCAAGGACTCTCGTATCGTGAATATCTGGAACTCTTTCATGGAATCCATTTTCCTGTTTGTACTTTAGCCCAGCTCATGCAACAGGAAGTCGATATACCTAATGGTTTCTTGCCTCTAGAACATTTCGCTGACTATCTGCAACGAGGATATTATCCTTTTTCTGATGGCGACATCAGAATGTATATTCAGCAAGTAGTCAATGCAACGATAGAAACCGATATTCCACAATATGCAGACCTTACGGTTTCAACAGCAAGAAAGCTCAAAAGACTACTTGCCATCATCGCTCAAAGTGCGCCATTCAAGCCTAACATGAGCCAGATAGGAGGTCAACTTGAAGTTTCAAGAAACAATATAGCCGACCTTTGCGCCTACTTGGAGAAAGCAGGACTTATAGGGCAACTCCGCACTTCAACAGGTGGCATTCAAGGACTAGGCAAAGTGGACAAGATCTATCTGGATAATCCTACACTCATTTATACCCTTGCCGGAAAGAGTGTGGAGATAGGAACAGTTAGAGAAACTTTCTTCTTCAATCAGACACGCTCTCTCATGCCTGTCACTGTATCCCCTATATCAGATTTTCTGATTGACGGGAAATATACATTCGAGGTTGGCGGAAAGAAGAAAAAGCAAAATCAGCTACAGAACATAGAAAATGGATATGTGGTAAAGGATGATATAGAGACTGGGTATGGCAACATCATCCCGTTATGGATGTTTGGTATGCTCTATTGATAGATAATCCTTGATTACAGAAAAGATGACCCCGCATTTTGCGAGGCCATCTTTTTTTATTTACTCAGTTCCTTGATGATTTTCTCCAGGTTGTCAAGCTGGCGGGCATCCACTTTCACATCTACCAGATTTCCTTCCTTGTCGAAGAGGCGATAGGATGGAAAGGAGCGAATGTTGAGATAATTCTCGATGGCACTCTGCTGAGCCGCTGGCAAGTTATAGTGGGCGATATTGTCGCCAACCAGATTATTCAGTCTGATGATATTTTTCCATGACTCTTCCGGACTGTTGTTTGCCATGTAAAGATATACCACATCGTATGGCGCCAGGCGTTCGAACTCTTCCTTCGAATGGGCAAGAGCCATCTTGCAAGGGGCACACCAGGTTCCCCAGACATCCAGCAATACAAGCTTTCCCTTATAAGGCTCCAATATATGGCGAAGAAGTTTCTCACCATCGCTCATATCCTGCGGAGCTGTCTTGAGACTAGCTGTTATGTCCTTGTTCAGCAAAGACTGATACTTTCGATGTTCTGCCAAAACTTTTTCCCGGATAACTTCAGAACTGATGCCATGTTCAGTCAGGTCAAGTCCATAACTATTGAGTGGCATGGCTAGTCTTTCCAACATCTCAAGAAGGGATTTGGAGATGATGACATCTTTCTGCTGCTGGCTGCATCCCATGCTATCAGCTATATGCTGGGCATAATATACTTCGAGGAGAGGAGTCTCATCCTTAAGCATCTTGGCAATATCTTCTCTACCAATGATAGCCGTAGCGCGCTTGGCAAGGGCTGAGTTGGAAAAAGCTTTTACTATTTTCTCCTGCTCCTTGGCATCTGTCGTCTGATATTGCTTGATAGTTATGGCATCCAGATTCTTAGCCCATTGTTCCACCGTAGCAATTTCTGAATCGGTTATCGCAATATCCCCCAGAGCCTTGTGCTTTCTCAACAGTTCCGGATAATAATTGGTGAACAAGAATCCATAGGTCTTCCCCATGGGTGTACTGTACTTTAATCTTGCTTCCTGGTCGATGAGATCTTTAGTCAGCATACTATAGTCACGAAACTGAGTATAAGGCTGCGGAATCTCCTTCCATATTTTTTCCATTTGGCTCACATATTCCTGAGGGAAAATTTGGTCTTTTACTCTATATGCTCCTTGCAAGATATCCGTAGCATAAATGCAGAGAAGGTATTGAGCCGCATACTCCTGATAACATCTGGAAATAGATGCCGATTTTTCTATCTGTTTCCGTAAGTTTCCTTCAGCCTCCTTATATCTGGCTCCAAGAATCTGCATCATCTCCTGGGCTGGAACCTTATTTTCATACTTTCCTGCATATTCTGTGTCAATCATTGGAATAAGATGCGCTAACAGTTCGTTTTGCAAGCGACATTTTTTGCCCATGAAGATGGAATGTCCAGACTTGAAGTCATAGAGCAGATAATAGGTCTCACCTGGCTCCAATACCGTGTTGATAAAAGTATGTTTCCAGTCCATGAAAACCTCGGTAGAGTTGATGAGAGGCACTTTGATCTCAAATCTGCCAAGTGAATCGAGCTTGCTACAATTGCTCACTTCCTTGAATGTGGAAAAGAGATCATAATACTGCACACTATACTCCTGTCCTCTATCCCAAAGTTCCTTAGGCATATTTCTGAGCCATCCCACAACAATAGCCGTATCGGGCTTGTTGTGAGTATCCTTCAGACTTGTGGTCTCATCTTTCTGCGGATAATCCGGAAGGATGGAAGTGGTAATGAGCGAATATTCTGCTTTCTTGCCGTTGATGCTCATCGTGCGCTTGCCATGTTGAGACTTGTCGATGTTGACAGTCAGGTCGCTCTTGCCATCGGTAAGGATGAAAGAGTACTTGTCGCCCTTCTGATTCTTCTGCTTGTATTGCCAGTAACGGCAGTCGTAGATGGCGAAATCATCATAGAATCCTATCTCCCAATCACCGGTCGCATCGTTGCGCCAAAGCGAGGAGAAGAGTCGTTTGATGCGGGTATCGATGCTCTCGATGCCATATATCTTGAAGTTCTGTTCGCCGTCACCTTCCAGGAAGTCAAACTTTCGAGTCTTCTTGGGGAGCGGTGCGAAGTGGAAGACCACATCCTCCTTGCCAGAGCCAGGCATATAGTGTTCCTCGTCAAGTTTCAGTCCATCACAGCTCTTCACGAGATATTTCTTGCCATCAGCAAGGAGATAGGTTCCCTTCACAAACTTTACCCAATAGTGTGGGCGAAAAGTGATGTGCATGAACACTCGTGTTTCATCATCTGCGAATTCCACACGATAGATGTTGAGCTGAGATTGAAAAGGATCATTAAATAGCTGGTTCGTTTCAGCTATCGGCTGTTCCCAGACAATAGGTTTCTTGCCATTCCCTGCCCAGCAAATGCAGAGACAGAGGGCGGCGATAAGTACACAAAGGATTCTTTTCATAAATTCGATCATTTTATTGGATTGATATTGAAAGCTGCAAATATACGAAAGAATTATCATAATCGCTTTATCTGAAGTATCAAAAACTTTATTCACTATATAGAAAAAGGATCTTTTATTGCTAACACTTGCGTAATTCCATAAAATTGCACTCTACTCAGTGCATTTTCGTTAAAAAGTGCACTTATTTCAGTGCACTTTCGTGTTTAATTCGCATGAGGTTTAAACACTTAATATATAGTAAAATAGCAGTCAATGAGACTTCTCGGTTTTAGTGCCGAGAAGTCTCATTGACTGCACTTTTAGCTAATGCGGCTACTTTTCCAGGGTTGTTTG
>URYG01000093.1 GCA_900551985.1 uncultured Prevotella sp. | reverse complement strand
GGCGAAGATATTGATATTATTGAATGAACGGGTAGGAACATCGAGAACCTCACCCTCTGCGATGTAGCTGCGGAGGTTGCCCTCTGAATCGCACTGCAGACGATAGAATGTGATATCTGATGCTGCGATATCGCCCTCCAAAGTACCACGGGTGAAGTCTGGTGTACCACCATTCTCCAACAAACGGTTCTGGATCAACTGATACTTGATCTTACGGCTAGAGCACATCTTGCACTGTGGAGTGTTACCGCAGTGGAAGCCCATGAAGGTATCAGTCAACTTATAATCGTACTTACCCTTGATATCCTCATCATAGATATACTGAGGAACAGAGTTGTTGATGTCGAGCAATGTTACGGTATCATCAGATGCACACATACCGATGTACTCAGACAATGCACCATAGATATCTACCTCGCAAGCTACAGGGATACCACGGCTAACGAGACGGCTGTTGACATAGCAAGGCTCGAAACCAAACTGGCTTGGGAAGGCTGGCCAGCACTTGTCAGCGAATGCTACATACTGGCGAGAACCCTTGTGAGCCTCTGCCCAGTCGAGCAATGTCAACTCAAACTGTGCCATTCTGCGGCTGAGGTCAGGATAGTAGCATCCCTCGCCCATCTCCTTTGCCATATCAGCGCAAACTTCGTCGATACGTGGGTCGTTCTCGTGCTCCTTGTAAGCCACGAGGAGGTCGAGCTCTGAGTTCTCCTCAATCTCTACGCCGAGTTCGTACAAGCCCTTGATAGGAGCGTTGCAGGCGAAGAAGTCCTGAGGACGTGGACCGAAGGTGATAATCTTCAAGCCCTTCAAACCGAGGATGACGCGAGCTACTGGTACGAAGTCTGCAATCATCTTGGCAACTTCTGCAGCTGTGCCTACAGGATACTCAGGGATGTAACCCTTCAGGTGGCGCATGCCGAGGTTGTAAGAGCAGTTGAGCATACCGCAGTATGCATCACCACGACCATTGATCATGTCGCCGTCGCCCTCAGCAGCAGCTACGAACATAACAGGACCATCGAAGTTCTTTGCAATCAAAGTCTCA
This sequence comes from uncultured Prevotella sp., assembly GCA_900551985.1. Lineage (GTDB taxonomy): Bacteria > Bacteroidota > Bacteroidia > Bacteroidales > Bacteroidaceae > Prevotella. Next base: position 10,415 of record URYG01000093.1, on the reverse strand, counting down.
GGAGTCTCTGGACCGAAGTTACCGAGGAATACTACCAAGGCGTTGCAGCCCTGCTCCTTTACCTCGCTCACAGCCTTGAGCATATCTTTCTCGTTCTCAACTGTAGTCTGGCAGTTGAAAATCTCACCCTTGTACTCCTTTACGATGTTCTCACGGCGCTGAGTAGAAAGCGCGATTGGGAAACAGTCACGGCTAACGGCAATGATGCCGAGCTTTACTTGTGGAATGTTGTTGCTTACCATAATTCTTGTGTTTTATATTAAGTTTTTATATATCTTGCTTGTTTTTGCTGAGCGCAAAGGTACTAATTTTTTTTGTTTCTGCAAGCATTTTAAGAGTTTTTTATGGTGAAAAAAGTTAAAAACAGAAGATTTCCGCCGGAATGTAACATCCGATAAAGTTCCTGTAACATTTCATACACATCGATTGAGACTTTATAACAAATAAAAACACAAAGATTGATGGTTTTTCAAATTATTATTGTACCTTTGCACCGACAAAAACAGAAAAACGATTATGAACAAAGTCAAGACTATCTTTGCCTGGATATGGCATAAGCTTTGCGCCTTTTGGCCTTGGTACAAGACATTGTATCAGGGAAGAGCGTGGTACACCAAGACGGTAGTCGCCTTGGCAAGTTGTATTGTCGCCTTTATCCTTTATTTAGGTGCTGTCGATATTAACTTCTTATGGCTTTTCGGTAAGTCGCCTGGTTATTTCTCAGGTATCCTGAATCCACAGACTTCCGAAGCTTCCTTGATTTATAGTGCCGATGGCAAGCTCATCGGCAAGTATTTCAATGAGAATCGTACTCCTGTAGAATACGACGAGGTGAACCCTGCCTTCTTCAAGGCTCTGGTGGATACCGAGGATGAGCGTTTCTACAAGCATATCGGTATCGACCCTATCGGCGTTTTCGCTGCTGCCAAGGATGCTCTCCTGCATCACAATGGCCGTGGTGCTTCTACCATCACCCAGCAGCTGGCAAAGAATATGTTCCGAGTCCGTTCGCAGTATTCTACGGGATTACTCGGCAAGGTGCCTGTCCTCCGCCTGCTCATCATCAAGAGCAAGGAGTGGATCATCGCCGTGAAGCTGGAGACGGTTTTCTCCAAGAAGGAAATCATCACCATGTATGCCAACACCGTGGATTTCGGCAGTAACTCTTACGGTATCAAGACTGCCGCCAAGACTTACTTCAATACCACGCCAAAGGAAATGACCACCGACCAGGCTGCCGTACTCGTGGGTATGCTGAAGGCTACCACCTATTACAATCCACGTACCAATCCGGAGAACAGTCTGGCACGCCGCAATACCGTATTATATAATATGGTGACACACGGCGATCTGTCGCGTGCAGAATACGAGCAGCTCAAGGCTGAGCCTATCAAGCTCGACTTCAAGGTAGAGGAAAACTACGACGGACAGGCTAAATACTTCCGTGAGGCAGTAGCCAACTACCTGAAAGACTGGTGCAAGGAAGAAGGTTACGACCTCTATACCAGCGGCTTGAAGATCTACACCACCATTGACACCCGCATGCAGAAGTATGCCGAGGAGGCTGCCCGCAAGCAGATGAAGCAGGTGCAGCAGAACTTCAACAACCACTGGAGCATCCGCCGCACACAGGCAGGAAAGGGAAAATGGCTGGGACAGGAACCTTGGCAGGATGAGAATCACCAGGTGATTCCAAACTTCATCCAGGGCATCGCCGAGCGACAGCCATTCTACAAGGATCTGGTGGCTCGCTTCCCAGACAATCCAGACTCAGTGAACTATTATTATAAGGAGTGGGTTCACCCGGTCAAGGTATTCGACTACGACAAGGGTAGCATCACCATCACTATGACTTCTGAAGATAGTATCAAGTATATGACTACCTTCATGCACAGCGCTTTCGTGGCAATGGAGCCACAGACGGGAGCCGTGAAGGCATGGGTGGGCGACATCGACTTCGACCACTGGAAGTATGACAAGGTAACAGCCGAGCGCCAGCCGGGTTCTACCTTCAAGCTCTTCGTCTATACCGAGGCAATGAACCAGGGATTGACTCCTTGCGACAAGCGCCGCGATGAATATATCTCGATGGAGGTATATGACAAGAAGAAGCACGAGATGACCACCTGGAGACCATCCAACGCCAACGGTTCGTTCTCCGGCGACAGCATCCCATTGAAGAGTGCCTTTGCCAAGAGTATCAACTCCGTGGCAGTACGCCTGGGACAGGAGATGGGCATCAAGCGCATCATCGAGACTGCCCAGAAGATGGGTATCAACAGTCCGCTGGATGATACACCAGCCCTTGCCTTGGGTTCAAGCGATGTCAACCTGCTGGAGATGGCATGCGCATACAGCACCATTGCAAACAATGGTAAGCACCACGACCCGGTATTGGTTACCAAGATTGTTGATCACGACGGCAAGGTGGTATATGAAGGTCCTTCTACAGAGGAGCAGGTGATTCCTTACAAGAGTGCCTTCCTGATGCAGCAGCTGCTCCAGGGCGGTATGCGAGAGCCAGGCGGTACATCGCAGAGTCTCTGGGGATATGTAGGCAACTACCGTGACACCGAGTTTGGTGGAAAGACAGGTACTACCAACAACCACTCTGATGCCTGGTTCATGTGCGTCAGCCCTAAACTGGTAGTCGGTGCCTGGGTAGGTGGCGAATATCGCTGTCTCCACTTCCGCACCGGAGCCTTGGGTCAGGGTTCCCGAACAGCATTGCCAATATGTGGTTACTTCATGCAGTCTGTGTTCGGCGATCCAGCCTTCCAGCAGTATCACGCCAAGTTCGACAAGCCACAGGATGGCGACATCACACGAGATATGTATATCTGCGCAAGCTATGCGCCAAAACCTAAGGTAGATACCACCCGTGTGGATAGCACCGCATTCACAGAGGAAATCATCCTCGATGAAAACGGCAATCCTATTACCAAGGAGGTTCCTGTTGTCAAGTCGGAAGGAGAATCTTCTACTTCTGCTTCAGGAGCTACAGAAGAAAAGAAAGAGAAGAAGAAGACAAAGCCAACAGAACAGCCTGTCAACTTCGACGACCTTTAAAATTTAAATATGATTGATCTCGACAATGCGGAGCTGCAGAATGCACTCCAAATCATACAGTTTACCCGTCGTTCGCTTTTCCTCACCGGAAAGGCGGGGACGGGTAAATCTACTTTTCTGCGGTACATCGCAGCCAATACCAAGAAGAAACACATTGTTCTGGCACCTACGGGCATCGCAGCCATCAATGCCGGCGGAAGCACCCTGCACAGTTTCTTCAAACTGCCCTTCCACCCCCTACTGCCCAACGACAGCATGTATTCCGTGCGCAACATCCGGAATACATTGAAGTATAATTCCGAGAAAATCAAGATTATCCGAGAAGTGGAACTCATCATCATCGATGAGATCAGTATGGTGCGTGCCGACATCATCGATTTCATCGATAAGGTACTGCGTGTGTATTGCCGCAACATGAGGGAGCCGTTCGGAGGAAAACAGCTCCTGCTGGTGGGCGACATCTACCAGTTGGAACCGGTGGTGAAGGAGGATGACCGAAAACTGCTGAATCCTTTCTATCGCAGCAGCTTCTTCTTCGATGCCAAGATCTTCCAGCAGTTCCAGCTCGTCAGCATCGAACTCAAGAAGGTGTATCGCCAAAGCGACCCTGTCTTCATCGGCATCCTCGACCATATCCGAACCAGTCAGGCACAGAGTCAAGACCTGCAGCTGCTCAACCAGCGTGTAGGTGCCCAGCTCGACGAGAGTGATTCCAAGCTTGCCATCACCCTCTCCACCCGCCGCGACACCGTGGATTTCATCAACGAGAACCAGCTCAAGCTCCTGCCAGGAGAGCCAACACTCTTCCGGGGCAATATCCAGGGTGAGTTTCCGGAAAGCAGTCTGCCTACCCCTATCGAACTGTATCTGAAGACCGGAGCACAGATTATCTTTATCAAGAACGATATCGAGCACCAATGGGTGAACGGCACCCTGGGCACCATCATCGGTTTCGATGAGGAGGAGAATGCCAAGATCCATGTGCGCACGGAGAATGGACAGGATGTGATGGTGGAGCCTGCCGCCTGGAGCAACATGCGCTATCATTTCAACGAAGTGGAAAAGAAGATTGAGGAAGAGGAAATAGGCAGATACGAACAATACCCTATCCGACTTGCCTGGGCGATTACCGTCCACAAGAGTCAGGGTCTGACTTTCAATCAGGTGAAGATAGATTTCACGGGTGGTGTCTTTGCAGGCGGTCAGACCTATGTGGCATTATCCCGCTGCACCAGTCTGGAGGGTATCAGTCTGCAGGAGCCTATCCGCCCCAGCGAGATATTCGTGCGCAACGAGGTGAAGCAGTTTGCCCGCCAGTATAACAACCAGAATACCATCCATACGGCATTGACACAGAGCAAGGCAGACCGTCAATACCACGATGCTGTAAAGGCGTTTGAGAGGGGCGATATGCAAGCCGCACTGGATAATTTCTTCCTCGCCATCCACAGCCGTTACGACATCGAGCATCCGCTTGCCAAGCGCTTCATCCGCAAGAAGCTGAACAAGGTGAATGAGCTGCAAGCCGAGAACGAGCGGTTGAGGGAGGTGATCAAGCAGAAGGATGATGAGAAGAAGAAGCAGGAGAAATTCCTCAAACGCCTTGCCACGGAGTATGTCATCATGGGCAAGGAATGTGAGAAGGAGGGCATGAAAGAAGCTGCCATCACCAATTACAAGAAAGCGCTCACCCTCTACCCTAGCCATCCCGAGGCAAAGAGAAGGCTGAAGCATCTCACGGAATAACAGCTATACGAACTGTTATACGACTGGCAGAAAGAGAGGATTGCCAGCAGAATAAGATAGAATAAGAAAAAGTGGTTGAAAAAGCAAAAATGCTTTTTCAACCACTTTTTCAAAAGAAACTTAATCTTCTGTCTTCCAATCATCAATGGTTCCAGTTTCAGAAGAGAAGCTACAACCTATTTTAAAAAGAATTCTCTTATCATTCGCATACTCACTGGCATAGCCCTTATTCTTGATTTGCTCCAATGCTTCCTGAGCAGTTCCATCAAGTTTAAATTCAAAGATATAAATGAATTTCGAGGTTTCAACAATGCAATCTACCCTACCCTGACTCTGCACTTTTTCAGTATAAATGGTATAGGTACTCAAAAGTCTCAACAAGAGATAAAAAGTGTAATGAAAATAGCGCTCTTTCTCTCGTTCCGAATCCTTGCGACGCATCGTGTATGGGATGCTTGAAAGAAAAGCTGCAAGGTGAACTTTAAAGTCTTCCAAATTACCTTCTTTTAAAGCAGCAATTGCCGTTACTATCCAGTTATCTATATTTTCTTTTGGCTCCAAATAATTGTTAGCCATCAAAGTAACAAGACCACGTTTTACCTCATCATTCGGATAATCCAACTTAAAGGTATCCAACTCTCGGTCATAATCCTTGATAGTAAGATAGCCGCTTTGGAATATCATTGGCAAAGGCTTCTCCTTATCAGCACGATAATCAACAAACTGGTCGGTCATATAATACTTGCCCGTCAGCTCATCTAGATTCTCATCAAAATGATTCAACAAACGAACCAGATAAGTTGGGGTACCCGTACGGAACCAATAATCCTGAACATCCAGCTTATCAAACGTATTCAAGATACTGAAAGGATTATAAACTCCCTTCATACGTTTACTGAAATGATATCCATCGAATCGCTTCTTCAAGACAGCTCGCATCTTCTCTTCAGAATACCCGTAAACAGTAGCCAATTCCTTGATCTGCTGAGAAAAAATCTGTTCAAGTTCCTCGTCTGTAATGCCACAGATGGTGTCATACTTGGCAGACAAACTGATATCATTAGGCTGGTTGAAATCGCTGAACACACTCACCTGCGAAAACTTAGTGACACCGGTCAGGAAGACAAACTGCAAATGCTTATCAGCACCCTTGAAAGTAGAATAAAATGCACGGAGCATATTCCTGTTATTCTCCTCTAACGTTATCTTTTCGCCCAAATGCTCCACCATATATCCTGTACCCATCACATCGAGCATAGGTTTATCATACTCATCTACCAATACCACAGCACGCAGCCCGGTCTGCCGATGCGCTTCTTCTAAAACCTTTTTAAATCGCAAGTTATAATCGGTAACTCCAGGCTCACGCTCTATCTGATATTTCTTCTCCCATCCCGATAGATAGTATTCAAATATTTGATTGAGAGCATCTGCATTGGCATAGGAACCTGTTCCGAAATCAATGTGAAATACAGGATATGTCTTCCATTCCGTCTCAAGTCTTTCGATGGCAAGTCCCTTGAACAGTTCTTTTTTTCCCAAGAAATAGTTCTCAAAGGTAGAGATAAGAAGACTCTTTCCGAATCGTCGAGGGCGACCCAGAAAATAGACGGTACTGCCATGCGCCAGGGAATACACCATTGCCGTTTTATCGACATATACGTAACCCTCTTCACGCAAATGATCAAACGATTGTAAACCTATAGGATATCTCATATTGCCTTCATTTTTATGATTCTCCTGCAAAGCTACTCATTTTTTTTGGAATAACAAAGGAAAATGGAAGAAAAAAGCCCTCAGCCTACTTTTTCAAGCATGCTGAGGGCTTCTGCCATTTCAATGCATAGAGGGCTTTCTATTAAAACTTAACCTCATAGGTCTTGCCCTTCTGGGTCTTCATCTTCTTCACCTTATCTCCATATCTTACCTGGCAAGGTTCGCCGGAGCCGGAGAGGATGACTGCCTTGGTAAGGCGGCCGTTGTCCCAATAGATATCTACCGTGAAGTTACCCTTGGCACGGAGACCCTTGATGGAACCCTTCTGCCATGCATCAGGCAGGGCTGGCAGGAGATGGATAAAGCCCATGTGACTCTGCATCAGCATCTCGGTAATACCCGCTGTTCCGCCAAAGTTACCGTCTATCTGGAATGGGGCGTGCGTATCCCAGAGGTTGTCCAATGTACCATTCTTCAGAAGATTGCCATAAAGCTTGTAAGCATGGTTGCCATCGTGCAGACGAGCCCACTGGTTCAACTTCCAACCCATAGACCAACCGGTAGCACCATCACCACGATGTTCCAATACCACCTTGGAAGCCTTTGCCAACACAGGTGTGGTGATAGGCGAAATGGTGCGGCCCGGATGCAGACCGAAGAGATGGTTCACATGGCGATGCTCATCCTTAGGATCATCGATATCCTTCGACCACTCCATCAACTGTCCATAACGGCCAATCTGATAAGGAGCAATGTGCTTCAGGGCATCTTCCCACTGCTTGCGATCCTTGGCATCCTTGCCCAGAATCTTGCTCGCCTCTACCGCATCGAGCAGAATTTCACGAATCACGGCATGGGCGAAGGTGGCACCCTCGTCTATCGGTCCGTGCTCTGGAGATGTGGAAGGAGCCGCTGTATAGACGCCATCCTTGCGGTGCCACAGATAATCTGTTGCGAAGTTGGCACTTCCCTTGATGATATCGTAGGCTGTCTCGCTCAGGAACTTCTTATCGCGGGTATAGTCGTAATAATCCCAGAGATGGGTAGCCAACCATGGACCGGCAAATGGAGAGAAATTCCACGACATATCCTCGCTTGACAGCGGAGAGGTGAAACCGAAGATATTGCTGGATACAGATGTGGTCCAGCCACGGGTACCATAATATGACTTGGCAGTCTTCTCACCCGGCTTCACCTGTGTCTGGATGAAGTCGAAGAGCGGAAGTTCGCACTCGCTCAGGTTGGTGGTGCAGGCTGGCCAGTAGTTCATCTGGAGATTGATGTTGTTATGGTAGTCAACACGCCAAGGACCATCCACGTTGTTATGCCATACACCCTGCAGGTTGGCAGGCATATTGCCAGGACGTGAAGAGGCGATGAGCAGATAGCGGCCAAACTGATAGTAGAGCTGCTCCAGATAGAAATCCTTGGCACCCTTGCGGTAGTTAGCCAGGCGCTCATCGATAGGCATATCGTTGGCATTAGCCGCATCATTCAGATTCAGACTCACGCGATTGAACAGGCGGCTGTAATCCTTGTAATGCTCATCCAGCAGCTGCGCATATCCCTTGCCCTCTGCCTTGCTCATCCAGTCCTGGGTAGTAGCCAGCGGATCCACGCCCACGTAGGTCTTAGGATTGTTGTAATCAGGATTATTGTTTGCCTTGTAATCGGTATCGGCAGAAATGAGGAATACCACCTCGTCGGCACCCTTCACGGTCAGCTTTCCACCTTCGTTGGAAAGGCTACCGCCCTTGTTGATGGCACGGATGCGGATGGCATACTGCATATCGTTGTTGTCGAGACGTGCATCCCAGAGCAGACCGTTCTTGCCGTCAGCCACCATCTTGCCTGTAGAAACAGGGTTAGGCGCATAGGAGAATACGAGATTCTGCCTGCCCGGACGGGAAGCCTTGTAGCGGATAGCCATCACATTGGCTGGATAAGAGATGAAATACTCACGCTGATAGCTCACTTCATCCTTGACGAAAGAAACGGTAGCCAAAGCTGAATCGAGCGACAGGGCACGGCGATATTTCGACATACCCACGGTGCTCAATCCGGTCTCGATATACGCCTCGCCCATCGTGGTAAAGCTACCGAAACGGAATGGATCCTCGGCATAAGACTCGTATGGCACCGGACTATTAAAGTTCTTGCGGGTGAGCTGCGAAGCCTTCTCCCAGTCGTTGGCAGCAAATGCATCTCTGATTTCCTGCATCACATGGGCAGAATTCTTGTTCACATCCCAGTAGTAGGCAGCGCCCTTCCTGGTGTTCGGACCGCCACGCCAGAGCGTCTTCTCGTTCAGGGTGATGCGTTCAGCCTCTACCGATCCCAGGATATTGGCACCGATGCTTCCATTACCGATAGGCAATGACTTAGACTCCCAATCCGGATCCGGATTGCGGGCGGTATCACCAGCCGAGATAGGCTTCTTGTGAGTCCATTTTTCAGGATGGCCTCCATACCAAACTTGCTGTCCCTTCATGGTAACAGGCGTGTCGAACCAGTAAGACAATGGTGTCTTCTGCTGTGCGGTGGCAGAAAGTGCCCCCAGCATCGCAAAGGTTAAAATAGATACGGTTTTCTTGTTCATTATATATAATATTTAGTCTGATTACTTATTTTAGTCTGATTACTTATTTTCAGATAACCGCTACAAAAATACGATTAAAATTCGACATATCCAAATATAGGGTCATAAAAAACGAGGATAGCCAGCATTTTTTCAATACTTGCTATCCTCGTCTTGCTATTTCATATCGTTCCGGGTGGCTTAATACCACTGTACGGCATTCGAATAACCGCTTCGCTTGTCATACTTCAGGGCATCCGTCAATGTGGCTGCATTGCATCGGAAGCTGAAGTTATAGCTGGTATATGGCGCCAGCACTACCGAACAGCTCATGTTGAAGCAGTGCAGGTCGCGAGCCAGACTCGCGGTGGTCATACTCAGCTTATGATTATCAAAATCATAACCGGAAGAGAAGCTGATGTTCCATCCGTCGCTGATACGAACGTTACCGCTCATATTCAGGTTCTGGGTGAACTTGTATGGATATCTCATCGATTTCTCGTTGAACTTCTCTCTTCGGGTATCCTCACGCATGGTGACACCATATCCGAAGGTGAGCGACCATGGCATCTTGAATGCCATATAGCCGTCCGAGTCGGTCTTGGCCTTTCCGCCACCGCTCTTCTTGGCTCCCGTCTTTCCCTTCTCCATACTGTCATCCACGTTGCTCTCTATGTCGGTATCCATACCTTCATCGTCATCGTCCTTGCGCTTGTTCTTGTCCTTGTCGTCCTCATCACTGCCTCCACCGAAGAGTTTCTTCAGTTTCTCTGGATTCAGGGTGAACGAGAAGTTCTGCGACATTCCCTGGAATCGACCGAACCTGCCCTTGCCCCACTCGGTGTGGTTGCCGACATATACGTTGCCCTTGTCATCCATCTCGTAGGCGTAGGTAGCAAACACGGCGTTCATGTTGAAGGTATAGTTCTTCCACCACTTCAGTCGCAGATTGATGTTCATATCACTCCAAGGGCGCACCTTGGCTGCGGTGTTGTAGCTCATGCTCACATCAAACGCATCAATGAGGCTCACCTTCTTCAGGCTGTCGTTCTTATCCCTCCATTTCATCTCCAGGTTATTGCCCAGCGTGAAGGAAATGTTACCACTCTTGCCCTTGCCCGGCACGCCGTAGAGGGCATTCTGATATGGCGAATAACTTACCAGCGATACATTGCCGTCGGCATCAGTCTTCTGATAAGTATCCCAGTAGCCGTAATGGGAGGCTCCGAAATCAGGTGCATAGCTGAAGCTTACCGTCGGGGTAATCACGTGGCGGATCCTGTCTATCCTGTTGCTGAACAGCTTG
>URYG01000092.1 GCA_900551985.1 uncultured Prevotella sp. | reverse complement strand
ATTCGGTGCGCGCCAACGAGGTGAACGAATGTTTCAACGTATATGTAGCCATCAGCAAGATTTACAAGAGCCATCCCGACCGTCTGCGCGACTGGCTGAACCATCCGAAGGCCAACGGATACCAGGCACTCCACGTTACCCTGATGAGTAAGCAGGGACGCTGGATTGAGGTACAGATTCGCTCCGACCGCATGGACGAGGTAGCAGAAAAGGGATTCGCAGCCCACTGGAAATACAAGGAGGGTGGCGAATATACCGAAGATGAAAATGAACTGAACGACTGGCTGAGCACCATCAAGGAGATTCTGGACGATCCGCAGCCAGATGCGATGGACTTTCTCGATGCCATCAAGCTCAATCTCTATGCATCCGAAATCTTCGTCTTCACCCCGAAGGGAGAAATCATCACGATGCCTGCCGGATGTACTGCACTCGACTTCGCCTTCCAAATACATACCTTCCTGGGCAGCCACTGCATCGGAGCCAAGGTAAACCACAAGCTGGTGCCTCTGAGCCACAAGCTGAACAGCGGCGACCAGGTGGAAATCCTTACCTCCAAGAGTCAGCACGTGCAGCCTGCATGGGTGAACTTCGTAAGCACAGCCAAGGCAAAGAGCAAGATCATGGCGATATTACGCCGTGACTCCCGCGAAGTGCAGAAGAAGGGTGAGAGCATCCTCACCGAATGGCTGCAGAAAAACAACTTAGAGATGACCAACTCGGTAGTGGACAAGCTCTGCGAACTCCACAATATCCAGAAGCGCGACAACTTCTTCCAGTCACTAGGCGAGCACTGCATCCTGCTCGGAGAGAAAGACCTCGATGAACTGCAGGGCAAGACCAAAAAGCAGAAGCAATCTTCTAGCTGGCGCGACTACATCCCATTCCTGGGCAAGAACAAGCAGAAGGAGGAAACAGGCGGCATCGTAAAGCCACAGGAACTCTTTGTGGTGGGCAAGGATTTCAACAAGAAGAAGCCGCTCATCCTGACCGAAGAAAACATCAACCAGTTTATCTTCCCATCCTGCTGTCACGCCATTCCAGGCGACGACGTGATGGGATTCATCGACAACAAGAACCGCATCGAGATTCACAAGCGTTCGTGCAACGTAGCAGCCAAGCTGAAATCAAGCTTCGGCAACCGTATCGTGGATGCCAAGTGGGATATGCACAAGCAGATGCTCTTTGATGCCACCATCGAAATCAAGGGTATCGACCGCAAGGGTATGCTTCTGGATGTGAGCCGTGTAATCAGCGACCAGTTGGGCATCAACATCCATAAGCTTACCATCAGCAGCGATAACGGAATCTTTGACGGAACCATCGAACTTCGTATTCACGACCGTGATGAAGTGAAGATCATCATGGATAAGCTCAAGACGATTGAGGATCTGCAGGAAGTGCAGAGAATCTTGTAATCTGAAAAGAATAGAGATGGAATCATCATCAAAAAAGAACAAAGATGATATCATTTGAAATTAGGAGCTGGAAGCCTGCTGCTTCCAGCTCCTGATTTTCATCAAAACGAATAAACTACAATCATTAAAACAAAAACAAACAAAACAATGAAAAAGCTTTTTTTATCATTCCTGATGATGTTGGCGATGCTGCCTCTGACTGCTGCTAACAAGTACGATAATCCTGATACACTGGTTGTTTCGCGAGATGGCACGGGCGAATTCCGCACCATAGACGAAGCCATCCAGGTATGCCGTGCCTTTATGGAATACACCAAGGTAATCTATGTGAAAAAGGGCGTGTATAAGGAGAAACTCATCATCCCATCATGGCTCACCAACATCACGATCTGCGGAGAAGACCGCGACCAGACCATCATCACCTGGGATGACCATGCCAATATTCTGATGCCTATCGGCGGACTCGACTCAGATGCATCTGCCAAAGGCAAGAAGATGGGAACCTTCCGCACCTATACCCTCAAGGTAGAAGGTAGCTACATCACACTGAAGAACATCACCATCGAAAATAATGCCGCCAAACTGGGACAGGCTGTTTCGCTCCACATCGAGGGCGACCATGTGCTGGTACAGAACTGCCGTCTTCTGGGTAATCAGGATACCGTTTATACCGGCAAGGCAGGCTCCCGCATCGCCTTCTACGACTGCTATATCGAGGGAACCACCGATTTCATCTTCGGTCCTAGCTTGGCATGGTTTGAGAATTGTGAGATTCACAGCAAGGCAAACAGTTACATCACAGCCGCATCCAGCCCTGCTGGTCAGAAATACGGTTATGTCTTCAACAAGTGCAAGCTGACAGCTGATGCGGGTGTTGACAAGGTATATCTAGGTCGTCCTTGGCGCCCATACGCCAAGACCCTCTTCATGAATTGCGAGATGGGCAGCCACATCACACCTGCAGGTTGGGACAACTGGCGCAACCCGAAGAATGAAGAAACTGCCGAGTACAGCGAATACAAGAACTATGGTCCAGGTGCATCCACCAAGGGCAGAGTAGCCTGGAGCCATCAGCTCAGCAAGAAAGAGGCCAGCAAGATTACCATCGCCGAGGTCTTCGGCGAAGAATGCTGGTAATCCCCTACTCTTTACTAATCATAAAGTTCAAAGCTCAATGATCAAAGCTCAATGTTCCAAAAACAAAGTATTAAACCAGTCCGTCGAGCTGTTTCTTGAGTTCCTTGAGCTGATCTCTTACAGAAATGAGGGTGTCGAGAACGTCAGACGATTTCTCGGCACCCGTTCTGTTTTGACTCAGATACTTACGTGCCGCAGCAATCTTGAATCCCTTCACCTTGATCAGGTTATAGATGAGTTTCACCTGCTCAATATCCTTGTCAGAATATTGACGCACCTTGTTCACACCCACCTTAGGTCTGAGGAAAGGAAACTCCTTTTCCCAATAACGGAGAGTTGACTCCGTTACACCCACTTCCTCAGCCACTTCCTTGATGGAATAGTACAATTTTACGTTTTTATCTGTATTTAAAGCCATTTTTCCAAACTTTAATTTCAAAAATAATTAATTTTGTTGCAAAATTAAGCAATTCTTCTTATCTTTGCAAAGTTTTTCGGAAGAAAATGCCCTTAAGGGCAAAAAATAATCAAAACAGAGGAGAAATACAGCCTCTGAAACAACATTTGAGAATTAAAAAAGATTAATATAAAAGATAATATGATGACAGCTAATGAAGTGCGCGAATCCTTCAAGAAATTCTTCGAAGGTAAGGGCCACAAGATTGTTCCATCAGCTCCTATGGTTATCAAGGATGACCCAACGCTGATGTTTACAAACGCTGGTATGAACCAGTGGAAAGACATCATCCTCGGTACAAAAGACCCAGGAAAGGATGTTCGTCGTGTTGATACTCAGAAATGTCTCCGTGTAAGCGGTAAGCACAACGACCTCGAAGAGGTAGGTCACGATACTTACCACCACACCATGTTCGAGATGCTCGGTAACTGGAGCTTTGGCGACTACTTTAAGGAGGGCGCCATCGATATGGCTTGGGAGTACCTGACCGAGGTGTTGAAACTCAATCCTGCCGACCTCTATGTTACCGTGTTCGAGGGTAGCGAGGAAGAAGGTTTGAAGCGCGACGACGAGGCAGCCAGCTACTGGGCTAAGCACGTTCCTGCAGACCATATCATCAATGGTAACAAGCACGATAACTTCTGGGAGATGGGCGATACAGGTCCTTGTGGTCCTTGCTCTGAGATTCACGTGGATTCTCGTACTCCAGAGGAGAAGGCTCAGGTTCCAGGTCGCGAGTTGGTAAACAAGGATAACCCTCAGGTCATCGAAATCTGGAACATCGTGTTCATGCAGTACAACCGCAAGGCTGACGGTTCTCTCGAGCCATTGTCAATGAACGTAATCGATACAGGTATGGGCTTCGAGCGCCTGGTTCGCATGTTGCAGGACAAGCACTCTAACTATGATACAGATATCTTCCAGCCTATCATCAAGGAAATCGAGGCTATCTCTGGCAAGAAGTACGGCTTCACTACTCCTACAGGTGAAAACGGTGAGGGCAAGGATGAGCAGGAGAAGATTGACATCGCTATGCGTGTTTGCGCCGACCACCTCCGTGCCGTAGCCTTCTCTATCGCCGATGGTCAGTTGCCAAGTAATGCCAAGGCAGGTTACGTAATCCGCCGCATCTTGCGCCGTGCCGTACGTTACGCTTACACATTCCTCGGTCAGAAGCAGGCATTCATGTACAAGCTCGTCAATGTATTGGTAGAGCAGATGGGTGCAGCCTTCCCAGAGTTGCCAGCTCAGCAGGAACTCATCACCCGCGTGATGAAAGAGGAAGAGGATTCATTCCTCCGCACCTTGGAGAAGGGTATCAACCTCCTCAATGGCGATATGGACGAGCTCAAGGCTCATGGCGAGACTCAGCTTGATGGCGTGAGCGCATTCCGCCTCTTCGATACATACGGTTTCCCTCTCGACCTTACAGAGTTGATCTGCCGTGAGAATGGTTACACCGTAGATGCTGCAGGCTTCGACGAGGAGATGAAGAAGCAGAAAGAGCGTGCCCGCAATGCTGCTGCCGTAGAGAACGGCGACTGGGAAGTCTTGAAGGAAGGCGACCAGAACTTCGTGGGTTACGACTATACAGAATATGAGTGCCACATCCTGCGCTACCGCAAGGTGACTCAGAAGAAGAACACCTTCTATGAGTTGGTACTCGACAACACCCCATTCTATGGTGAGATGGGTGGACAGGTTGGCGACAAGGGTGTGCTCGTTAGCGAGAATGAGACCATTCAGGTTATCGATACCAAGCGCGAGAACAACCAGAGCATCCACATCGTAAAGGAGTTGCCAAAGGATGTAAACGCTGATTTCATGGCTTGCGTAGATATCGAGAGCCGCGAGGGAAGCGCTGTCAACCATACAGCTACCCACTTGCTCGACTACTGCCTGAAGCAGGTTTTGGGCGAGCACGTAGAGCAGAAGGGTTCTTATGTAGATAAGGATACATTGCGTTTCGACTTCTCTCACTTCCAGAAGGTAACAGACGAGGAGCTCCGTAAGGTAGAGCGCATGGTAAACGAGATGATCCGTGCCGACTATCCATTGGATGAGCACCGCGATACTCCTATCGAGGAGGCTAAGGAGCTTGGCGCTATCGCCCTCTTCGGTGAGAAGTATGGCGACAAGGTTCGTGTGGTTCGCTTCGGTCCATCTGCTGAGTTCTGTGGTGGTATTCACACCAAGAGTACCGGTAAGATTGGTTTCTTCAAGATTATCTCCGAGAGCAGTGTAGCAGCCGGCATCCGCCGTATCGAAGCTTTGACAGGCAAGGCTTGCGAGGAGGCAATCTACGGTTTGCAGGATACAATCGTAGCCTTGAAGGGCTTGTTCAACAACGCCAAGGATCTCGAGGGTGTCATCAGAAAGTACATCGACGAGCACGATGCCTTGAAGAAGGACGTAGAGAAGTTCCAGGCTCAGGCTGTGGAGCGCACCAAGGATAAGCTTGTAGAGAATGCAAGAGAAATCAATGGTGTGAAGGTTGTTACAGCCGTATTGCCTATGGAGCCAGCAGCTGCCAAGGATTTGGTATTCAAGGTTCGCGAGGCTTTGCCAGAGAACATGATCTGTGTGGTAGGTTCTTACCACAACGACAAGCCTATGCTCAGCGTGATGTTCAGCGATGATATGGTTAAGGATCACGGTTTGAACGCCGGTAAGATGATTCGCGAAGCTGCCAAGCTGATTCAGGGCGGCGGTGGCGGTCAGCCTCACTATGCTCAGGCTGGCGGTAAGAACAAGGACGGCTTGAGTGCTGCAGTAGATAAGGTTGTAGAGTTGGCTCAGCTGTAATCAGCTTCCAGAAATGAATATATGATAGAGTTATCTTAGCTCTATCATATATATAATAAGGTATAAAGGGCTGCAATCCATCTTTTCGAGGATTGCAACCCTTTTTCTATTGACATTAGAGGGGGTCTTCATATCATAATTATCAATTTATGATAATCATCAAATAATAAAATTCCTTATTTCATTATCATTTTATGATAATCACTTTATGATAATCGGAATAAAAGTTGTATCTTTGCAGCCGTAGAATATATAATAAGGTATAGATATGGTAATGAAGAATCCTTTTGTCACAAATGGTTACGCCGGTCCTGAATACTTCTGCGACCGCGTGGAAGAAACCCAGCACATCACAGAGATGCTGACCAATGAGAATAACATGGCTCTGATTTCTCCTCGACGCATCGGAAAGACAGAGCTGATTCACCATTGCTTTGCCCAGCCAGTCATCCAAAAAGATTATTATACCTTTATCATTGATATCTATTCAACCAATTCCGTCAACAATCTGGTCAATATGTTCGGCAAAGCCATCATTGACGAACTTCGTCCTAAAGGCAGAAGTGCATGGGAGAAATTCCTGATGGCGCTCTCTTCTCTCCGTTCAGAAATCTCTTTCGATATCAACGGGGCTCCAGTTTGGGGAATAGGCATTGGCAACATGGTGAATCCGGAAATTACGCTTGATGAGATATTCGCTTATCTCAACCAAGCCGACAAGCCATGTCTTGTTGCCATCGACGAGTTTCAGCAAATCACCAACTATGCCGACAATCGCATAGAGGCATTGCTCCGTACCTATATCCAGCGATGCACCAATGCCCACTTCATCTTCTCGGGTTCTCATCGCCATCTGATGGCAGAGATGTTCACATCCCCTGCCCGCCCTTTCTATCAGAGCGTGACGCTGATGAACCTGAAGCCTCTGGATACAGAGAAATACAAGGAGTTTGCGACTGCCAAGTTCGAGGAGCGCAACAAACATCTAGATACTGCCATCATCGGAGAACTCTTCACCCGTTTCGATGGTGTCACTTCATACATCCAGCGAGTAATGAATGTTCTCTTCCTCAAGACTCCCGAACAGGGTACCTGCACTCTGGATATGGTAGATGACGCCATCAACTACAATCTCAACATGGCATCAGACACCTACGAGACCCTTCTGCGCCAGATGCCGGAAAAGCAGCGCAATGTCTTCATCGCCATCTCTGCAGAGGGCGAAGCCAGAAGCGTAAAAAGCGGAGCCTTCGCCAAGAAATATCATCTCCCGTCGCCAAGCTCAGTAAATTCCGCCCTGAAGGGATTGCTAGAGAAGGACTTCATCATCCAGCAGGATGATGCCTACGTGGTATATGATAAGTTCTTCGATTTGTGGCTGAAGAAATATATGAAATAAATGCTTAGAAAATTGCATGAAAAAACATAAAGGGTTGCAATCCATCATTCCAAGGATTGCAACCCTTTTTGAAAGCTTTCGGACGATAAAACGCTTTTCTTTTGAAGCATTTATCATCTATGACTTTATAACTCCTTCACCCATTTCTGACCAGCTTTGGTCTTCATCATCCAAAGCAAAAACAAGGCTGCACAAACTGCGACACCACCCAAAATTATAATTAATCCTTCCATATTATTTATGTTTTAAAATATAGTACCCAATAATAGCTAATAAAACTGTCGAAATAACACCAACACCTAACAAGATGGCATAAGGCAAAGCCTCCTCCATCCCTGTTATTAAGGCAACAGAGCCACCTATCACCATTGCGGTGAAAGTAGTTTTTGCCAAATCAAAGAAAAACTTACCAATAGTTTCTCTTATCGATTTTTCCCTTTCCCGATCGTCTCTAGCTGTCATAATCAAAAACTAATTTTTATGAATGCAAATGTAGTAAAAATCTAGCTCTTCGCCAAACTTTTTGCAGAAAATCATTGCATAAAAGATAAAAATCCATAAAACATTCGCAAAAAAAGCCCCAACCTTATGCGCTTGAAGTCATAAGATTGGGGAGGAAAGAGATGAGTACGGAAATTTATATTTGATGAGAGGAGGAGACTAGATGTGGAAATGGATGGAGGAAAGCCATTCTTATCACAAGATTTTGATTAAAGCTGTTATCACAAGTTTTTTATAATCACAAGTAATCTATGTATTAATAGTATAACAGTTTGATTGTTAGTAAAACTTGTGATTACAATGTTTTGATAATAATACCGTTGTATTTGCAAAATTTTTACTATATTTGCATCGGGTAACGCGTTGTTTCCCGATAAAACTATAGTAATTATGAAACAAGTAACACAAATTCCAAAGGAAGGTCTCCTTTCGTACTTGAAGGAGATTCTTCTTCCTTATGACCTGTCGGGAGATACCAGGTCACGACTCATTTCTTCAGCCAGACATTTGGTGGCCTTTATGGAGAAGCGTCACTTAGATTTCTATAATGAAGATGTTGGCAACTTTTTTACTTCGACGATTACGCTTGAAAAAGGTGTTGGTGCCAGACATTACCAGAGAGACTGTCGTATGGTTAAATTACTAAATTCCTCTATGAAGGGGGAGGTATCATCGTTGCTCTCCTTACGTCCATCTTGTACTTATCAGTTTACTGGTGACTTTGGTTATTATGCACAACAATATCTAACAAGTGATGTTTTGCGTGAAAAGATGCTTGCCTCTCAAACGATTGATACCTACAAGTTGTACATTAGTCGTTTTTGTGGAGTTATGGAGCACCAGGGTGTCACAACAGCTACAATAACGGTCAAGAACATCAATGCCTTTTTGGATACTCTCATGGGTGACAAGTACGGAAAGGTTTTACCCGTTAAGAATTTCCTGAGATATCTGTATTCCATCGGCAAGACCACCCTGGACTTTAGTAACTTTCTGCAACATATAGGGCGACAGCGCAGTGTGCCACTATTATCCTATTATGAACCAGACGAAATATCCCTTATCGAACAAAGCATAGACAGGACTGGTCCCTTGGGCAAGCGAAACTATGCAATAATCCTGTTGGGAAGCCGCCTGGGGCTTAGACGCTCCGATATTTGCAGATTGGAATTTTCCAACCTGGACTGGGACTTGAACGAGATTAATATTACACAACACAAGACCCAGCGTTTGCTAACCATTCCAATGCCTAAGGAGGTCGGGGAATCCTTAGTAGATTATATTCTGCATGGAAGACCGCAAAGTTCCAGTAGCTATGTGTTTCTCAATGCAACCCCACCGTATGCCCCAATTAGTGCTTCGCTTGTTACCCGTACAGTAAGCGATGCCATGCGTGAGGCAAGAATAGACTTGCGTGGCCGCCACCATTCTGCGCATAGTTTACGGCATAGCCTGGCTACGCAATTGCTTAAGGAGAATGTTTCCGTGCATGTCATAAGTTCCTTGCTCGGTCATTCGACCTCCGCATCGACCATGCCTTATCTGTCCGTTGACAAGAATATGCTATTGAGATGCTCATTGGATGTTCCGCAAGTGCCTAATAGCTTTTATGAGCAGAAAGGAGGTGTCCTTTATGGAAGATAAAGTATTTGTCAGCATCTTCGCCCCCTATATGGACTTGTGGGTGGAAGACAGGAAGGCGCATGGTTTTCAATGCAAATCGGCAATAGGCAACCTTAGGCAGATAGACATGTACATCGCATCCAATCCTCCACAGGGTTTTATCGACCAATCGTATTACGAGGGTTGGCTAGACAGCGTCCGTGTTCCCGAGGCAAGTACGAAAGCTGTATATTCTAAGGCGGCAACATTTCGTCAGTTTCTAAAGTTTTTGAAGGCTTTGGGAATAAACGACTTCATCCCGAGATTGCCAAGGTGCAAGGACAACTTTTTTGTACCTTATATTTTCAGTCATGAGGAAATCCAAGCAATATTTCAAGCCATAGACTCAACAGCCATAAGAAGTGAGTTCAACAGGACCAGTCTGATGAGCATGCCAGTCTTGTTCAGGCTACTATATAGTACAGGCATGAGAGTAGGTGAGGCGGTGTCCATTTGCAACAAGGATGTTGACTTCCAACATCATGTGATTCTCATAGAAGAGTCGAAAAATCGCCACCAACGCATTTGCCCGATTAATAAGCCTTTGCAAGAGGTGCTCCAGGGCTACATCCGCTATCGGAATATGCTGCCGATGAAAAAGGTTTCCCTCCCGGATTCACCTCTGTTGGTAAATAGATGTGGACATTCCCTTAACATAAATACTGTAGAAAGATGGTTTCGTGAGTCGCTGAGAAAAGCGGGCATTCCATACCGGGGGCACTTTGCTGGTCCTCGCATACATGATTTACGACATACAGCATGTGTACATGCCATGATAAAACTTGTGGGAGAAGGAATGGACCTTTATTGCAGCCTTCCGGTGTTGTCAAAGTTCTTGGGGCATTTGGATGCATATTCTACGGAGCGTTACCTTAGACTGACACAGGAGGTTTATCCAGACATCATCAACAAAGTGAATCTGAGCTTGCCTGAAATAAAGGCGATTGTTGAACGAACTTCTAAAACAGAGCATTGGCATGAAGACAACTAAGAATTTCTCGTATTTTTTGGAAAAGTTTTTCCAAAAGTACCTCGTTGGAGAACTGGGAACGAGGTCTCATACCATACGGTCTTACAGAGACACTTTCCTACTTCTCATGGAATTTGCTAAAGACAAGTATAAGTTGAGTCCAGAAAAGATTAAGCTGGAAACATTATCAAAGACTTTCATTTTGGACTTTCTTGATTGGCTGGAAGACACAAAGGGTAATGCCATTTCAACACGAAACGTGCGCTTGGCAGCTTTGCGATCTTTCTTTCGCTTTCTCTCGTATGAGGACATTGAGCATCTTGACCTATGGAATTCCAATCTTGGAATAAAATGCAAAAAATGCCGCAAGGAGACTGTCAAGCATCTGACAAAGGAAAGCGTAAGTGCGATTCTAGATGAGGTGCCCACTAGCACCAAAGTAGGCAGAAGACATTTGGTTTTGCTGTCACTACTTTATGAGACTGGGGCAAGAGTGCAAGAAGTCATTACGCTGGCTCCCAAGGATGTAAGGCTATCCAAGCCATTCTCCATTTCGCTGCTTGGCAAGGGAAATAAAACTCGCATAGTTCCTTTGACAGAGCATATGGCTGAATTGTTAAGGAATTATTATCTTGACAATCACATTCTAGGTACTGAAGAATATAAATTGTTTCAGAACCATTCTGGGATACAACTCACGTCACAAGGTGTAACACATATTCTACAAAAATATGCGAAGTTAGCACATGAGAAACATTCGGATGACGTACCGCTAGGTATCACTCCGCATGTGCTAAGACACTCTAGAGCGATGCATCTGCTTCAAGCAGGAGTAAACCTTGTTTATATTAGGGACTTTTTGGGACATGCATCGGTTCAGACAACAGAGATTTATGCCAGAGCTGATTTGAAAGCTAAAAGGGAGGCTATAGAAAAAGTAAGTCTCACCTTAACTGGAAATGAGAACTTGGCTAGTTGGGAACGTAACCCAGATTTAAAAGCATACTTAAAAGGACTCGCATGAGGCTAATATTATTACAAGAGTTTTTGAAAGTGGATTTTGTATCTTACTGATATTCATCCACTTTCTATTAACTAATCTTGTTACTTGTGATTATAAAAAACTTGTGATAACCACTTCTTGACATCGAAACATGGACACTCCTTGTGAACACCAGGGAGATCTCTGTGCCCCAGAATCTCGGCTTCAGGATAGTCGGTACAGAGACTCTTCAGAAGCTCTCGCA
>URYG01000091.1 GCA_900551985.1 uncultured Prevotella sp. | reverse complement strand
GTGCTGATCGCTGCCCCGCTATCAGCAGCCCCGCCCCCGTTCCAGGCGATTCCATCGCCTGTCCCCCCATATCAAAACCATCACAAACATGAGTAGCATTCTAGAACAAGACATCCAATTCCTACCTAGCGTAGGCCCCAAGACGAAAGAGATTCTGAGCAAGGAGCTCGGCATCCGCTCGTATGGTGACCTGTTGGAATACTACCCCTACAAATACGTAGATCGCTCAAAGATCTTTCATATCAGCGAGTTAACCTCAGATATGCCCTTCGTACAGCTTAAGGGCAAGATCCTGAGCTACGAGGAAGTCGATATCGGCAAACGCAACAAGATGCTCGTGGCGCATTTCTCAGATGGCTACGGCGTGGTAGATCTGGTATGGTTCCGCAGCGCACAATACATCATCAAGAACTATAAGGTAGGCACCGAATACATAGTTTTCGGCAAGCCGTCCGCCTATAACAGCAGATTCCAATTTGCCCATCCCGACATAGATGATGCAAGCAAGCTGCAGATTTCTGAGATGGGAATGCAGCCCTTCTACGGGTTGACAGAAAATATGAAGAAGCGCGGTTATACCTCACGAAGCATCGAAAGGATAACCCGCAACCTGGTCAGCATCCTCCCACCACTGCCCGAAACGCTCCCCGACTTCATCATCAACCGCCTGCATCTCGTATCCCGCGATGCCGCCCTCCGGATGATCCACTATCCCCATTCCCATCAGGAAATGCAGAAGGCGCAGGTAAGACTGAAGTTCGAGGAGCTGTTCTACGTACAGCTTAATATATTAAGGTACGCGAGCGACCAGCGACGAAAATACCGCGGCTACATCTTCAATCGCATCGGAGACATCTTCAATGGTTTCTACGCCCATCATCTTCCTTTCGAACTCACGGGTGCACAGAAACGGGTGATGCACGAGATCAGGGCCGATATGTGCAGCGGCAGACAGATGAACCGGCTCCTTCAGGGCGACGTAGGCTCGGGCAAGACGCTCGTAGCCCTGATGACCATGCTCATCGCCCTGGACAACGGCTATCAAGCCTGCCTGATGGCACCTACCGAAATCCTTGCAGAACAGCATCTGCAGACCATCCGAGATTTCCTGCAGGGCATGGACATCCGGGTAGAACTCCTCACTGGTATCGTAAAGGGCAAGAAGCGGAAGGAAATACTCGACGGACTTGCCACCGGCGACATCCAGATACTGATAGGCACGCATGCCGTGATAGAAGACCCAGTGGCTTTCCATCGCCTTGGCGTAGCGGTAATCGACGAGCAGCACCGGTTCGGAGTGGCGCAGAGAGCCAAACTCTGGGCTAAGAGCGAGAACCCGCCCCATGTGCTGGTGATGACTGCCACCCCTATTCCCCGCACGCTGGCGATGACCATCTATGGCGATCTGGACGTGAGCGTAATAGACGAGTTACCGCCTGGCAGAAAACCGATTCAGACACTGCATAAGTTTGATAATCAGCTCACCAGTCTCTATCAGAGCATCCGCCGGCAGATTAATCTGGGCAGACAGGTCTATATCGTCTTCCCGCTGATCAAGGAAAGCGAGAAGATGGACCTGAAGAACCTGGAAGAAGGTTATGAGACACTGAAGCAGGCTTTTCCGGAGTTCCGGCTGAGCAAGATTCACGGCAGGATGAAATCTGCCGAAAAAGAGGCAGAGATGGAGCAGTTTGTGAAGGGAGAGACCCAGATTCTCGTTGCCACCACCGTGATAGAGGTAGGCGTGAATGTGCCGAATGCCTCGGTGATGGTAATCCTGGATGCCCAGCGCTTCGGACTCTCGCAGCTGCATCAGCTCAGAGGCCGAGTGGGACGTGGCTGCGACCAGAGCTACTGCATCCTGGTAACCAGCTACAAGCTTTCAGAAGAAACCCGCAAGCGAATAGACATCATGTGTGATACCAACGATGGATTCCGCATAGCAGAAGCCGACCTGAAGCTCCGTGGTCCGGGCGATCTGGAGGGCACCCAGCAGAGCGGTATGGCGTTCGACCTGAAAATAGCGAATATAGCCCGAGACGGTCAGCTGGTGCAGCTAGCCCGTACCGAGGCCCAGGCCATCATCGATGCCGATCCGCAATGCGAGCTCCCCCAGCACTCCCTCCTCTGGAACCGGCTCCGGGAGCTCAAGAAAACCCATATCAATTGGGCAGCCATCAGCTAGCAGAAAAAGATCAAAAAATAAAAAAGTAAAGAAATGGATAAAAGACGCAAACCAGCCATCCGGGAGCCTCGTCCCCACCTCACCATGGAGGAGATGAGATCCTATCTCACATCCCTAAAGGAAATAGAAAGCGTAACGGGCATCCGCTACATCAAGCTCCACGTTACCGCCAAGATGATTATAGGTATCCGTGAAGCATCAGGCAAGGAATTCACCATCAATCTCGATGATCTTTTCCGTGCCTACAACGAGTGCCTGCGCTTTACAAGTCCCGAAGTCAAGAAGTACATCTTCATGGGCCATTCACCCGCCGTGGCGCTGCTCAGAAGACTGCAAAACCGGCAACCGGTTGATACAGAATCTTTCCACGAAGAAGAAAAGAAATAAAAAAATGCCCGAGAAAGCCCTATTTGTCAAAAATATAAAAAAGAAATTCCTAACAAAGGTTAAAAACAAAAAGTCAGCGTTAAATATCAAGCAGATACCGTTAACAACCTTGGTTTTTTGGAATATTCTTGTTATATTTGCAACGTCTATATAACAAAATCACATCTTAAGGCACTTGCTTTAGTGGTTTTGGCAGGATTTTTTGCTATATTACGTTCTGCACTTATTGACACAATGGACCTAAAAAAGAAAATAGAATTTAAAAGTAGTATGAGTTTTAGAAAGCAAATAAAGAAAATTTCGGTCGTGGCGTTGTTGGCGTTAACAACTGTACCCGTTTGCGGTCAGGACTTATTAGCCAGACAAGCTCCAGTTGACCATCGAATGAAATCATTGGATACTCTCGCAGTATCGCATTATCGACTGATGGAAGATAGAGAAAACCCTTCTGCAGAACTGTATGAGGATTTCTCCAACAAGTATGCCCACAAGGCAACCACATTGCCTGAGCACTACCGTATCGACCTCCGTCACTTCTGTATGCCAACTTCTAGTCGTGTTGTCACAAGTAACTTCGGTTACCGTGCTAGCTTTGGCCGCCAACATAAAGGTATGGACATCAAGGTTTATATTGGCGACTCAATCCACGCAGCCTTCGCAGGCAAAGTTCGCATAGTAAGATATGACCGTGGTGGTTATGGTAAGTACATCGTAATTCGTCACAATAATGGTTTGGAAACTATCTATGGCCATCTCTCTGACCAGCTCGTTTCAGAGAACCAGGAGGTAAGAGCCGGAGAAGTAATCGGCTTGGGTGGTAATACCGGTAGAAGTACTGGTTCTCACCTCCACTTCGAGACTCGTCTCTGCGGCGTAGCCCTGAATCCTGCCCTGTTCTTCGACTTCAGAAACCAGGACGTTACCGGCGACTTCTACAATTTCAACCGTGATACCTACGAGAGTGAGTATGCTGAGGCAAATGCAGCCCGTGGCAAGATTGGCAACGGCGGCTATACCCGAGAGCAGGTAAACGGTGGCGAAGTGGGCAGATATACCACAAGCGCTTCTGGCGAGAAGCTTTACCACAAGGTAAAGGCTGGCGAGACTTTGACGAGCATTGCTGAAAAGCGTGGCGTTAGCGTAGAGCAGATTTGCCGTCTCAATGGCTATCGCAAGGATAAGAAGCTGTCTCCAGGACAGATTATCCGCTACTCTTAAATTACCAGTAAGTTAATATACAAACAAAAAAAGAGATAAGCACTTCGTGATGCTTATCTCTTTTTTTTTGTTTGTATCTATTATATTCTCCAGCGACCATTACATCAAACCGAAGAATCGCAATACATCATTCAGATTTGCCACAACAAGCAGCAGCAGGAGGATTCCGAATCCCACGTACTCCGCACGCTCCATGAACTTATCGCCAGGCTTACGACCTGTAATTACCTCGTAGAGAAGGAAGAATACATGACCGCCATCCAATGCCGGGATAGGCAGGATATTCATGAATGCCAGGATAATGCTCAGGAATGCTGTCATCATCCAGAAGGCATGCCAATCCCACATAGAAGGGAAGAGACTGCCCAGGGCTCCGAAACCACCCAGACTCTTGGCGCCCTCCTTGGTGAATACATATTTCATATCGCCTACATAGCCAGAAAGAACATTCCAGCCATACTTCACACCGGCTGGGAAACTCTGGAAGAAGCCATAACTGATATGGGTAATCTTGTAATCGCGCATCACAGGATGATTGTAGAAGCCAAACTTCACACCCTCATCGCCTGCCTGAAGCAATACGCTGTTCTTCAGGGTATCGCCAGAAGCCTTCACATACTCAACACTGGCTGTGAGTGCCTTCACGCTGTCCTGATGAGAGGTAGCGGCAGTGAGCATATCGTTCACGCGACCCATCTCCAACTGGAAATCGTTGAAAGACTCCACTTTCTTGCCGTTTACGGTCAGGACCTTGTCACCCTTCACCAATCCCAATTTGCTGGCAGGCGAATCCTTCATCACACTGTCTATCTGCAATGGGATATACACCTCTACGAATCGAGGACTCTCCTTGATCATGCTCAGCATATCGAGATCGCCAGGCAGATTCAAGCTCATCGGCTTGCCGCCACGGATGATATCCACACGGGTAGCTGTAGAGAGATCGCGATACATATCGCCATCATAGGTCTTGAACTCGCCCTTGTCGGTACCAACCAGGATGTCGTGATCCTGGAAGCCCAATGCCTTGGCCTCTGTATTGAACTTCATTCCCTGGGTCATGTGCTTAGTAGCTACATAGTCGTCACCCCAATGGAAAAGAATCATGGAATAGATAAAGAGCGCCAGCAGAAAGTTGACCAGCACACCACCTATCATGATCAGCATTCGCTGCCAGGCAGGTTTGCTTCGGAACTCGTATGGCTGCATAGGCTGCTTGAGCTGCTCGGTATCGAAGCTCTCATCTATCATACCCGAAATCTTACAATATCCGCCCAATGGCAACCATCCCAAACCGTAAGTGGTATCAGAGTTTTTTGGCTTGAACTCAAAGAGATGGAACCATGGGTCGAAGAACAGATAGAACTTCTCAACTCTTACACCAAAGAGCTTGGAGAAGAAAAAGTGTCCGCCCTCATGGAGCAGCACCAGGATGGAAAGCGATAGCATTAACTGCAACGCTTTGATCAAAAATACTTCCATTTATTTACCTTGAACTTTGAACTTGTTTACTTGGAACTTGGAACTTTGAACTTTATGATTAGTCCTACATTCTGCGTTCATTATTTAACCATTAACTATTAACTTTCATCAACTCTGTGGCAATACGGCGCGCCTCGGCATCAGTCTGCAGATAGACATCGAGATCAGGATTGCTGTCGAAAGTGGCCTTTACCATCGTCTCCTCAATGATATCCGCCATCTGCAGGAAGCCACACTCTCCCTTGCGGAAGCCGGCATTCACAATCTCATTGGCAGCATTCACGATGCACGACATGTTACCGCCCTTCTTGATGGCATCGAAGGCAAGCTGCAGACATTTGAACTTCTTGTAATCAGGCTCGATAAACTGCAGATCCTTTGCCTTGAAGAGGTCGAGGCGCTCGCCGTCAAGATGAAGGCGCTTTGGGAAGGAGAAGGCATACTGGATAGGCAGACGCATATCTGGCACGCCCAACTGAGCCTTCACGGCACCATCAGCAAACTGTACGGCACTGTGTACGATACTCTGTGGATGAATCAGCACCTCAATCTTCTCGGCAGGAACGCCGAAGAGCCACTTAGCCTCTGTCACCTCGAAACCCTTGTTCATCAGCGACGCTGAATCGATGGTGATCTTGGCACCCATATCCCAGGTAGGATGCTTCAGCGCATCGGCAGCGGTAACCTTCTCCAGCTGCTCGTGGGTAAAGTTGCGGAAAGGACCGCCTGAGCAGGTAAGGAGGAGTTTCTCTACCTCGTTATCGCCCTCGCCCACCAGACTCTGGAAGATGGCACTGTGCTCGCTATCCACAGGAAGGATAGGCACATGGTATTCCTGGGCAAGATTGCAGATCAGCTCACCAGCCACCACCAGGGTCTCCTTGTTGGCAAGACAGATCTTCTTGCGAGCCTTGATGGCATGGATGGTTGGCTCCAGACCAGAGAAACCTACCATGGATGCAAGTACCATATCGATAGGCTCTGCCTGAACGATGTCGCAGAGCGCCTGGGCACCGGCATAAACCTTGATATCAGGTTCATCGCTGAGCAGATTCTTCAACTCGTCGTAGTGAGCCTCATTGGCAACCACGACAGCAGCAGGATGAAATTTATGCGCCTGCTCGGCAAGCTCCTTCACCCTGTTATTGGCGGTAAGGCAATATACCTCGTAAAGGTCGCTGTGCTGCTCGATGACATCCAGCGCCTGTGTGCCAATACTTCCCGTAGAACCGAGAATACATATTTGTTGTTTCTTCATTTACTTTGAAATTTGAAATTTGAACTTTGAACTTTAGGATTAGTAAAGCAAATGAATTCTTCACTCTTCGTTCTTCACTCTTCACTTTACAAATCGAGCAGGCCCTCTGGGATTGCCATTCTGATTTCCTTCTTTTCTGCACTCACTTCCTCGATGAGGTCGTTGCTGGCAGGAATGAGAATATCATCGCCTTCCGGGGTTGTCACCTCGAAAAGGAGATTGAGCGTGGAATCATCTACACGGTCGAGTGTTCCAACCACCTTTCCGGTTACGGCATCCACCAGCTGGAAGCCGATGATTTCTGCCCAGGTCATATTCTCTCCATCGCTATCCGAGAGGTGGCGAGGGAAAAAGACCTCACATCCGGTATAGTTGCGCGCCTGCTCCTGCGTATCGATATCCTCGAACTTCACGAGCACATTCTCATCGTTCTTGAAGCGATACTCCTCCAGATAGAAAGGCACCAGGATGCCATCGATGTCGAGAACGAGATATTCGGCATCCACACGATCAAAGACATCATCGGTGATGGCAAAGGTTATCTCGCCCTTCACACCATGAGGCTTGCCCAACTTACCTATCTTATATACTTCGTCACGTCTTATCATTCAACATTTAACATTTAACATTTAACATTGATTAGTCGCTGACACGGGTAATCTTGGCACCCAACTGGTTCAGGCGCTGCTCGATATCCTCGTAGCCACGGTCTATCTGGGCGATATTGGCAATACGGCTGGTGCCGTTGGCGCTCATCGCAGCAATCAGCAGGGCGATACCGGCACGGATATCCGGACTCGTCATTCTACCCGCACGCAGCTTCAGCTTGTGATCGTGACCTACCACTACGGCACGGTGAGGATCGCAGAGGATAATCTGCGCACCCATATCTATCAGCTTATCCACGAAGAAGAGACGGCTCTCGAACATCTTCTGATGGAAAAGCACACTGCCGCGAGCCTGGGTTGCCACCACGAGGAGCACAGACAGAAGGTCTGGCGTGAGTCCTGGCCATGGTGCATCTGCCAGGGTCATGATGGTACCATCAATGAACGAGTCGATCACATAATGCTTCTGTTCCGGAATGAAGAGGTCATCGCCCTCTACTTTCACCTTCACACCGAGTCGGCGGAAGGCATCAGGAATGATACCCAGGTCCTTCACCGACACGTCCTTGATGCGGATGCCGGCTCCACACATGGCAGCCATACCGATGAAGGATCCCACCTCGATCATATCTGGCAGAATGCGATGCTCGGCGCCATGCAGCTTCTCCACACCCACGATGGTGAGCAGATTGCTGGCAATGCCGCTGATCTGGGCACCCATAGCATTGAGCAGGTGACAGAGCTGCTGGATGTATGGTTCGCAGGCAGCATTATAGATGGTGGTGGTTCCCTTGGCAAGAACCGCCGCCATGATGATGTTGGCTGTACCGGTAACCGAAGCCTCATCGAGCAGCATATAGCATCCCTTCAGCTTCTTGGCCTGTATCTGATATACATTGCGCTCCTCATCGTGTACGAAGGTTGCACCCAGATACTTGAATCCCAGGAAGTGGGTATCGAGGCGACGGCGACCAATCTTGTCACCACCCGGCTTGGCGATGGTAGCCTTGCCGAATCTGCCGAGCAATGGTCCGAACATCAGTACACTGCCACGCAGCGAAGAACATTTCTTCACGAACTCCAGACTGTCGAGATAATCCAGTTTCAGCTCATCACTCTGGAAAGTATAATCGTGACGGCTGTTTCGGGTTACCTTCACACCGATTTCCTGGAGCAACTTGATCAGGTTGTTCACATCCAGGATGTCCGGCACATTGGTAATGCGCACGGGTTCATCGGTAAGAATAGTGGTACAGATTACCTGCAGCGCCTCGTTCTTGGCTCCCTGCGGAGTAATGGTACCTTGGAGCGGATGACCGCCCTCTATGATGAAAGACTCCATAAGCTTGTCTAATTATTATAATCTGATTATCTAAATTACAAAAAGTGATTACTTTTTCTTCTTGTTATTATTATTGTTGTTGCGAGCAGGGGTCTCCTTCACTTTCTCGAAAACGAAATGCTTGAGGTCGAGCTTGATCTTGCCATCGGTAAATCTCGCCAAATCAGCAGCCACCTTCTGCTCATCACAGGAACCATGGCTCCACTGCATCAGGTTGCGATGCATCTGGTTGGCAGTCAGCTTCACCAGTTCATCCCTTTCCTTGCCCGGCTCCATGTGCTTCAGCTTCTCGAAGATTTCGAAAAGCATGGCACCATAATGGCGCACAGGAATACGCTGGTTAGGGTATTCCACGGCTTCTGGTTTCTTGGCTATCTTTGCAGCATTGCATACATCGAAAGGATAATCGATGTCGAGTTGGAAATCGCTCATGATGGCGAGATGATCCCAGAGTTTCTGCTCATGATTCTCCATACCTCTGTTTTCCGGAAACATGCGATCCATGATCTTGATGATAGACTCGGCACAGCGCTGGCGCTCCTTGCGGTCTTCCAACTCTACACAGTAATCCACCATCTGCTGAATCTCACGTCCGTATTCAGGCAGCACGAGCTTTTCTCGCGTTGTATTATAGTCTAATCCTACTTTATTCATATTTTCTTGCTTGTTTCTTTTATTATTCAGAGGATACCCCCACTATTCAAATCTGCGGATGCTCCCGCCAGCTATCCCTCCTAGATAAGCTTCTTAGGCATCTTAGCCACGAAATCCTTGAGATAGAATGGCACGAAATAAGCCACATCCTCGAACTTGCCCTCTACGAATCGCTTCTCGGCAAGCGGTGCCATATTTTTGGCAAGCGGCTCGATGCCCTCTACGAGATGCGCATGAGGATGGTTGATGGTCTCCATACACTTGGCAGCACCGTTTCCGAAGAAATATACATGATGCTCGTCCAGGTATTCCTTATAGGTATCTGCATCCACGATATCTGCCTGGATAGGGCGAACCACCTTCAGGGCGCGGTCGAGCACTTCGGCATATACCTCCATGCGACGAGCGTCGAGCATAGGTACAATGAGGGCATCTTCCTGCTCTGGATGTTCGCCAAGCAATACAGGCACAGCCATCAATTCGAGGGTTGGCACTGCGATGAGCTTCACCCCGCGACCATAGCAGATGCCCTTAGCCATACTCACACCGATACGCAATCCGGTATAGGAGCCTGGACCACAACTTACAGCCACAGCCTCTAATGGAAGACCATGGGAATCGAGGAAATCAAGAGCCTCATCTACAAACACACCCAACTTAACTGCATGGTTAGGACCCGTGTGATCTTCCTGGTTGAAAATCACCTGTCCACTATCACTAATTGCCACTGAGCACACGTCCGTACTCGTCTCAATATTCAAAATACACGACATAATTTAAAAATATATTCTTAAATAAGTTGCAAATATACGCATTTTCTCGCTTTTTTTTGTACTTTTGCAGAAATTTAACGTGAAAGATTATATGATACAGTCAATGACAGGCTTCGGAAAAGCTACCGCGGCCTACAAAACAAAGAAGATTAATGTAGAGATAAAGTCATTAAACAGCAAGAATCTTGACCTCTCTACACGTATCGCTCCTCTCTACAGAGAGAAGGAGATGGAGATTCGTCAGTATATAGCTAAGAGCCTGGAAAGAGGCAAGATTGACTTCTCTATCTGGATTGAGAAGGATGCAGCTACAGATGCTACACCTATCAACAGCGCGCTTGTTCAGAATTATTATCAGCAGATCAAGAAAATATCTGCTGAAACTGGCATTCCTGAGCCTACAGATTGGTACAGCACCTTGTTGCGTCTTCCTGATGTAACAACCAAAACTGATGTGGAAGAATTGACCGACGAGGAGTGGGCAGTGGCAAAAAATGCAATTTGCGAGGCTATCGGCCATCTGAGCGACTTCCGAAAGCAGGAAGGAGCTGCCCTGCAGAAGAAATTCACCGAGAAAGTGGATAATATCCAGGCTCTCCTTGCCAGCATTGAACCATACGAGAAGGCACGCGTGGAGAAGATCCGCCAGAACATCGTAAACGGTCTGCAGCAGATTCCGAATGTGGATTACGACAAGAACCGCCTGGAGCAGGAACTCATCTACTACATCGAGAAGCTCGACATCAGTGAGGAGAAGCAGCGCCTTGCCAACCACCTGAAGTATTTCCGCGAGACCATGAATGAGGAAGGTCATGGTGTGGGCAAGAAGCTCGGATTCATCGCTCAGGAAATGGGCCGAGAAATCAACACCACCGGTTCCAAGAGCAATCAGGCTGAAATGCAGAACATCGTGGTGAAGATGAAGGACGAATTGGAGCAGATCAAGGAGCAGGTGCTGAATGCACTATAATTGGAATCATAAAATTAATGATATAATTATGAAGAACGGATTGTTAATTTTCAGCGCTCCTTCCGGCAGCGGAAAGAGCACGATAGTCAACTGGTTGATGAAGGAACACCCGGAATTGAAGTTGGCCTTCTCTATCAGTTGCACCTCCCGCGCCCCTCGTGGTACTGAAAAGAATGGTGTGGAATATTTCTTCCTCACTCCTGAGGAATTCAAGGCTAAGATTGCCAACGAGGAGTTCCTGGAATACGAGGAGGTTTATCAGGACCGCTTCTACGGCACGCTGAAATCTCAGGTGGAAAACCAGCTGAATGCTGGCGAATCCGTCATTTTCGACGTAGATGTCAAGGGTGGCGTCAATATCAAGAAATTCTATGGTGAGCGTGCCTTGAGCATCTTCGTGCAACCTCCTTCGGTAGAGGAATTGCGCCGACGTCTGAATGGTCGTGGTACGGATGCACCAGAGGTGATTGAACAGCGACTTGCCAAGGCAAGCTATGAGCTGACCTTTGCTCCACAGTTTGACCATGTAGTAGTAAACGACAACTTGGAGAAGGCGCAGCAGGAGGTTTATCAGCTCGTCAAGGATTTTTTAAGTGAAGAGTGAAGAATCCTAAGTGAAGAGTGAAGAACGAAGAGTGAAGAATTTTAAGTGAAGAACGAAGAATGAAGAAAGTAGGAATATTCGGAGGAAGTTTCAACCCGATCCATACCGGTCACATTGCTCTGGCCAAGAGCCTCTGCGAGAAGGCGGGACTGGACGAGGTGTGGTTTATGGTTTCACCACAGAATCCGTTCAAGCAGGCGGCAACCGACCTGCTTGACGACTCTTTGCGCTTCGTAGCATTACGTCGTATCGGTTCAAATGCCAGGCACAAAG
>URYG01000090.1 GCA_900551985.1 uncultured Prevotella sp. | reverse complement strand
CATGCAAACCGAGCAGCAATATGAAACTGAGAGTAGTCCGCTGGCTAAGGTTCCTGCCGTTCCGGTAACTCCGGAAACTCCAGTAGAACCGGAGACTCCGAAGAAGCCAGATCCAAAGGCTCCTACCGTACGACCAGGAATAGATCCGGTGAAGAAGCCGAAGCTGCCAGAGGAGAAGCCTGAGATTCCAGACATCGAATATACCGGTTCGGGTATCGAACTGCCACTGATGCCTGCCGTATCAGCCGTGCCAGTCATGCCTGCACTGCCAAACGTGCCTCACGTCAACATTCCGGCAAGCAAGCAGAGTATCGACGTCAACTTCTATGGTGCAAACCTGCAGATGCAAAAGGCAACCCGTCTCGCTTCCATGAGCATCAGCTCTACCGACGATGTGGTGAACTACTGGAAGAATCTCAAGCAATCAGATCTCAAGGAAGTAACCCAGGCTTTCGCCACCGAATCGCGCAAGATGGGACTCAGCGACTGGGGTTCTGCCATGCTCGTAGAGAAATACATCGATACCGCCATGCCAAACGCCAGCCAGAACGAGAAAATCATCGCTTCGCAGTATGTGCTTGCCAACTGCGGCTATAACGTACGCCTCGCCATGTGCGGCAACCACGTAGTGATGCTCATCCCTTACGTGGAGCACGTATTCGAGAAATCCTATCTCAACATCGACGGCAAGCGCTACTACATCTATCCAAATGTAGAGGATGAAGGATCCTTCCGTTCCTGCGAACTGCCTAAGGGCGCAGAGCTGGGTAAGGATATGGGACTGAGATTCACCGGCAAGACCGTGATTGGCGATGAAGCCAAGCCATTCAGATACGAAGCTGCGGGCATCACCCTGCAGGGCGAAGTACCTACCGGCGTCATGCCGCTGCTCGATGAATATCCTATCATAGATATTCCTACCGTAGCTGCATCTGTAGTAGATAAGAGTCTGCGCGATGATGTGGTGAAGCAGATCAGAGCACAGGTACAGGACCTCAGCGAACAGGAAGCAGCCAACCGCATCCTGCGATTCATACAGAAGGGATTCCCATACGCCACCGATGATGAGCAGTTCCATCGCGAGAAGTACTTCTACTTCGAGGAAAGTCTCTACTATCCAAAGAACGACTGCGAAGACCGCGCCATCTTCTATGCCTACCTGGTACACGAGATACTCGGACTTGATGTACATCTCATCCAGTTCCCAGGACACGAATGTACAGCCGTAGCCTTCCATGAGCCGGTAGAGAATGGTACCTCATACGAGTACAAGGGCAAGAAGTTCTACATCTGCGACCCTACCTACATCGGAGCCAAGATTGGTAAGTGCATGCCTAGCTATGCCAAGGAATCACCACAGATAGAAGTATGGTATTGATACATATAATAATGCAAATAGCCGCATCCCACGTGAGATGCGGCTATTTGCGTTTATTATTCGTAATCTATGAAGTTCTAATCATATTCAATGATATTCTCAAACTGATTCCATACAGAATTGCGATAGGCACCGAAGCTGCCTTTTGGAACATACAGGATGACACGCTTGAAATCGGAAGCGGTGAAGACATCCTGAATCCTGGTCTTCCAGATGGCGTTGCCGATGACTGGCGGCAAGGCGCTTCGGAAACAGATGCTGTGCAGATTCGGACTGTTCTCCACCATCTGCTTCATCACATGGAACTTGGTATCCGGGAACACCAGTTTCCTCAGATCAGGCTGATTGGCAAACGCCTTCTTTTCGATTTCATCTATCTTATAGGTCATTCCCTGAAAGTTGACCGACTTAGGCACCTCGATGCAGGAATCCTTGGAATTGGCAGCCCTGACCGACACAACTCCACCACCCCACGACTTATAAGCCAGGTTGCCTACCTTAAACTCTGCCACCACATCGTATCCACGAGGAGGCTCGTTCACCTTATTATATATAAGCACACCCGAAGTACCAGCCACCAATATGCCAGAAGCTATCCAGAAGGCAAGCAGGTTGTTATGCAAGGAACGGATATGCTGGCGCATGGCTGTCATGTTGGGATATCGCTCCTCCAACGGACGGAGGCAACGCCTCAATCCCATGCGATAAGAGAAATTCAGCCTCATCTTATCAAGAATCACACCTACACTGTAGATATCATTGCGCACATCGGTAGGTCCACCCTTCTGCTGTTCTGGAGAAACATATCCATCCGTTCCCGCAGGTTCTTTCAGTATCGCATAGCTATCCGCATCAGCCAATCCGAAATCTATCAGCTTCAGCACGCTTCCATTGCGGGTAACCATCATGTTGGAAGGTTTCAGGTCGCGATGCACCACCTGCATATCGTGTACAAACTCAAGCACCACGAGCAGCTGGTTGGCGATATGCACCCTTTCCATCTTGGAATGATGTTGCAGGAGCCACTCCTCCAGAGTCACTCCATCTATCCATTCCATCACGAGGCATTTGCCATATCCGTCCACTTCTTCGATACCCGCCACCTCGACAACTCCGGGATGCTGGACGTGCTTCATGATGTCGAATTCCTTCTGAAGCAAGCTCTGATACACCTCGCTATTACGCACAGCGGGAGCGAGCGCCTTCAAGATCCACCATCTGCCATCACGTTTGGCACGGATAAGGATATTAAAGCCACTAGCCGATACTTCAGTCATTTCGCTAAACTGCGCAGTAGTCGTTTCTGAGGGAGGGAAATAAAAACCCGATACTTGCTCCATGCATGCAAAGATACAACTTTTTATAGAAACCCACACTATTTTTTCAATAATTCTCTCGTTTTTGCCAAAATCATAGTGATAAATCATCAAAAAGTCGTATCTTTGCAGCCGAAATTGCAATTTTATATATAATTCATGAAGATTCTAGTAACGGGTGCGTCGGGCTTTATCGGCAGTTACATCGTAGAAGAAGCCTTGCGACAAGGCATGGAAACCTGGGCGGCAGTACGCCCTACCAGTTCCAGAAAATACCTGCAAGACGAGCGCATCCATTTCATCAATCTCAATCTTTCTTCAGAGGAAGAGTTGGAGAAAGAACTCGCTCCACACGAGTTCGACTATATTGTGCATGCAGCTGGCGCTACCAAGTGTCTGCATGCAGAGGATTTCTATAAGGTGAACACCGAGGGCACCAAGCACCTGGTAAATGCCATCCTGCATCTGGGAATGCCTATCAAGCGATTTGTCTTCGTCAGCTCGCTCAGCATCTTCGGAGCCATCCGCGAGGAGCAGCCTTATCAGGAAATCTGTGAGAACGATGTGCCTAAGCCTAACACGGCATACGGCAAGAGCAAGCTTGCCGCAGAGCGCTATCTCGACAGCATCGGCAACAACTTCCCTTATATCATCCTGCGCCCTACCGGCGTATATGGTCCAAGAGAAAAAGACTATTTCCTCATGGCGCAGAGCATCAAGCAGCACGTGGATTTTGCTGTAGGATTCAAGCGCCAGGACATCACCTTCGTGTATGTTCAGGATGTGGTGCAGGCTGTTTTCCTTGCCCTAGACCATGGTATGAACGGCAGAAAATACTTCCTTAGCGATGGCGAAGTTTACCAGTCGGAAGCCTTCAGTGACCTGATTCAGAAGGAACTGGGCAATCCATGGATGTTGCGCATCAAGGCGCCTATCTGGGTGCTCCGCATCGTAACCTTCTTTGGCGAGTATCTCGGCAGAATGACCGGTAAGATGTCGGCACTGAACAACGATAAGTATAACATCCTGAAGCAGCGCAACTGGCGTTGTGACATCGAACCAGCCATGGACGAGCTGGGCTATCATCCCCACTATCCTCTGTCAAGAGGCGTAAAGCTCGCCATCAAGTGGTATAAGGATAACGGATGGCTGTAACAACATTAAACATTGATAATGATAAAAGATTATTTTAAGATAGAAAAGAACCCTAAGAAGGGACTCCTGCCACTGGAATGGGTGATGCTGGGCTATATGGCGATAACAGTCATCACCATGCTCTTTACCTTTACCAAGGTGGTGAATCCGGAGTCGATGCTTTGGGGCAGATTGAGAATTCTGGTCATGACCCTCGCCCTTTGGGGCGTATATCGCATGATTCCATGCAGGATAACGAAGATGGTGCGCATCATAGCGCAGATTGCCCTGCTTGCCTGGTGGTATCCAGACACTTACGAGATCAACCGTATGTTTCCCAACCTCGACCATCTCTTTGCGGGATGGGAACAGGACCTCTTCGGATGCCAACCCGCCCTGCTCTTTGCCAAGGCAATGCCGTGGGCGGTGGTGAGCGAACTGATGTCGATGGGATACTTCATGTATTATCCGATGATTGCAGCGGTAGTACTCTACTATTTCTTCTGCAGATACTACGAAGCAGAACGGGTTAGCTTTGTACTGCTTGCCAGCTTCTTCATCTATTATCTCATCTATATCTACGTGCCGGTAGTAGGACCAACATTCTACTTCGACGCCGTGGGAGTACAGGATATTGCCAAGGGTATCTTCCCGGCAATGGGCGATTACTTCAGCACCCATACCAACTGTCTGCCAACCCCAGGCTATACCGACGGAATCTTCTACCAGCTCGTAGAGGATGCCAAGGAAGCAGGAGAGCGACCTACCGCCGCCTTTCCGAGTTCGCACGTGGGCGTAAGCACCATCTGCATGCTCCTTGCCTGGCACAGCAGAAACCGCAAGCTGCTCTTCACCATGCTGCCATTCTACATCTTCCTGTGTATGGCAACCGTGTATATCCAGGCACATTATCTCATCGATGCCATCGCCGGCTGGATCTCTGCCGTGGTTTTCTACTTCCTGCTGATGGCAACATCGAAGAACATGAAATGATGACGGCATGGAAGATACAGGAAAAAAATCATTTTAATACATCAAACATAAATTAGAATTCATCTAGAACAATGAAGAAACTGTTTATTGAGACTTATGGCTGCCAGATGAACGTGGCAGACAGTGAGGTAGTTGCCTCTGTGATGCAGATGGCTGGCTACGAGATTTGTGAGAAAGAAGAAGAGGCTGATGCCATCTTCCTGAACACCTGCAGTATCCGCGAGAATGCGGAGAACAAGATTTACCATCGCCTCGACACCCTGCATGCTGAGCAGAAGAAGGGAAGAAAGGTGATTCTCGGCGTATTGGGCTGCATGGCTGAACGCGTGAAGGATGACCTCATCCAGAACCACTATGCCAACCTGGTTTGCGGACCAGACAGCTATCTCAACCTGCCGGATCTGATTGCACAGTGCGAGATGGGTACCAACGCCATCAACATAGAACTTTCAAAGACCGAGACCTACCGTGACATCGTGCCTCAGCGCATCGGTGGCAACAGAGTGAGCGGTTTCGTAAGCATCATGCGTGGTTGCAACAACTTCTGCCACTACTGCATCGTGCCTTATACCCGCGGACGTGAGCGCAGCCGCGATGCCGAGAGCATCCTGCGTGAGGTGCGCGATTTGCAGCAGCGTGGCTTCAAGGAGGTTACCCTGCTGGGACAGAACGTAAACAGTTACGGTCTCTCGCCATCGGGCAAGCGCGAGGAAGGCAGTCTTTCCTTCGCCGAACTCCTGCACATGGTAGCCCAGGCAGTGCCAGACATGCGTGTACGCTTCACCACCTCTAACCCAGAAGATATGACCGAGGACATCCTCCAGGCCATCGCCGATGAGCCAAACCTCTGCAAGCACATCCACTTCCCAGCCCAGAGCGGAAGCAACAAGATACTGAAGCTGATGAACCGCAAATACACCCGTGAGGAGTATCTGCAGCACATCGCTGACATCAAACGCATCATCCCAGGCTGCGGCATCACCACCGACATCTTCGTGGGTTATCACGACGAGACCGAGGAAGACCATCAGGAAACCCTCTCGCTGGTGAAGGAAGTAGGCTTCGACAGTGCCTTCATGTTCAAGTATTCAGAGCGCCCTGGCACCTACGCAGCCAAGCATCTGCCAGACAACGTTTCTGAGGAAACCAAGATAGCCCGCCTCAACGAGCTCATCAAGCTGCAGACCGAGGTGAGCGCCGAGCAGAACAAGAAGGATGAGGGAAAGGAATTCACCATCCTCATCGAAAACTTCAGCAAGCGCAGCCGTGAACAGATGATGGGTCGCACCGAGCAGAACAAGGCGGTAGTCATCGACAAGGGCAACCACCATATCGGTGAATTCGTAAAGGTCCGCATCACCGGTTCTACCTCTGCTACCCTCTTCGGAGAGGAAGTTAAAGAATAACAATTGCTCTTTAAAAGAAGAAAAAACGGAGCAAAAAAGACTCTCCGATAAGAAAAAACTGAATAAAAGAAAAGAAAGACCGCCAAAAGTTTGGCGGTCTTCCTTAAAAACACTATATTTGCACCTATGAAGGAATTTTTGCAAATCTTACGACGATTCGTCCCTCCCTACAAGAAGTATCTAGGGTTATCAGTTCTGTTCAATATCCTGTCCGCGGTATTGAACATCTTTTCGTTTGCAGCCTTGATACCAATCCTGCAGATTCTCTTCCAGGTAGATGGCGGTATCCGTGCCAACGACTATATGGAATGGGATGGCACGCTGGGTAGCATCAAGGAAGTGGCAACCAATAACCTGTATTATTACATCCAGGAGTTCATCGTGGCGCATAGTGCATCGCTGGCTCTGCTGGTTATCGGCTTGTTCCTTGCCTTCATGACTTTCCTCAAGACGGGAGCCTATTTCCTGTCTTCAGCCACCATCATCCCTATCCGTACAGGTATTGTTCGCGATATCCGCAACCAGCTCTACCAGAAGATTACCTCGCTTTCGCTGGGCTTCTTCAGCGAAGAGCGCAAGGGCGATATCATCGCCCGAATGAGCGGTGATGTGCAGGAAGTAGAGAACAGCATCATGTCGTCGCTCGATATGCTTTTCAAGAATCCTATCCTCATCCTCTTCTATTTCATCACGCTCATCTGCATCAGTTGGCAGCTCACCCTCTTCACCATCCTCTTTGTACCACCATTCGGCTGGTTCATGGGTGTCGTGGGAAAAAAACTGAAGGCGCAGAGTACCGAGGCACAGTCACTCTGGAGCGATACGATGAGTATGGTAGAGGAGACCTTGGGCGGATTGCGCATCATCAAGGCTTTCTGTGCAGAAGATAAGATGAACTGGCGCTTCAACCAGGTAAACAGCAGTTATCGTGACAACATCATGCGTGTGAACATCCGTCAGCAGATGGCACACCCGATGAGTGAGTTCCTGGGAACCATCCTCATCGTAGTGGTATTGTGGTTTGGCGGTATCCTGGTTCTGGATTACGGCAGAATCGATGGTCCTACCATCATCTTCTATCTCGTGATGCTCTACAGCATCATCAACCCGCTGAAGGAATTCTCCAAGGCGAGCTATAACATCCCGAAGGGATTGGCAAGCATGGAGCGTATCGACAAGATTCTTCAGGCAGAAGTGGAAATCAAGGACAAGGAGAACCCAGAACATATCAGCAGCTTCGAGCACCAGATAGAGTTCCGCCATGTTTCCTTCGCCTATACCGACCATCAGAACGATGAGCTGGTTTACGTATTGAAGGATATCAACCTGGTGATTCCTAAGGGAAAAACCATCGCACTGGTGGGACAGAGCGGTAGCGGAAAGAGTACGATGCTCGACCTGATACCTCGCTACTACGATGTACAGGAGGGCGAGGTGCTCATCGACGGCATCAATGTGAAAGACCTT
Organism: uncultured Prevotella sp.; assembly: GCA_900551985.1. Taxonomy (GTDB): domain Bacteria; phylum Bacteroidota; class Bacteroidia; order Bacteroidales; family Bacteroidaceae; genus Prevotella. Next base: position 4,062 of record URYG01000090.1, on the reverse strand, counting down.
GCCGTTCACGACCTTCGTCAGCTGATAGGTAATGTAAACCAGGAGGCTATCCTCTTCAATGCCAGCTTCAAGGACAATATCCGATTCGGAAAGACCGATGCTACCGACGAGGATATCGCCAATGCTGCAAAGATTGCCAATGCCTACGAGTTCATCACCAAGTCGGAGCACGGCTTCGATACCAATATCGGTGACCGTGGCGGCAGACTCTCCGGTGGTCAGCGCCAGCGTGTGAGCATCGCCCGTGCCATCCTCAAGAATCCTCCTATTCTTATCCTCGACGAGGCAACATCGGCTCTTGATACCGAGAGCGAGCGCCTGGTGCAGGATGCTTTGGAGAAACTGATGAAGACCCGTACCACCGTGGCTGTAGCCCACCGACTGAGTACCATCAAGCATGCCGACGAAATCTGCGTATTGCACGAAGGAAGGATTGTGGAGCGTGGTACCCACGAAGAGTTGATTACAAAAGACGGATATTACAAGAAGTTGCATGATATGCAGCAGGTATAAACCACAGGACTTATGACAAAGATTGTTTATGCATTTTTTTATGCAATATCGCTGCTGCCATTCTGGCTGCTCTATTGCATCGCCGATTTCGAGTACTTCATGATGTATTACGTCATCAAGTACCGCAGAGGCATTGTGCGTAAGAATCTCACCACCTCTTTTCCTGAGAAATCAGAAGAGGAGATTATCGACATCGAGAAGAAGTTCTATCGCTGGTTCAGCGATTACTTCTTCGAGGCTGTCAAGCTGCTCAGCATCAGCGACAAGGAGTTGCGACATCGCTTCCAGGTAATCAACAGCGAGGAGGTGGAGCAATGTTTCCAGGAGGGTCAGAACGTGGCAGGCATTCTGGGGCATTACTGCAACTGGGAGTGGCTTTCGTGCGTAAGTATCGAACTGCCCAAGAACCGCATCATGGGTCTCATCTATCATCCTCTGCGTAACCAAGCCTTCGACGAACTTTTCAAGCGCATCCGTTCCCACGAGGAGAATGGCGTGGTAGTTCCTAAGAAAGACATCCTCCGCTATCTGGTGGATTACAAGCGCAAGGGCATCATGAGCATCTTCGGCTACATCAGCGACCAGGGTCCCAAGTGGGAGAACATCCACCTGTGGCTTCCTTTCCTCAATCATCCCGAAACCCCAGTGTTTACTGGTGGCGAGAGAATTATGAGAAAGATGAACGATGCCGTATTCTATGTAGAGATGTCGCGCCCGAAGCGAGGCTACTACACAGCAACCTACAAGCTCATCACCCGCGAGCCAAACACCCTTCCGGAGCACGAGATTACCCGTCTCTTCTTCCAGATGCTGGAAGAAACCATCCGTAAGAATCCTCCTTATTATTTATGGACGCATAACAGATGGAAGCGAACCAGGGAGGAGTTCGACAAGCGGTATGAGGTGGTGAAGGGGAAAGTAGTACCAAGAGAATAGAGTTGCTCCAAAAAGAATAGAGTTGTTCCAAAAGAATAGAGTTTATCTTAAGAATAGAAAGGGTTACAAGATGATAGAAGCAAAAAGAGTACCTTATGGAGTCTCTGATTTCCTGAGAGTTATCAGAGAAAATCAGTATTACGTAGATAAGACTATGTATATTCCGTTGTTGGAGGCTCAACCCGACAACCTGATATTCATCCGCCCTCGCCGCTTCGGCAAGAGCCTGTTCCTCAGTATGCTTGAAGCTTACTATGACTGCAAGCTAAAAGACCAGTTCCAGGAAATCTTCGGAGGTCTCTGGATAGGCAGTCAGCCTACCCCTCTACAGGGTAAATATCAGGTACTGACGCTCGATTTCTCGCAGGTAGGAGGAAACATCGACAATCTGGAGGAGCGCTTCAATTCATATTGCAATATCTGCTTTGACGCTTTCATCAACAGATATGCACAATTCTATGATGAAGCAACCAGAAAGTCTGTTCTTGCAGAGGATGTAGCATCCAATAAGCTTGCTACAATCCAAAAATACGCAAAAGAACAGAATTATCAGCTTTATCTCATCATCGATGAATACGACAACTTCACCAATACCGTACTCAACGAGCAGGGAGAGGAAGTGTATCATGCAATGACGCATGCCAGCGGTTTCTACCGCGACTACTTCAAGAAGTTCAAGGGTTCATTCGCCAAGATATTCATGATGGGTGTAAGCCCTGTAACACTAGACGATGTAACCAGCGGCTTCAACATCGGCTGGCATATCTCAACCAAGCCCGAGTTCGACAAGATGCTGGGCTTCAGCACAGAAGATGTACGAGCCATGTTTACCCGTTATCGTGATGCAGGACAGATACCGGCAGATAGCGATATCGAGGCAATGATAGAAGAGATTAAGCCGTGGTATGACAACTATTGCTTCTCAGAGGCATGCTTAAGCAGCAAGGTTAGGGTTTTCAATTGCGATATGGTGTTATATTATCTCCGTAATTACATGGACGATGGTAAAGCCCCCAAACAGATGATAGACCCAAACACGAAGACCGACTACAACAAGATGAAGCGACTGCTCCAGCTCGACAAGCTAGACGGCAACCGCAAGGGCATCATCCGCAGGATTACGGAGGAAGGCAGCATCGTATCGAATCTATACGAAACCTTCCCTGCCAGTGAAATCGTGAAGCCGGAATACTTCCCAAGCCTGCTGTTCTATTACGGCATGCTTACCATCAAGGATACTTTCGGCGAGCAAGTTTTTTTCGGTATTCCAAACAAAAGTGAAATGAAACGAATGGAGGAAATTGAAACATTCATTTTAAACGATCAGAATAAGAATGAGAAAGATTAAGATAAATCCTAAATACGAATATCTGAGAGACTTTATCGAGAGCATCCCTGATGTTTTCGAGAAGGAAGGTCGTGAGATATATAACAAGCGCAACCTCATCAAGGTGCTAACAGCACCGGATGGAACACAGGTTAACGTAAAGCGCTTTCATATACCCCACGGCCTCAACAAATTCATCTACTCTTGGAATATCAGGAAGCCAAAAGGTGAACGAGCATTCGAATATCCTATGATTCTGAAAGGAAAAGGAATCAATACTCCTGAGCCTTTAGCCCTCATAGAAGAGCGTAGCTTTCTGAACATCTTAGGATATAGCTATCTTATCACAATCCAGTGTGACTACGGTCATACACTCTATGAAATGGCAGACGCTAAGCCGGAAGAATATCAATACGTGGCAAGAGCTTTAGCCCATTTCGCAGCAGACATTCATCTGCACGAGATTCTCCACAAGGACTTTACACCAGGTAATATCCTCTGGAAACAAGATGACGAAGGCTTCCATTTCATGCTGGTAGATATCAACAGAATGGATTTCGGACCAGTAAGTGAAAAGAAAGGACTTTATAATCTCAGAAGATTCTGGGGGCCAAAAGAATTCACCCATATATTGGTTAGCGAATATGCCTTGCTGCGCAACATAGATTCCGACAAGGCTGTGGCCTATGTGATGAAAGAACGAGCTAGGTTCTGGACTAAATATGGAAAGAAGCATGAAATTCCGTTTCAGCTGGAATTATAGTTCAAATGCATCTTTATACATCTCACTTCAAAACTATTGAATATGGAACAAAAAAGACTCTGTTATATTAGCCGCAACTATTATAATCTGACAAGTGCCGGCAATAAAGCAAAAACAGACAACGAGGATACGCTTGTAGAAATGGGAGCCATCAATCTTGGCTTGCCACGCTCTATCAGGAACAGTAAGATATTGGCTTTCTTCCTTGACCTGATAGGCATCATCCGTGCCTGTATCTTACTCCAGAAAGACGATGTGCTGTTCTTGCAATATCCTGTAAAGAAGTACTTTTCGTTTCTCTGTCATGTAGCCCATCTGAAAGGAGCCAGAACGGTTTCGCTGATTCACGACCTTGGTTCTTTCCGCAGAAAGAAGCTCACCATCCAGAAGGAGATTAACCGTCTTTCGAATAGCGACTACATCATTGCATCAAACGAGAAGATGAAAGGGTGGCTCAAAGAGCATGGGTTACAGAAGCCAGTTGGTGCCCTGGGCTTATTCGACTATCGACCTTCTTTGTTTC
>URYG01000089.1 GCA_900551985.1 uncultured Prevotella sp. | reverse complement strand
CGATTTTCAAAAACAAACTACTTAAAAACTAATCTACTAAAACAAATCAAAAAAAATATCTTTGTCGGCTCAAAGCCGATACTTTTCTTTTCACGTTGCAAAGATACACAAAATATCAATAACGTGCAAGTATTTTTGCAGAAAAATGCAGTAAGAAGTGCTAAAATACCTAAAAATGGGGATAATTCGTAAGAATCATCCCCATTTTGTTATTTGTAGTTTACATTTTAGCTACTTAAATGCAGTTTATGATATTTGCCGCATCATCTACCGTGAAATGCTTCTTCTGCAGAAAAATACATCTTCAGCAGAAAAATACGTCTTTTTCTGTCAGACACTGCTTTTTCTATCAGATGCTTTTTACATCATGCCACCCATACCAGGTGCAGCTGCTGGAGCAGCAGGAGCTGGCTCAGGTTTATCAACCAACACGCACTCTGTAGTCAAGAAAAGACCAGCGATAGAAGCAGCATTCTCCAAAGCCACACGCTCTACCTTAGCAGGGTCAACGATACCAGCCTGGCGCATATCCTCGTAAACATCCTTGCGGGCATTGTAACCGAAGTCACCTTCACCCTCGCGTACTTTATTAACAACTACAGAACCCTCGCCACCTGCGTTAGCAACAATCTGACGGAGAGGCTCCTCGATGGCACGCTCAACGATGCGGATACCCGTAGTTTCATCAGCGTTATCACCCTTCATATCCTTCAAAGCCTCAAGAGCACGGATATAAGTAGTACCACCACCAGCAACGATACCTTCCTCGATAGCAGCACGAGTTGCGCAAAGAGCATCATCTACACGATCCTTCTTCTCCTTCATTTCCACCTCAGAGTTGGCACCTACATAGAGGACAGCCACACCACCGGCGAGCTTAGCCAGACGTTCCTGAAGTTTCTCCTTGTCATAAGAAGACTTGGTATTCTCAATCTCGTTCTTGATCTGAGCTACACGATCCTGGATGTTAGCCTTCTCGCCATGACCGTTTACGATAGTTGTATTGTCCTTGGTTACAGTAACCTTGTCAGCAGAACCCAACATTTCCAATGTTGCCTGCTCCAACTTCAAGCCCTTCTCCTCAGAGATAACAACACCGCCAGTCAACACAGCGATATCCTCCAACATAGCCTTGCGACGGTCGCCGAAACCTGGAGCCTTTACTGCACAGATCTTCAAACCACCACGCAAACGGTTAACAACCAATGTTGTCAAAGCCTCAGAATCTACGTCCTCAGCAATTACCAACAATGGACGACCGCTCTCAGCAGCTGGCTGGAGAATTGGCAAGAACTCCTTCAGGTTAGAAATCTTCTTATCATAAAGAAGGATGTATGGGTTATCCATTACACACTCCATCTTGTCAGCATCAGTCATAAAGTAACCGCTCAAGTAGCCACGGTCGAACTGCATACCCTCCACAACACCGATATTGGTATCACGGCTCTTGCTCTCCTCGATAGTGATGACACCATCCTTGGAAACCTTACGCATAGCGTCAGCCAAGAGCTTACCAATCTCAGCATCGTTGTTGGCAGAAACGGTAGCCACCTGCTCAATCTTATCGTAGTTGTCATCTACCTGCTCTGCATGATCCTTGATGAAGGCAACGACAGCAGCTACAGCCTTGTCGATACCACGTTTCAAATCCATTGGGTTAGCACCTGCAGTTACGTTCTTCAAGCCCTCAGTTACGATAGCCTGAGTCAGGATTGTAGCTGTTGTTGTACCATCACCGGCATCATCACCAGTCTTGCTGGCAACACTCTTAACGAGCTGTGCACCGGTATTCTCGAACTTATTCTCCAACTCTACTTCCTTAGCCACGGTAACACCATCCTTAGTAATCTGAGGAGCACCAAACTTCTTTTCGATTACCACGTTGCGTCCCTTAGGACCGAGAGTTACCTTTACTGCATTTGCCAACTGATCGACACCCTTCTTCAAGAGGTCGCGGGCATCCATATTATATTTAATATCCTTAGCCATAATATATTCTTTCTAATAATGTTTAAATATCGCAAAAAGTATTTTTTACCTTTTTACTTTTTTACCTTTTTACCTTTAAGAGTTATTCTTCTACCACAGCGAGAACATCGCTCTGGCGCATCATCATATACTTAGTACCATCAAACTCAAGTTCAGTACCAGCATACTTACCATAGAGAACAGTATCGCCCTCCTTGAGAATCATCTCTTCATCCTTGGTACCCTTACCGGTAGCAACGACCTTACCACGCTGTGGTTTCTCCTTTGCTGTATCAGGGATAATGATTCCACCTACTTTTTCTTCAGCTGGTGCAGGAAGTACCAGCACTCTATCTGCTAATGGTTTAATATTCATGATTCTTATATTTTAATTTGTTATTACTTCTATTTCCCGTCTTCACTTCTGCCTATTGGGGCATACGCTAGACACCCTCGCCCTATACGAAAAGCGTGCCAAAGCGTCAAAACTGACACTTTGGCACGCTCTCACCTGCACATTTACTGACATTTCTGTCAGCCATTACTAAAAATGCTGAAGCCAGGTAGTAAGGTCATCCAGCATCTGAATATGGTAACGGAACCCCTGAGCCGTATTGCGGAAGCCCCATCCATGTCCACCGGAAGGATAGATATGCAGGGTACATTCGTTACCAGCCTTATTCATTGCCGTATAGTAAGCCACCCCATTGGTTACAGGAGGCACCACCTTGTCATCACTCGACATCAGGAGGATAACACGAGGAGTTACCTGAGGTCGGACAGCCTTGTCATTACTCCATTCCTCCACCAACTTGGCATTCGTCTTGCGCTCCTCACCGAGGAAATTCACAAAGGAACCCTTGTGGGTGATCCGCTCATCCATAGAAATCATAGGATAGAAGAGAATGGAGAAATTCGGACGTACAGCCTCATCTGCATGAGTACTTACCGAAGAAGCCAGATGACCGCCAGCCGAGAAGCCCATGATACCAACATCATTCTTGTTGATATGCCATACTTCCGCACTATCTCTCACGGTACGCATCGCCTGGTAAGCATCACCCAATGGAATGTTGCGATCGCCCTTCGGCATACGATACTTCAAGACAAAGTAAGCAATACCCTGCTTATTGAAATATTCCGCCCACTGATGTCCCTCATGATCCATCGCCAAATGCGAATAGCCGCCACCAGGACAATCCACCACGGCACGACCCGTTGGTTTCTTGGGAAGATAACAAGTGAGTTCACTCTGTCCATCGGCACTGTTCTTCAATACGAACTTCCTTGCTGTAGATTGCGCAGATGCAGTTACAGCAAAGAGCATCAGTGCAAAAGAAATAATCGACTTTTTCATTTTCATCTTAGTGTTAGTTTGTATTTCATTTGCAAAGATAAGCATTTTTTCGTTAACACAACGTTATATTTTCACCATTTTTCGGTGTTTTTGTACAATTCTCTTTGTCATTTGTTACTTTTTTACTATATTTGCAGAAAAATAAATCGGTATCAACGTAATATAGACAGAATTATGAAGCAATTTTTCAAGAATGTAGCAGCTACCATCGTAGGTATCTTCGGATTCGGAATCATCATGATGATTCTCGCCGTCATCACACTTATTGGTATGATCTGCAACAGCAGCAAGACTCCTTCACTGAAAGACAACTCTGTGATGGTGATGAAGCTGCAAGGTCAGATCAGCGATCAGGCAGACGACGACTGGTTGGGACAACTCACCGGTAACCAATATAACAACCTTGGCATGAACAATATCCTCTCAGCCATCAAGAAGGCAAAACAGGAGGATAAGGTGAAGGGTATCTATCTGGAAACGGGTATTCTGAGTACAGACTACGCTACATTGCAGGAAATCCGCAACGCTCTTGCCGACTTCAAGAAGAGCGGCAAGTGGATCATTGCCTATGGTGATGCCATGACCCAAGGTGGATATTACCTGGCTTCGGTTGCCAACAAGATCTATGTCAACCCGGAAGGTTCGGTAGATTGGCATGGTATTGCCTCACAGACACAATATATAAAAGATGTGGCTGCCAAATTCGGCGTTCACTTCACCATTGTAAAAGTGGGCAAATACAAGAGCTTCACCGAGATGTACACAGAGGACAAGATGAGCGATGCCAACCGCGAGCAGGTAACCCGATACATCGGCGGTCTCTGGAACCAGATTCTGGCAGATGTCAGCAAGAGCCGAAACATCACCAAGGATTCCCTGAACCGCTATGCCGACGGACTGATGGTATTCGATGACACCAAGCTTCTGAAATCCAGAAAAATGGTGGACGGATTCTGCTATTACGATGAGATCAGAGACGTTGTAAAGAAACAGCTCGGTCTGAAAAACGACGAGAAGATACAGCAAGTATCTATGGGTGAGGTAAATGCAGCCGTAGATGACAGTAACCTCCTGGGCGACCAGATTGCTGTATATTATTGCCAGGGAGAAATCGTAAGAGTAGCAACACCAGGTGCATTCGGAAGCGAGCAGCAGATTGTGAGCAACGATGTGATTCAGGATCTTCAGGATCTGGGCAACGACAAGAATATCAAGGCTGTGGTACTCCGCATCAACTCAGGTGGTGGCGATGCCTATGCCTCAGAACAGATCTGGCGTGCAGTCAGTCAGCTCAACAAGAAGAAACCTGTGGTAGTATCCATGGGTGGCATGGCAGCCTCAGGTGCATACTATATGAGTATGGGTGCCAGCTATATCATGGCTCAGCCAACAACACTGACGGGTAGCATCGGTATCTTCGGTGCCTTGCCAGACATCAGTGACCTGATGACCAAGAAGCTGGGATTCAAATATGACGAGGTAAAGACCAACCGCAATAGTGCCTACGGCAGCGCCGGCAGTGCCCGTCCTTGGAACGCAGATGAAATCGGCCATCTCCAAGCTTATGTAAACCGCGGTTATGCACTCTTCCGCCAGCGTGTGGCAGATGGCAGAAAGATGAAGACCGAGGAAGTGGAGAAGATTGCACAAGGCAGAGTATGGCTCGGAACCGATGCCAAGAGCATCAAACTGATTGATGGTTTCGGCTGTCTCGACGACGCTGTTGCCAAGGCTGCCCAACTTGCCAAGGTTTCCGATTATGGAACCACAGAGTACCCAATGCCAGTTGACTGGATAGACCAGCTTCTGGATGGACTGTCAGGCAGCAGCAGCAACTATCTCGACGAACAGTTACGACTCACACTGGGTGATCTCTACCAACCATTCATGATGATTCGCAACATCAAAGAGAAAGAACCAGTGCAGGCAGCGATGCCATTCGTACTGAACATACATTAATATATATAATAAGGTATAAAAAAGGAGTGAGGAAATGAGAACAGAAGGAGATCTGATAAAGATCAACGACTGGCTGCTACCACTCAGTTGGATATACGGCAGCCTCGTAAGATTCCGCAACTGGCTCTTCGACATCGGATTGAAGAAGAGCCACGACTTCTCGATTCCCGTCATCTCGGTGGGCAATATCACCGTGGGCGGTTCGGGAAAGACACCGCATGTGGAATACTTGATTCGCCTCTTGCACGACAAGGTGAAGATTGCCGTGCTGTCACGTGGATACAAACGCAAGAGCCACGGATATGTACTTGCAGATGAAAATACAGAAATGTCGGATATCGGTGATGAGCCTTTCCAGATGCACCAGAAGTTTTCTGATATCTACGTTGCAGTAGATGCCAAACGGGTAAGAGGCATCAACAACCTGCAGAGCAATGAAGAGACCAAGGATGTAGATGTGGTATTGCTTGATGATGCCTTCCAGCATCGCTATGTCAAGCCAGGCATCAATATTCTCCTGGTAGATTACCATCGTCTCATCATCTACGACAAGATGCTGCCTGCCGGAAGGCTGCGTGAACCATTGAGCGGAAAGAGCCGTGCCGACATCGTGATTATCACCAAATGTCCGAAGGATCTGAAACCAATGGAATTCCGTGTACTCACCAAGGCAATGGACCTCTATCCATTCCAGAAGCTCTACTTCACCTGCATCGACTACGATACACTGAAGGGCGTCTTCACAGGAAAAGAGTTGAAAGATCCTAAAGACTATCACGTACTGCTGCTCACCGGCATCGCATCTCCAAAACAGATGGAGCACGACTTGAAGCCGATGGTCAAGGAGATGAAATCTCTCTCTTTCGGCGATCATCATCGATTCAAGGGCAAAGACATCGACCGCATCAATGAGGCATTCGAAGCCTTGCCGGAACCACGCATCATCATCACTACAGAAAAGGATGCCGTGAGACTGAGAGAGGCAGAAGGACTCTACGAGAGTGTGAAAGAAAGCATGTACGAACTGCCAATCAAGGTGAGCTTCATGCTAGACCAAGAAGATAATTTTAACGAAAAGATAATAAGCTATGTACGAAAAAATTCAAGAAACAGCATCCTGGCTAAAAGAAAGGATGAGCACAAGTCCGAAGACTGCAATCATTCTGGGAACAGGTCTCGGACAATTAGCTTCAGAAATAACTGATAGTTACGAATTCCCATATAGTGAGATTCCTAACTTCCCTGTATCTACCGTAGAAGGACATGCAGGCAAGCTCATCTTCGGAAAGCTGGGCGGCAAGGACATCATGGCAATGGAAGGCAGATTCCACTTCTATGAGGGATATAATATGAAGGAAGTAACATTCCCAGAGCGCGTAATGTTCGAGTTGGGCATCGAGACCCTCTTCGTAAGCAATGCCTCTGGAGGTATGAACCCTAAGTTCCAGATCGGCGACCTGATGGTTATCGACGACCACATCAACTTCTTCCCAGAGCATCCATTGCGTGGCAAGAACTTCCCTACCGGTCCTCGCTTCCCTGATATGCACGAGGCATACGACAAGCAGCTCCGTGATCTTGCCGACGAGATAGCCAAGGAGAAGAACATCCCTGTTCAGCATGGTGTATATGTAGGTGTCCAGGGTCCTACCTTCGAGACTCCGGCAGAGTATCGTATGTATCGTACCCTGGGTGGTGACGCTGTAGGCATGAGCACCGTTCCTGAGGTCATCGTGGCCCGCCATTGCGGCATCAAGGTATTCGGCATCAGCATCATCACCGACCTCGGCGGCTTCGACGTTCCTGTAGAGGTAAGCCATGAGGAGGTACAGATTGCAGCCAATGCTGCTCAGCCTAAGATGACTGAGATTATGCGAGAAATGATTCGCAGAAGCTAAAAGCTGGAATTTTGAAAGAAACTCCAGCTACTGATGCTAATCATAAAGTTCAAAGTTCAACATTCAAAGTTCAAAGTAAAAAATTGGATATAGCTAAGTTGGGTGAGTTTGGATTGATAGACCATCTCACCAAAGGATATGAAAACAAGAATGCCTCTACTGTTTATGGCGTAGGCGATGACTGTGCGGTGATGCACTATCCCGACAAGGAGGTGCTGATGACTACCGACATGCTGATGGAAGGTGTGCATTTCGACCTGACCTATATTGATATGCAGCACTTGGGTTACAAGAGTGCCATGGTCAACATCAGCGACATCTTCGCCATGAACGGAACGCCACGCCAGATGGTGGTAAGCATTGCACTGAGCAAGCGCTTCAAGGTTGAAGATCTTGATGAATTCTACAGAGGCCTGCGTATGGCTTGCGATAAGTTTGGCGTTGACATCGTAGGTGGCGACACCACTTCTTCGCTCACCGGTCTTGCCATCAGCATCACCTGCATTGGTGAGGCTGCAAAGGAAGACATCGTATATCGCAGCGGTGCCAAGGAAACAGACCTCATCTGTGTAACCGGCGACCTGGGTGCTGCCTATATGGGACTGCAACTCCTGGAACGCGAAAAGGCTGTATATTACGGACAGGTAGAAGACATCCGCAAAAAGATGGCAGAGGCTAAGGCGCAGGCTGACGACCAGAAGTTGGCAGCCCTCAACAAAGACCTGCAGGAAATGCGTAACTTCCAGCCAGACTTCGCCGGCAAGGAATACCTGCTACAGCGTCAGCTCCAGCCAGAGGCTCGCGGCGACATCATAGCCCAGCTCCGTGAGGCAGGCATCCGCCCTACCGCTATGATGGATATCAGCGACGGCTTGAGCAGCGAGTTGATGCACATCTGCGAACAAAGCAACTGCGGCTGTCGTGTCTATGAGAAGAATATTCCTATCGACTACCAGACAGCAGTACAGGCAGAGGAATTCAACATGAACCTCACCACCTGTGCCATGAATGGTGGCGAAGACTACGAGCTTCTCTTTACCGTTCCTATCGGCGATCATGCCAAGATTGAGGAAATGGAAGGCGTGAAGCAGATTGGTTACATCACCAAGGAGAGCCTCGGCAAGTTCCTCATCACCCGCGATGGTCAGGAGTTCGAACTCAAGGCACAGGGATGGAATCCTCTGAAAGACTAGTTTTACGAATCGCCTTCTCTAAGGAAGAAACCCGAAAGAGGCGATTTTAGTTAATAAACATTAAGCAAGAGAAAATATTTGGTTTTCTCTTGCTCAATTAAAATTTTTGTTGTACCTTTGCAACCGCAAAAAGCAAGATGGTGCCATAGCTCAGTTGGTAGAGCAAAGGACTGAAAATCCTTGTGTCCCCGGTTCGATTCCTGGTGGTACCACTCCTCCTTTCATTTAGGCGGTTTCTGACTTCGGTTAGAGCCGCCTTTTTGCGTATTTTGAACAGGAGATAACAAATGTTACAACAAAAGAAAGAGAAAATACTAATTTATTAATTTAAAGATTAACAAAACAATACTTAAAGACTTATGAAAAAGATTCTGATTTCATTATTGGCAATCTGCGGATGGGCAGCAGCCTCATTTGCTTCAGGTGCCAGAGACTACAGCAAGTATTATCAGAACTTGCCGGTACAAATGCAGCAGCCTACCCTGCCAACCATCCCAGACAACCAGGTTAGCATTCTGGAATTTGGCGGCAACGGCAATGGTCAGGCGATGAACACCCAGGCTTTCAGCAAGGCTATCAGTAAACTGAGCAAGATGGGCGGCGGTCATCTCAATGTACCTGCAGGCATCTATCTCACCGGTTTGATTTCCCTGAAGGATAACATCGACCTGCATCTGGAGAAGAATGCTATCATCGTCTTCTCGGAAGATAAGAATGACCTTATCAAGATAGATGATGAAACCGATCAGAAAGAAGACCGTGCTGCCCCAGCCATCAATGCCAGCAAGAGAAAGAACATCTCCATCACAGGTGAAGGAACCATCGACGGAAACGGAGAATGGTGGCGCCCGGTGAAGCGCAGTAAGGTGAGCGACGTAGAATGGAACCGCTTCAAGCAGATGGGTGGCACCTTGAACGAAAAAGGCGACATCTGGTATCCGCTCAATCTGAAACATACTCCAAACGTAGTAGATAACATCGATGCACAGGAGAAAGTACGCAATCACATGATCCGATTCACCGATTGCGAAAACGTACTGGTACAGGGTGTTACCTTATTAAACAGTCCACGCTTCCACATCATTCCTACCCGATGCAAGAATGTCATCATCGACGGCATTACAGTGAAGTGTCCTTGGAATGCACAAAATGGAGATGCCATCGACATCTCGAGCTGCAAGGATGTACTCATCGTCAACAACATCGTGGATGCCGGCGATGACGGAATCTGCATGAAGGGTGGCGCAGGAGCTGCCGGAGTAAAAGCCGGTCCTTGTGAGAATATCAATATCCAGGACAATACCGTATATCATGCCCATGGCGGTTTCGTTATCGGCAGCGAGTTCTCAGGCGGTATGAAGAACATCGTGGTTCGCAACAACACCTTCCAGGGCACAGATGCCGGACTGAGATTCAAGAGCGCTGTGAAGCGAGGCGGCACCTCGGAGAACATCTTCATCGATCATATCTATATGACAGATATCACAGGAGATGCCATCACCTTCGAGACCACCTACTTCGACAACCATGTGGGAGCCAAGAAGAGCAATGCCCCTGTTAAGCAGGAATATCTTCCAAACTTCCAGGACATCCACATCAGCAATGTATATGTTCGCGGATGCAAGAATGGCATCGTGGCTCATGGCGCTGAGGGAATGGTTCACGACATTACCATCAAGGATACCTATATCTTCTACAATCAGAAGGCACAGGATATCGATGAAACTTGCAAAATCAAGCTCGAGAATGTGAACTTCGCTACTTTTGCAAAGTAAGAAACCATATCTCAAACCATTCTCTCTAAATGCTTCAAGCACTTACCTTACAACAGTAAGCGTCTTTTCGCAGACAGAGAAATGAATATCCAGACCCTCATAAGGCATTCCATAAACCTTATGAGGGTCTTTCTGGTAATGCGGACGAGGATCCTGCGCCAGAACCTCTTTCAATATTTCAATCTTCTCATCATTCAATCCCTGGTGAATCAGGTATTCCCTTACTTCCCCAGAAATCTCAACATCCAGCTTCGCCCATTTCCGATCATCCACGAATCCACTTCGTGCATCAGGATGACAATCGGCATACACCACGTAAGGCTTGATGTCATAGATAGGAGTACCATCCATCAGGTCACCACCCTTTACATGAATGACAGGCCCCTTGCTCGTCTCCCATTCGATACGGGAGATTTTCACGGATGACAAGCCGATGTTGTTCGGGCGGAAAGGACTGCGGGTAGCGAATACCCCGACTTTCTCGTTACCTCCCAAGACTGGAGGTCTTACAACCGGGCTGTTTGCCTTGTGCTTATTTGCCGAAAATTCCCAGATAAGCCAGAGGAAATCGAAACCTTCCATTCCTCTGAGGAAATCCGGATTGCGATATTCGGGTTCAAAAACAATCTGTCCTTCCAGTTCCGCCACCAATCCTGCCTGCTTGGGAATGCCAAACTTGCTGCTGAACGGAGAGCGGAATCTTGCTATTGGTTTTATTTCCATAATTTCATTCTTTTGAATTTATTGCCAATTTTCATACAATCGGGGTTATTTTCATATTTTCCAATGATTACACCTTATTATATATATAGTACATTATATATAATAGTACGAAAAAAGCGCCCGATTATTTTGTTGTCTCCATAAAATAATGTACCTTTGCA
Source organism: uncultured Prevotella sp. (assembly GCA_900551985.1). Lineage (GTDB taxonomy): Bacteria > Bacteroidota > Bacteroidia > Bacteroidales > Bacteroidaceae > Prevotella. The sequence continues at coordinate 724 of URYG01000089.1, read as the reverse complement.
CCATGATATTAACAAGCAATCAATGATATAAAAAGAGAAAACAATGAAAATAGAAAGGCCTCAACATGAGATATGGCTGCAAAAGCCAGGAGAACTCGGCATCTATCAGCAGATAGAGCGTGCCGGAAGAGTGTGCTATAAGAGTGAGAACAACACCACCAACGACTCGGCTAAGCCATTCGTAGATAGAATGATACAGAGTGAGCACTATGCAATGTTGGAGCATGGCACAGTCTATCTCGTATGCAATCATGGGGAGTTGCCACTCTATACCACCAATAAATTTTCTCGCTGCCACACCATCGACGGTAAGGATTACATCACTACCAATCTCCGTGTTCTGGCAGAAAACAAGGCGATGGATGATCTGAAATTCCTCAGCGACTATGAGGAAGGAAAGCACGAGCTCCGCATCACCGTGCATTTTACCACACAGATTGCCATCACCCGTGAGTACAACCGCCATCGTGCCAACTCTATGGCAGAGCAGAGCACACGCTACTGCAACTACTCCAAGAACAAGTTCGACAATGAGATAACGATCAACCTTCCTACCTGGGTAGAAGAAGAAGGTTATAATGGATCTCAGGAGAAAGAGGATTACCGACTGGAAGATATGTGCGCCGACATTGCTGAGGGCAGAGCACAGGAATGGAGCAAGCTCGACACCTGGATCTTCGCCAACCAAGCGGCAGAATATGCCTATATGAAGCTGATAGCAGCT
>URYG01000088.1 GCA_900551985.1 uncultured Prevotella sp. | reverse complement strand
AAATATAAATATCAACCCCTAATGGGTTGATACTTGCTTTTGTTTTTTAGGTTTACTTATCACATAAGCAAAACCCCTATCCCGCTTGAGAAAGTAGGATGGGGGATTTCTTTTATGCCAATACAACGTTGGCTGGAACACCAAGGTTGTGGTATATGTTTCTTGCAACATCAAAATTGATTGCGCGACGACCATGGAGAATGTCACTTAATGCAGTAGTTGAAACACCGATAGCTTTTGCAGCCTCCTTCTGTTTGTATCCTTTTTGGCGGAATGCTACTTTGATAGCAGCAATGAGAGAAGGCTTAACACGCCATGGATGGGGATCCACTTCACATTCCCAATCGTAAGCAGCTTCGCTGAGAACCTTTAATTCTTCTTTTTCTACTTCGCTGAGAAAATCCATGCCGCCCAATTGAGTTCCCTTAGCAAGCAGAGCTTCCATCCGCTCTTCTATCTCATTATAGGTCTTTTCGTCTTTGATAATCATAATCATATATTTTTTATGTCCTTAATCTTGTCATATTCTGCATGTCAGCGCATGAGTGCGTCTGCGGAATCAGGATGCTTCCTTGTAAAATCTTTGAGTAATTTAAACTTTAATATCTTCATACTTCTCTTTTTTGCTGCAAAAATAACGAAAAGTTCTTGAAATAGAGAAGTTTTTCGGCGAAAGTATATAATTATTTGCATATTTTAATACATCAGAATCTCCCATCGCTCTAGTTTGTTATAATAAATTTATTATGGAAGAAATGCAAGAAAAAACCGTTAAAACACTTTAAAACATGAGGTGAATGTTTTGTAGTTTGAAATTATTTTAGTATATTTGTAGCAGATATAACAACCCCGTGTATGACAATATACGGGTTATACAATAGTGTATAATAATAAGTGATAAATAATTAAAGTAGTAACTCTAAAATTTGATTTTAACGACATGAAGAGAACTTTTTTAGCGACAGTTTTGTCGATTGTTTTTGCTATGGTAGCAGTAGCTTGCCACAGCAGCGATGAGAAAGAGATCGGTTATACTGAGTTGCCAGTACAGGCTCAGCAGTTTGTAAAGCAGTATTTCCCTACTGCTACCTATACCTATGTAGAGAAGGAGAAGGACAACGGAAAGTGGGAATATGAGGCAACATTGAGTGATGGAACCAAAATAGATTTCAACAACAAGGGAGAGTGGAAGAGCGTGGACTGCAAGTTCTCTGCTTTGCCATCTGGCATCATTCCTGATGTTATCGTTGCGGATATTGCCAAGCGCTATCCTTCACAGCAGCCGTATAAGATAGAGAAGGAGATAGGTGGTTACGAAATCGACATCCTTGGCTACGACCTGTATTACAGCAGTGCCGGTAAATTCATCCGTGCCGAAATTGACAGATAATCCTATCCGGCATTAACACTCATTCAATCCTATATTATATGCAAATCCCCCATCCGGCTTGAGAAAGCAGGATGGGGGATTTCTGTTTTCGGAACGTTTATCTTTATCCCAGATATTTCATCAGAATGCCGATCTTGCCGGATTCTCTGAGCTTGGTGATGCTCTTTTCTCTGATCTGTCGAACTCTTTCTCGCGTCAAGCCCATCTTATCTCCGATTTCTTCCAGACCCTTCTCGGTCTCGTCGATACCGAAGCAGGCGCATACGATCTTGCGCTCTCTTTCCTTCAGACATTTGTTGAGAACCTGTTTCAGCTCCTGGGCCATACTCTCATGATCCACGTGCTTGTCGGTACGGCTGTCGTCTCCGCTCGACATCACGTCTGCCATCGAGTTGTCATCGTCTTCGCCGAATGGTGCATCGATGCTTACGTGGTGACCGCTAGCCATCATACTCTGAGAGATCTTATCTTCATCTACACCGGTGCGGGCAGACAGCTCCTCTACGCTAGGGCGGCGCTGGTTTTCCTGCTCAAAGCGGTTGATTTCCTGGTTTACCTTGTTGAGCGAACCCACCTGGTTCAAAGGCAGTCTCACGATGCGGCTCTGTTCAGCTATTGCCTGGAGGATGCTCTGGCGAATCCACCATACGGCATAGGAGATGAATTTGAAGCCGCGGGTCTCGTCGAAGCGCTCTGCGGCCTTGATGAGTCCGATGTTGCCTTCGTCGATAAGATCGGTGAGTGTGAGTCCCTGATGCTGATACTGTTTTGCTACAGACACCACGAATCTCAAGTTGGCTTCTACCAATTTGTTCTTGGCTCTTTCGCCAGCTCTACCTCCCTTTCTTATCTGCTGTGCCAGCTCTATCTCTTCCTCGATAGAGATCATTGGCGCTCTGCCGATCTCTACCAGATATTTATCTAGTGCTTCACTATTTCGATTGGTTATGCTCTTTTGTATCTTAAGTTGTCTCATGATGATCCTACCCCCAAATTTTGTTACTAAACTCCACAAAGTTAGTAAAAAATGTGATAGGTTGTACTTTTTAGCAACATAATTTAACTTAAAATGCTTGTTTTTTCGAAATTTTATCTAACTACCTCATTTTGAGAGAATTTTGTGAATGCATCTTGATAGCCATTGAATACATTGATATCTACGGCTCCGTGGATGCCAGCCACCCTGCCATCCGGGCATAACTGCCAATATACCAGGTGGATGTCTGGCTTGTATTCGCCATAGCGGGCAATCCATATTTTATAGTTGTGCTTCAGGTCGGGTGCTGCAGGCAGATACCGGTTTACGAAGATCTGACTGATGTAGAGGATTGGTTTTACGCCCGTGGCTCTTTCCACCAGTCTTAACCAGGTTCTTACCCTTGCGAAGAGAATGCCCGGACCTCCCATCTTGCTGATCTGGCTATGCGATGGCTCCAGGTCGAGAACCGGTGGAAAATCTCCTCTCCTGATGCAGCTGTGTCTGAGGAAATGATTCGCCTGATCTGCAGCTGGTGTTCTGGTGCTGAAGAAGTGGTAAGTGCCTACCTTATAGCCATGTGCGCGAGCTGCGCTATAGTCTTTCTTATAGTAGGGATTCACAATCGATTTACCCTCTGTACTCTTGATGTAGATGAAGCGGATCGGGTAGTTTACGTTGCCAGCCACGGTTTTTCTGCTGATGTTTCCCAGATGCGTGATGCGCAGTTTCTTCCAGTTTATCTGATATCGCTTTCTGCCCTTGATGTGCTGGTATTTCGAGATGTCGATGCCATAGATTCGCTGCGAGGTATATACCAGTCGCTCTCCCTTGTATTTGTCTTTCTTCCATTCGCCTACTCTCAGCGGCTTCTTGGGAGCGATGCTGAATCCCCATCCGTTTCTTTCTCCATTCTTCCATTCTCCTTCGTAGTAGGAACCGTCGTGGCCCATCCAGGTGCCGTAGCCTTCTGCCTGGTAGAGACTGTCGTAGCTGCCCGAGAAATAACCCAGTGAATCATGTCGCTGTTCGTAGTTGATGGTGTCTCGGTGGGTGGCTCCCTGCAGGGTTACGATTCCGATGGCTGTGCGGGGTGCGATGCCGTAGATGCCGTCAGGGGTTGTTTCTGATACCAGCTGAAAGAGGTGACAGTACTGTCTGTCTTTTCTTTCATTAGCATTTGTCTGGATGAGCTTGCAGTCTTCGCTTCGGGTCTTGCCGTTTTCGTCGGTGTAGAATGCCTTATATTTAATAAGGTGTACCAATATCAGTTTGCCGTTTTTCTGGTCTGTCTTGTCTGAAGGCGTTTTTCCCTGGATATGATGCAGCGAGTCGAGCATCTTCTTGGCAGAATCCCTTAACACCTTCTCGCGGTTTTCGAAGGCGCAGATTCGGTTGTATCCCAGATCCATCACGCTGTGGGAGTGGATATAGTATGCCAGTTCGCTTTCTTTCCATTTCGAATCCTTGTAGAGACTGTCGAGGGAATCCACTTTTTCTACCAGCACACTGTCTGCATCGAGTCCCTGGTAACGGTTTCGGGTGATGTCGGTATTGTTGGATGCAGCGAGTCGTCCCTGGCATGAAGGAACGAGTGCCCAGCGGTTCATGAAGGTAGCTGCCAGTGTGGTGGTATCTTCGTCGAATCGCAGCATGGTTTTGCCGTTTCTTCTTATTTCGTAGCAGCTGTAGGCTTCTATTCTGGCTTTGGCTGCCTGCACCTGTTCTCTTGTGGGATTCAGACAGCGGTAAGTCCAAAATCCCAGGGCGCAAAGTAGAGTGATGATGAATAGGGCACCAGCTATTCTGATGCCCTTCTTTCTGTTGTTTGTCATTGTTTCAATTCCTCCTATATTTCTTTTCTCTCCCTTATCTATAGTTCTTATCTATAATCTATAGTTCTTATCTTATCTGTTGTTTTGTCAGACTTCAGAATTTACCTCCAGCTCTATCTCCAGGATGTTTTGGGTGTCGGGGGTGATTCTGCAGTGGTCTGATGTTCTTTCTCCGATGAGCCAGATGATTTCGCCTGCCTTGTCAGTCAGTACATGTTGGCTCATCTTCTCCATGTAGTTTCGCTTACGGTCTGTCAGATAGTCGCTTACCAGCTTCGTTCCCTTCATGCCGAAAGGTTTGAATCTGTCGCCCTGCTGGGTGAGTCGATAGGTGAGCGGGAAACTAACCTGATCGGCATCCAGGGTGATGCGGTGGCTTTCCTTGCTTGGCGTAAAGTCGGCTGTGCGAGGGTAGCGGCGGATCCTGATTCTCGTGTTTCCGGCAAGACTGTAATTTCCTTCTTCCGGAAGGTGGAAAGCTCTTTCTTTCTGCAGGTTATCCATTTCTTTCAATGGTGTGATGAGCAGCTTTTCGCGGTCGATGCAAAGTATGTATTCGTTGCTTTTCCAAATCTTGCCTATGCCTCCGTCCTGGCTGTTCATACTTTCTATGATGCCGTCGATGGTATCACCATGAAAGCCATAGCAGCCGATGAGCTGATGGAGCATGAACTCCGGACTTGCCGCCTGCATCACGAACTGCTTGCCGATGGTTATGATATTGCCGGAATCATCTGGTTGCAGTGTGCTTGATTCATCTGGCTGCGATGTGTTGGAATCATCTGGCTGCGATATCTCGTCCACAGCGGCATCGAGCATCATCTTAGCCTGTCTGAGGTATCTGGCCGATTGGGCGATGTTCTCCCTGGCAGCAGGGTTCAGGGTTTCCAACAGCGGAATCACGTGATGACGGATCTTGTTGCGCAGGGCATCATCCTCCAGGTTGGTGGAGTCGGTAACGTAGTCTTGTCCCTTTTCTGCGAGATAGCCGAGGATGTCCTGACGGCTGATGCAGAGTAGGGGGCGCAGGATATTTCCGTTTTTGGGAGCGATGGCTGCGAGTCCATCCACTCCTGAACCTCTCAGCAGATTGAGCAGGAGTGTTTCCACGTTGTCATCTCTGTGATGCGCCACGCAGATGCCATCGGCTTCGATGTCTCGGGCGAGTTGGGCGAAGTAGCGGTAGCGCAGGTCTCTGGCAGCCATCTCGATACTCACCTTGTGCTTTTCGGCATAGGTGAGGGTATCGAAGTGGATGCGATGCAGGCAGATGCCTTCACGCTCGCAGAGATCTACGCAGAACTGTTCGTCGCGCTCGCTTTCTTCGCCACGCAGGTGGAAGTTGCAGTGGGCTGCATGGATGGGCATCCCCAGGTTCTTGAGAATCAGGAGCAGAGCCACACTGTCTGCTCCTCCCGAGAGGGCTACAATATAAGAACCGTCGTGCTTCCACATTCCGTGGCGCACGATATAGTTTCTGACTATCGTTTCTATCTTGTTCATATTCTATATTCCTGAATCTTCATCTTCTGAATCTTTCTTTGCTGCTATTTATTCCACCTGACTTGAAAATCTAACCTTGAAGTTCCCTTTTAATGTCCTTCTTTCAGGAACTCCTCGGCGCGCTGGAGATCTTCCGGGGTATCGATTCCCACGGTCTCCACGTCTGTGGTTCCCACCTTAATCTTGTATCCGTTCTGCAACCAGCGCAGCTGTTCCAGGCTTTCTGCTATTTCGAGAGAGCTTTGTGGCAGCTGGGTTACCTCTCTGAGCACCTCCTTGCGATAGGCGTAGATGCCCAGGTGCTTGAGGTAAGGGAAATGCTGGAGCCACTCCTCGCGTTCCTTGCCACGTACGTATGGGATGACGCTGCGGGAGAAGTAGAGAGCGAAGCCCTGGTTGCTGACTGCGATTTTCGGACTGTTTGGATTCTCTACCGCCTCCATCGAGGTGAAAGCCTTGCCCAAGGTAGCAATCTGGGTGGTTGGGTCATCGAAGCAATGGCAGATGGTTTCCAGCTGGCTTTTTGCCACGAAAGGTTCGTCGCCCTGTACGTTGACGATGACATCCCAGTCGCCGCCTATCTTCTCGATGGCTTCCTCTATGCGGTCGGTTCCGCTCTTGTGGTCGGTACGGGTCATTACCGCCTTACCGCCAAAAGCTTCCACGGCATTGAAGATGCGCTCATCGTCAGTAGCCACGTATGCTTCTTCTAAGACAGCAGCCACCTTTTCATATACATGCTGAATAACAGGCTTGCCACCAAGCATGGCAAGAGGCTTGCCAGGGAAACGCGTTGAAGCGTATCTTGCTGGAATAATACCGATAAATTTCATAAGCTTCTATTTTTATTATCGCTTCAGAGCGATGTTGTAATTGTAATAATGTGTATTGCCGGTGATGTCTTCGAGTACCTGGATGAAAGGAGGGAACTTCACGCTCTCGCGTTTGGCGATGCCTTTGGTTTCCAGGATCATCAGGTCCTTCACTGGCTCTGAGAATGAATCCAGCTCGAAGTACTGACCTTTCCAGATGAAGCTCTTGCGGTGCTTGCGGATGGTAGCACGGTAAGGGTCTGCCTGCTGGAGCATATTCTCGTAGAGATTGGCGCTGATCTGTCGCTCGGTCTCAACCTGCTCGTTGTCGGCTACGCGCTTCTTGGTGGTATGAACATATACGTACTTGCCACCTTCGAATCCACGGCGACGGAGACGGATCTCGCTGCCTGGTTCTCCCGAAAGATAGGTCTGCACGATATCGCTGTCGATGGCGTTTGGCACTTCGCCGGTCAGTTTCACGATATACTTTCTTTCCTCCTCGATAGGTTGCGGAATACCCAGCACATTGCTGATTTCCTTGAGCACACGGTTCAGCTTGTTGTTGAAGTCCTCGTGGTTGTTGATTACTCTCAGATGTGGGTGTCCCTTCCAGGCGGAAACGATTTTCTTGTCCAGTTCCCTGGCTATCTGCAATCCCTTTTCGTCAGCCTTTTCCACGCGCTGGGCGTTGTTGGCTGTGGTGTAGAATTGTTCAGCGCCATCTGCGGCAGAAACCAGATGCAGCACGGCATCGTAGCGCTCACGTAGCTGGGTGTTGGTGTATCCCTGCTCGGAGATGATGCGGTTCCAGAAGTCTTCTGTCAGATAGGTGGAGATGTCCATCGTGCCACGGTCGCAGACGATGATGACCGGCTTGTCGATGGTTTCCGCCATTTTGGTGAAACTGTCTTCCAGTCCGATCTGAGTCAGGAAGGTAGCTTTTTCTCCCTCGAAGAAGAACTTCTCGTTTTTGGTGAGATAGTTCATACCTGCCTGGGTGAACATGGTAGGAACCTCAGGAATCGTAAACACCTTGTATCCAAGGCCAGAGAAGTGGTCGATTATTTTTACCAGCGCAGTGGTTTTACCTGCGCAGGGACCACCAGTAAGTACAATTTTCTTAATTGTATTCATTATCTTATTTTTTATTATTATCAGATGCGTCTTTTTTTGTTATTATCAGATGCGTCATGGGATGCGTCAAGCGCCCCTCATTCCTTTTATGGGTGCAAAGATAGCAATAAATTCTTTAAGAAAGAAAAAAACTTTCGCTTTTATTTTGTATTCTGAATGAATTAATGTATCTTTGCAAAGTAAAACGACAAGAAATAAGACTAGAAATAACAGATGATTTACTTCATTTCAAAGAAATTAGAAATATCAGCAGCCCATTCGCTTACCCTCAGTTACGAGAGTAAGTGCAGCAGTCTGCATGGTCATAACTGGCAGATAGAGCTCTTCTTCGTGGGCAGAGAGTTGAACCAGGATGGTATGGTTATCGATTTCACTCATGTCAAGAAAGCGGTGCATGTCAAGATGGATCACGCCAACCTCAACGAGGTGTTTGATTTCAATCCTACCGCCGAGAATATCGGAAGATGGCTCGTGGATCTCTTCCCCGAGTGCTATAAGGCAACGGTGCAGGAGAGCTTCGGCAATACTGCCGTGGTGGTTGACGAAGAGAAAATCAAAGGAATTGAGCTTTTTTTAATATAAGGAAAAATGTATAAAATTAACGAGATATTCTATTCCCTTCAGGGAGAAGGAAGATGGTCGGGCAGACCAGCCGTTTTTGTTCGTATGAGCGGCTGTAATCTGAAATGTCCTTTCTGTGATACCGACTTCAAGGGATATAAGGAGATGAGCGCCGAGGACATCCTGGCTGCGTGCCTGGAGAAGGGCGGTGATTGCCGCTTTATCGTTCTTACCGGTGGCGAACCAACCTTGCAGGTGGATGCGGAACTCATCCGTCTGCTGCATCAGCAGGGATATTATCTTTCGATGGAAACGAACGGCACCCATGCGGTTCCTGAGGGCATCGACTGGATTACCTGTTCGCCCAAGTTGGATTTCACGGAGGGCGGTGAGCTCGCCTTGAAGAAGGTGGATGAGTTGAAACTGGTCTTTGATGGCGCCCACGATGTAAGCAATTATGGATTGGAAGCCACCTATCAGTATCTGCAGCCTTGCGATGTGGGCAATGATGCCCGCAACCGCTTTATCCTCTCCGGCTGCATCGACTATGTGAAGCAGCATCCGGAATGGCAGCTTTCGCTCCAGATGCATAAGATCGTGGGAATCCGATAAATCTCATAAGATCATTCCGGTTAGTCTCACAAGATAATCGTGTAAGATAATCACAAGATAATCACAAGATCATAATAAAATAACAATAAAAAATAATGGAAAAAGTAAAGACTTTGATTATAGGTAGCGGTCCTGCGGGATATACAGCTGCCATTTATGCAGGTAGAGCTGGTCTCAATCCTGTATTGTATTCTGGTATGCAGCCAGGCGGTCAGCTTACCATCACCACAGAGGTAGAGAATTTCCCTGGTTATCCTAATGGCGTGGATGGCACCCAGATGATGATGGATATGAAGGAGCAGGCTGCCCGCTTCGGTGCGGATCTGCGCGACGGAAGCATTTCCAAGGTGGATTTCTCTTCCCGCCCATATCATCTTACCGATGAGCGTGGCAACGAGATCGAGGCTGATACCGTGATTATCGCTACAGGTGCTTCTGCCAAGTACCTCGGTCTGGCTGATGAGGAGAAATATCGTGGACAGGGCGTTTCTGCCTGTGCTACCTGCGATGGTTTCTTCTATCGCAAGCGTACGGTTGCCGTAGTGGGTGGTGGTGATACTGCCTGCGAGGAGGCGATGTATCTTTCTGGTCTTGCCAAGAAGGTGTATATGATTGTGCGCAAGCCTTATCTCCGTGCTTCTGAGATCATGCAGAAGCGTGTGAAGGAGAAGGAGAACATCGAGATTCTTTTCGAAACCAATACGCTTGGCTTGTTTGGAGAGAATGGAGTAGAGGGTGCTCATCTGGTTCGCCATAAGGGTGAGACCAACGAGGAGAAGTTTGACATTGCCATCGATGGTTTCTTCCTGGCTATCGGCCACAAGCCTAACACCGATCTCTTCAAGGATTTCATCGATTTGGATGAGCAGGGATTCATCAAGGTGGTTCCTGGTACTGCAAGCACCAATCTTCCTGGCATCTTCGCAGCCGGTGATGTTGCCGACCCGGTTTATCGTCAGGGCATTGTTGCAGCCGGCTCTGGTGCCAAGGCTGCGATTGAAGCAGACAGATATTTGCAGCAGTTGTAAAATAACGAAATGTTTAGGTTGGTAAAATCTGCCAGCCTAAACATTAATTTAGTTAAAATTTTCGTCTGATTTTTTGCCGGATGCTTGAAAAGTAGTACTTTTGCATTCGCATTTCAGACAAAGGAAGATTGGCAGAGTGACCGAATGCGCTGGACTCGAAATCCGGTATACCCTCTTCCGGGTATCGGGGGTTTGAATCCCTCATCTTCCGCGAAACTTTTCTCCATACAAAAAAATCCGCAGAGAGCATAACTTAGCTCCTGCGGATTTATTTTTTATGATTATTTGTTTTCTTTTCGGATGGCTTTCTTGCTCCCGCTTTTCTTCTTCACCTCTTTCTTCTTCTTTTTGATTCCGAAGAGGTCGCGCCAGCCGTTGAAATCCTTTTTCATGATCAGACCGAGACCTTGCGTGTTGAGGCTGTTTCGGGTGAAATAGCGGTCGTTGGTCTGGTTATACATGCGCACGGCGAGATTGCCGTTCGGGAAGATGAGATAACGGAGATCGAAGTCGCCGATGAAACTCTGCGTGGCATTCGCATTGTCGCGATAGCCAAACTGACCATTGAAGAGCAGACGGTTGTTGAGCAGCCTTCCGCTCAGGATTCCTTCGTACTCTGCATTGTTGAAGCCTTCATCGCCCGTAGAGATGTTGGCACCGAAATTCCAGTTGTTGCTCTTTACCACATTCGATAATACGGTGTTGAGCTGCTGCGAAATCGTTCCGCTCAGAAGACTCTGCATCGCCAGTGAGGTCTGACTCTGCTGGTCGGCATCCTCGCTGCTCTGGTTGTTCTTGGTCTGCGCATAGAATCGTCCGATGGCGAGCAGATAGAGCACCTGCTGGTTCATCTCTTCCTGCGAATTGATGACTGAGTAGATCATCTGCTTGGCATCCGTGTTCACCGTAGGCAGGTCCATTGCGAAATCTACGCTCGGCGATTGAGGGGTGCCCGTGATGTTCATCAGACAATCCACGCGGATGTTGTTGCTGCTGAACGAACGGCCGATGCTCAGGTCGCTCAGCGGAACACCGTTCACCGTATATTTCGCCTGCAGGTTCAGTGGGGCATTGTATGGGTTGCCACCGAAGGCGATGGTACCGCCCGGCATGAACTCGAAGTCTTTCTTGATGACATTCTGTATCGTGAGCTTATACACTCCGTGGTCCACCACATAGTTGCCGAACATATCGAAAGAACCCTTGTTAAACCAGTTGGCTCTTAGTACGCCATTGCCGTTCAGCGTGATGTAGTCGCCGCTCTGAGGGTCCATCATCAGCTTCAGCGTCAGGTTAGGGGTGGCATTCACCAGGAAGTTGATGCGCATGTCTGATGAGAAGTCGATGTCGTCGTCATCATTCTTCTGCTGCTGCTTCAGACTATCGGTCAGCTCCGGGGCGATGTCGTGCCAGTGGATGAAGCTCTTGTCGCTGATGGCGTCAGGGCTCGCCACGTTATATACGAAGATGCTGCCAGGTCCCGGTTCTGCGTCGATGTCGATGATGGTTTCGCCGCTCTTGCCGTGGATGCCCACCTCGCCGGTGGCATAGACGGTGCCGTAGAAGGTGTTGTCGCCAAACTCGTGGGTGTCGTAGCCCAGGAAGTTGTGCGCCTTCAGGGTGAGGTCGTAGCTCAGTCGGGTGAGGTGCTTGTGATGGATGCCGCCGCTTACGAGTGCCATGTTGTGGTTGCGGTCGTAGATGGTGTCATTGTTCAGCAGGATGTCATCCGGAATGGCGTGGGCATGCAGGTTCCTGAAACTGTACTCGGTGCCCAGCTGCTTCATGTGCATCTTGCCGGTGGCGTAGATGTCGCCCACCAGGTTGATGTCGCTCAGGTCGCCCACCAGGTTCACCTTTCCTTTCGCCCTTGCCTGGATGTTGGTTGGAAACGCTTATTCAAGGGTAAAAA
>URYG01000087.1 GCA_900551985.1 uncultured Prevotella sp. | reverse complement strand
CCACGGTAACTCCTCGCTCGGCATCTACATTGATACGCTTGCCTATCTCCTCATACTTCTGGGAGATGATGAAGAACTGAACACTCCTGCGGCGACTGTTTACCACCTGGTCGATGCAGAATCCCTGCACGCAAAGTACCACATAACCATAGAAAATCTTCTCGATGTCGTGGACTACCAGATAACTCGAAGTGATGATGACGATATCGCAGATCATAATCACTCTACCGAGAGAAATGTCACGGTACTTGTTGACAATGGCTGCAATGATATCCGTACCACCCGTACTGCCTCCTACCGAGAAACCCAGACCGATACCGCAGCCGCAGAATACGGCTCCCAGAAAGGCTGACCATAATGGCTGGTCGTGAAGCAACTCAGGTATCACGAGATAGCCCGAAGAGATAAGGGAGGTCAATGCAGTGACAATAGCTACAGCATAGACGGTTTTAAGGCAGAATTTAAATCCGAGGATTTTTAAACCCGCCAACAGCAGAGCACCATTGGCAATCAAATAAGGAATTTGAACCGGACAGCCTGTAGCCCAGTAGATGATACTGGCAATACCAGGCAATCCACTTGCCGTAACGTTAATCGGCAATAAGAACACATTCCATCCAATACAATAGGAAATCATTCCTATCGCAATCATCACGTAATCTTGTACAGATTTCCACAAGGGTCGAGGTGAATTCATTGTTTTTAATTAATAGTTTATAATTGATAATGTTTGGTTTTACCAGAATTTATGCTGCGCTTCCGACCACTCAAAGCCTTGGGTAGCCATTTTGGTTTCTAATGCTGCACGATTCACATTGAAGTGATTGCAGATTTCATCGAGTGATTCAAACTCGTGGTCACGAAGCAGGAAGTTGATGGCACTTACGAGCATCGGAACATCATTCATCGGTAACTTATCCATCTTTTTTTATAATGTTAAATGTTTAATGTTAAATGTTAACTTGGAGGCACCATGCCTCTAATCGGGTGCAAAGGTACATCAAAAATCACACACTACAAAAAAAAATCCCAGCAATCTTTACCGATTGCTGGGATTTTATAAATTATTGATTATTTATGCATTCGCTGCAACTGAAATCCAGTCGAAGACGAATGAACAAACACCGAATGCTACGATACCTACTGTGCAGATAGCAAGCGCCAACTTGGTTGAGAATGCGCTCTGGAAAGTAGGAAGCGGATTATCGCTGTGCTTGATGAACATTGCCTTCACGATGAGCAGATAGTAGTACAAGCTCAATACGGTGTTAACCAAGGCAATGAATACGATGCCGTATGCCCAACCACCGAGGGTAGTATGGATATCAGCTCCCTGTACCGCTGCCATGAACACGAAGAACTTAGAGAACATACCAGCGAATGGAGGAATACCACCCAATGAGAACAATGCCAAAGTCATCAGGAATGCCAGACGTGGATTGGTCTTATACAAACCGTTGTAGCTGTCCATCTGAACTGTACCATTGTTGTGCTCCTCGATAGAAGCGATGATGGCGAAGACACTCAGGTTGGCTACTACGTAAATCAATACATAGTAAGTCAGGGCTGTAACGCTCATCGCTGAGTTGCCTACCACTGCCAGCATGATGTAACCTGCCTGAGAGATAGAAGAGAATGCCATGAAACGCTTCAAATCGCTCTGACGGATGGCAAACAGGTTGGCGATAGTGATAGAGAGTACAATCACGATATAGAGCAATACGGTCCAGTACTCTACCATTGGCTGGAACACCTTCATCAGGATAGCGCAGAGTGTGAACGCTGCAGCACCCTTAGAAACTACTGAGAGGTAACCTGTAACAGTAGTTGGTGCACCCTGGTATGAATCGGCTGTCCAGAAGTGGAAAGGAACCAAGGAAATCTTGAAGCCCAAGCCACTGAAGAAGAATACCATACCAGCGATGGTCAATGGAGACGCAGTGATGACGTTTGCCATATCCTCGAAGTACAAAGTACCGCAAGCTGCATAGAGCAGAGAGATACCGTAGATCATCACACCGCTAGAGAAAGTAGCGGTCAAAACGAACTTGGCACCTGCCTCAGCAGAATGGTGACGATACTTATCGAAGGCTACCAAGCAGGCCATTGGCACGGATGCCATTTCGAGGCCGAGGAAGAACAGGAGGAAGTGGTTGGCACTAACCATCATGTTCATACCCAGCAAGGTAGAGATAATCAACATATAGAACTCACCCTCCTTGAAGGCTGTGTCCTTACGGCTCAACCACTCCTTTGCCTGTACCATCACAATGAGGGTACCCAGAGCCAGGATAGTCTTCAAGACACCGGCAGCAGGACCAGTGGTGTACATGCCGCCAAATGCCTCTGCGGCTTCTGTAGGGTAGATGTTGAAACAGATGTGAGTCAGCATCAAGATACATACCAGAGGATTGAACCACTGACGGTCTGAGTTCTTGGAACTGCAGAAGTCAGCAATAAAAGTAATCAACAGAACTACCATCAAGGAAGCTTCTGGAAACATATTTAAAAATTGACTGTAATTCATTTCTTCTGATATTTATTACATGATTACACTAAAGATAGGACCTACTGCGTCCATGATAATCTCCTCTGCCCAGAGTGGGAACATACCGAGACCTGCTACGCAGGCAATCAGACCTGCTACAGCGATACGCTCGTCCCATGTAGCATCGTGAAGCTTCTCCAACTTTGGATTAGGAACCTTCTGATAAAGGATCTTACCTACACAACGCAAGATGTAAACCGCTGTCACTACGATAGAGGTACATGCGATGATGGTACATACACGATGGAATGTATCTGCATTCTGGAAAGCACCTACGAAGATGGTCATCTCGGCTACGAAACCAGAGAAACCTGGCAAACCGAGGTTAGCCAAACCTGCTACTGCATAACCTACTGAGAGGAATGGGATAATCTTCATCAAACCACCCAGGTAACGTACGTCACGTGTACCAGCCTGATGGTAAATCATACCGATAACGGCGAAGAAGAGGGCGGTCATCAAACCGTGAGACAACATCTGGAGGATTGCACCAGTTGCAGCTGTCTGGGTCATCATACAGAGAGCGAAGAGCACCATACCACAGTGAGATACTGATGAGTAAGCGTTGATGTACTTCAAGTCGGTCTGTACACATGCTGACAAAGCACCATATACGATAGAGATGGTGGTGAGCACGAGGAACACCTTCATCCAGAATCCGTGGGTAGCTGCTGGCAAGAGGAACATGGCGATACGGAAGCAACCGTAACCACCGAGCTTCATCAATACACCGGCATGCAACATAGATACGGCTGTTGGCGCACTGGCGTGACCATCAGGAGACCATGTGTGGAATGGGAACAGCGCACCAAGAATACCGAAACCGATGAAGAGCAATGGGAAGAACACGTTCTGCACGCTCTCAGGAATCGCATGAGCACCATTGGTATGGTGAGCGATATCCAGGATTTCGAAGGTCTGAGCACCACTGTAGAAGTAGATACCCAGGATACCGATGATGAGGAGTGCAGAACCACCCATCAACATCAAGGTCAACTTCATGGCAGAATACTCCTTCGCACCACTACCCCATACACCGATGAGGAGGTACATAGGAATCAGCGCTACCTCATAGAACATAAACATGGTGAACATGTCGATAGAGATGAAGAAGCCATATACACCGATGCTCAGGAGTGTGAACCAGAGGAAGTACTCCTTCTTCATCGGCTCCATCTGCCAGGAAGCAAATGTACCGGTGAACACGATGATAGAAGTCAAGAGAATCATCACCACTGAGATACCATCCACACCGAGTGAATAGTTGATGTGCAATGGTTCAAACCAAGTCACACAGTAGGTGAAGAGCATCGGAGCTTGGTCGGCTGGCATTGTCTCACGAGCTTCGAGAAATGCAAACACCAAATAGATGGAGAGACCGAGCAATACGCTGGCACCTGCTACCATCACACCACGAACCTGCTTATCGTTGCGAGCCAACCAGAGGCCGAGCAACATCAGGAGTGGTACTATGACGAATATACTTAAATTCATTTCTTTTCTATTTACTTAATTGTGAGACATTCATTAAAGAAGAGCGAGCAGACACAGGGTCAATGCCACTGTACCGGTGAGGAACCAGATAGCATAGCTGCGAACATCACCACTCTGCCATGGACGGATAGTCTCGCCTGCCTCCTGTGCACCCCAAGCCATGAAGTTGAAGGTACCATCGATGACACGACGGTCGAACCATGCGATTGGCTTTGAGAACAGACCGAAGACAATCTTGTGGGTGAAGAACTGCCAAGCATCGTCGATATAGAAACGATTCAGGGCTGCCTTGTGCAACTTAGGCATCTTCTTAGCCAAGCCATCTGCCAATGGAGTCTTCTTAGGTGCATACATGTAAGTAGCCAGACCGATACCGATGATAGCAACGATAACTGATGTTGTTGCCACGCTCATGTCGATATGAATATCGTAGCTCTGACCTGTAGCAGAAATGAAGTGACCGAATGGAATCAGACCGCAGAGGCAAGAGATGATGGCGAGGAATACCAATGGACCCCACATCACGAATGGAACCTCCTGTGGCTTGCGACGGTTCTCTGGATCCAGCTCATAGTAGCTCTGTCCCCAGAAGATAACGTAGTAGAGACGGAACATGTAGAATGCTGTCATACCGGCAACCACTGTCATGAACCAGCCCATGAATGGAGAGAACTGGAAGCAAGCTGAGATAATCTCATCCTTTGACCAGAAACCTGCGAATGGAGGAATACCTGCAATCGCCAAGCAACCGATGAGGAAGCAGATATTGGTAATAGGCATGTACTTGTGCAGACCGCCCATATACTCCTTGAAGTTGCTGCCGATGATGACGATGATGGCACCAGAGCAGAGGAAGAGCAATGCCTTGAACATAGCGTGGGTAAACAGGTGGAAGATACCAGCCATGTAACCCAAACCACCGTGGTGGTTATCTACTGCGAAGCAAACACCGAGCGCTACGAGCATGTAGGCAATCTGAGAGATAGTAGAGAAAGCCAGACCACGCTTGATATCACGCTGGCAGCAAGCTACGGCTGCTGCATAGAATGCGGTGAAGGCTGCAATGTAAGCTACATAGTGAAGAGTCTCAGGAGCATACTGTACCCAGATTGGGAAGAGGCTGGCTACCTGATATACACCGGCTACAACCATGGTAGCGGCGTGGATCAACGCAGAAACAGGTGTTGGACCCTCCATCGCATCTGGCAACCAGATGTGCAATGGGAACATCGCACTCTTACCGGCACCACCGATGAACATGAGGAACAACGCTGTTGGCATTACCCAAGCTGCACCTGCCAAAGCTGAGTTGAGCTCTGGCTGAGCATTCAAGTCGTAGTTGAAGGTTCCTACGTAGAAGCTGTAGAACAGGATACCGATCAAGAAGAAGAGGTCAGCGAAACGAGTTACGATGAACGCCTTCTTGCTGGCATGAACTGCAGCATGCTTTGGATAGTAGAAACCGATGAGCAGGTATGAACACACACCCACCAACTCCCAGAACAGATACATCTGGAAGATGTTGGTAGCTACTACCAAGCCCAACATAGACATGGTGAAGAGGCTCAGGTAAGCGTAGAAACGCTGCATACCCTTCTCATATTCCTCAACCTTGTAGTTCTCATCACGCTCTGCCATATAGCCGAAGCTGTAGATGTGAACCATGAAGCTGACGGTGGTAATCACGATGAGCATCAATACGGAGATTGGGCTCAGGCGGAAACCGATGTTGAAGGTGAGCAACTCAGTAAACTTCAACCATGTGAAATTAAATACGGTAACAGTTGGATACATACCTGTAGAGGCATCGCGACCCACTGCAAAGAAGTACTCGTATGCTGTATAGACAGACATCGCGAATACACAGCCCATCAATACGGTACCGATGAGTGCTGCTACCGGTCTTTTCATCTTCATACCCACAAGTCCCAGAACCAGGAAGCTCAGGAATGGCAGAAGAAGTATCAAAAATGCATAATTGTATTCCATTGTCTTTTAGAATTTCATGTTTTCAATACTGTTCACCTGGTCACTGTGATAGTTGCGGTAAACGTTAATGATGATAGCGAGAGCTACGGCTGTCTCGGCTGCTGCTACTCCGATAGAGAACAATGTGAAGAAGAAACCTTCCAACTGTCCTGGGAAGAGGATGCGGTTGAACACAGCGAAGTTCAGGTCGGCTGCATTCAATACAAGCTCTACGGAGATGAGCATGGCTACGAGGTTACGGCGTGTACAGAAGCCATAGACTCCGATGAAGAACAAGAGTGCTGAGAGCACGAAGAAATATTGTACTGGAATCATTTCTTATCCTCCTTTCTTGCGATTAAGATACCACCGATGATACATGCCAACAGGAATACAGAGATAAACTCGAATGGCAATACATAGCCATACTTGTCTGCACCTACCAGGGCAGAACCTACCTGCTCCATTGGCACCTCGGTGTCGGCTACTGTTGCAGCCAAATCGATAAAGTGATTCTTCAACACGATGACTGCCAAGGTTACGAAACCTACAAGGCAAACGAGTGCACGGCCAATGACCTTGCTGCCCTTCACGTGCTCCAAAAGACCCTGAAGGGTACGCTTGGAAACCAACTGAATGGCGAAGACATAAAGAATAGTAATACCACCTGCATATACAGCAATCTGAGCTGCACCCAGATAGGTATAGTCGAGCAGGAAGAATACACCAGCTACACCGAAGAGCACGAACAACAGATAAGTTGCCGCACGCATGATACGCTTGGTAGCTACGCACATGATGGCTGAGCCAAGGATGACTACTGCCAAGATGACGAACATAAATAAATTAGCTGTTATCATTGTCTAAAGTCCTCCTTACTTAGTCTTGGTGTTAAACTTACCGATTTCCAATGGGGCACCACCATCAATGAGGTTTGGAAGGCTTCCGCCCTTATATACCTCCTTGTCAAGGTGCATCACCAACTTGTTGCGGTCGAAGACTGCATTCTCGAAATCGTTGACAAACTTGATTGCACCGAAGTTACATGCGTTCACACACAGTTCACAGAACATGCAGTCGCCCAAGTCGTACTGGTAATCTACCAGCTTGCGCTTCTTCTTGCCTGTCTCTGGGTCCTCCACCATCTCGGTAACAATCTTGATGGTATCGTTAGGGCATGACTTCTCACACAATGTACAACCCACACACTTGTAAGCCTCGTTCTCATCACGAACGAAGACCAGGCGACCACGGAAACGTGGAGATACGTGGAGTGTAGTCTTGCGGTTCTCAGGATACTGCTCTGTGCTCTTTGGTGTGAAGTACTCCTTCATGGTTACCTTCATACCAGTAGCGAGGGTCTTCAAACCCGCTGCAATACCGCCGAAATATGAATTGTTAGACATACTTTCTTATTATTATAATAATGTGTATTAAAGATTATCCGTGGATTTCGAATGCTACGCACACGGTCATCAGGATCAGGATGACCAGTGACAATGGCATCAGATACTTCCACTCCAACTTCAGGATCTGGTCGATACGCAGACGTGGGAATGTCCAGCGTACCCACATCAGGAGCCATACCACCGCGAAGGTCTTACCGAAGAACCAGATGAAACCTGGAATCATGTTCATCAGATTGTCGAAGCCCTCGATACCGATGTTCAATGGTGCCCAACCACCGAGGAATACGGTAGAAGCGATACCGGAAATCACGAAGAGGTTAAGGTACTCAGCCAGGTAGTAGAAACCGAAGCCCATACCTGAATACTCGGTGTGGTAACCTGCGGTCAACTCACTCTCAGCCTCAGCCAAGTCGAAAGGACCACGGTTAGCCTCAGCATTACCTGCTACGAGGAATACGAGGAAAGCCAGGATAGCTGGTACATGACCCTTGATAATCAACCAGTTCCAAGCACCGGTCTGTGCCTCAACGATACCGCTTACCTGCATGGTTCCGGTGAGGACTACTGCAGAAATCAGGCAGAGGCAGAGAGACATCTCGTAAGAAATCATCTGTACGGCACCACGCATGGCAGATACCACAGAGTACTTGTTGTTAGATGCCCAACCAGCGAGGAACACACCCAAAACGCCGATTGAAGAAACGGCTGTGATGAGGAATACACCTACGTTGAAGTCAAGAACATGAGCTCCCTTGTTCCATGGAAGGAATGAGAAAGTACCTACAGAGGCAATGATCACGAGGAATGGTGCCATGTAGTAGAGCAGCTTGTCGGCTCTATCTACAGCGAAGATCTCCTTGATCAACATCTTGAGCACATCGGCGAATACCTGGAAGATACCCCAAGGACCTACACGCATAGGGCCGAGACGGCACTGGAAGTAGGCACACACCTTACGCTCCATGAAGATAAGTACGATAGCGATGAGGGCGTATGCTGTCAAAATGCAGATACCCACGAGCACGCACTCAATCAGAATCGACAGGAAGTCGCCCAGACCCAAGGTCTGGCGAAGCAGATTGTCGATGAATGTTGTTACTATACTAAAATCAAACATAATTATCTATCAATATCAGGGATTACGAAATCGATTGCTGCACCTGTAGTGATGAGGTCGGCGATCTTCTGTCCACGAAGCATTGGGTCGAGCGCACCTGTCAAAGACAAGCCCATCGGACGCATCTTCATACGGTATGGACTCTTGTCACCCTTTGAGTCGAGATATACACCAAACTCGCCGCTGGCACCCTCTACAGAGAAGTACCACTGTCCCTCTGGAACCTTGATGATTGGCTTCTGCTTGATGTAGTACTCACCCTCTGGAATGTTGTCAATCAACTGCTCGATGATGTCCAAGCTCTGATACAACTCCTGGATGTGTACATAGTAACGATCCATTGAATCGCAACCGGTAAGGGTGATTTCCTTCCACTCTACCTTGTCGTACATATCGTATGGATGACGCTTGCGGGTATCGTTCTTCCAACCTGATGCACGGCCTGCAGGACCGGTTACAGCATAGTTGATACAATCCTCAAGGTTCATTGGACCTACGCCTTCGAGACGGTTGTGAGTAATCACGTTGTCGCCGAATACGTCGAGGTACTCCTGAATCATCGGACGGAGATACTTGCAGAGTGTCTTCACGTTCTCTACGAAGTTAGGGTCGATATCTGCCTGAAGACCACCGATACGGTAGTAGTTCTGGATCAGACGGCCACCGGTTGTCTCCTCCATCACGTTCAAAACGTGCTCACGGTCGCGCATGCAGTAGAGGAATGCGGTCAAGGCACCCAAGTCCTGTGCGGTACAGCCGAGGTACAGCAAGTGAGAGTCGATACGCTGCAACTCATCCATGATGGTACGGATGTAGCGGATACGGTCTGAGAGTTCGATACCCATCGCCTCCTCGATAACGCCTACCAGAGCGTGGCGGTGCATCATCGCAGAAAGATAGTTCAGACGGTCGGTCAATGCCAATGTCTGAGGATAGGTCATGTTCTCCCACATCTTCTCGATACCACGGTGGATATAACCGAGGTGTGGATAGATGCGCTTCACGGTCTCACCATCGATAACGGTCTGCAGACGGAGCACACCGTGGGTAGATGGGTGGTTAGGACCGATGTTGACAACATATTCATCCTCATCGAAGCGACGCTTCTCTGTAGCAACCAAGTGACCATCCTCGCTCAGGGAGTACTCCATGGTGAAGTCATCCTCTGGCTCATCAGTACAAGGGAACTTGTTGGCATCAGGGCTCATATCGAAGTCCTTGCGCAATGGATAGCCCTGGAAATCTGTGCGGAGGAAAAGACGGCGCATATCTGGGTGACCCAAGAACTTGATGCCGACGAAATCGAACACCTCACGCTCCAGGAGGTCAGCCACTTTCCAAAGGTTAATAACTGTAGGAATCACATCACTGCCATCCACCTTCTTGGCGATGGTCTTTACCGAGCAGCGCTCGCTGGTCTGAGTATTCTCGAGAATATAGATACATCCGAGACCTTCCTCACCGAAGTCTTCACCGATGATGGTAACAAGGTAGTCGAAATGCTTCTCGTTCTTCAACTTCGCCATTTCTGAGGCGAAATTATCAAAACTCAATTCAATATTATTCAGTTTCATGTTCTTATACCTTATTATATTAATCAGTTAGACCTTTCTGAGGGTCGAAATCCTCAGGTACTTCAGTTACGATGATAGGCTCCTTGTGTCCGAGCTTCTCGCTGTCAGAGAGGTTCTCGTTGCTCAAGCCGCGGAGACCGCCCTTGCTCATAGAAAGCTCCTTCTCATCCTGAGTCATCTTGTGGTTGGCACCACCGAAGAATTTCTCAACCTTTACCTTACGCTGCAACTGCATCATACCATAAAGGATAGCCTCAGGGCGTGGAGGACATCCAGGGATATAAACATCCACAGGAACCAACTCGCTGATACCACGAACTACGTTGTAGCTCTTCTTGAACGGACCGCCAGAGATGGCGCATCCACCTACAGCTACCACATACTTTGGCTCAGCCATTTCATCATACAAACGCTTGAACACTGGTGCCATCTTATTGGTGATAGTACCGGCACACATGATCAAGTCTGCCTGACGTGGAGAGTTACGGGTTACCTCGAAACCGAAACGGGAGAAGTCGTAACGGGCACAACCTACAGCCATGAACTCGATACCACAGCAAGAAGTACCGAAGGTCAATGACCAGAGTGAGTTACTACGTCCCCAGTTGATGGCAGCATCGAGTGAACCGACTACCACGTTAGCACCACCCTCATTGAGCTCCTGCGCAATCTTTTCGAGGGTGTCATTGTCCTTAAACTCGTCGTAAGGAATACTCTTGATAGAGGCTCTTTTGTTTACTTCCATTCCAATGCTCCTTTCCGCCAAGCGTATGCAAGGCCAAATACCAATACCAACAGGAAGAACCCGATGCTCACGAGAGCCATTGGTCCAAACTGCTTAACTACAACTGCCCATGGGTAAAGCATTACTGTCTCGATATCAAACATCAGGAAAAGGATGGCGAAGAGATAGTAGCCGATGTGTGATGGCAACCAGGAGCTGCCACGTGTCGGAATACCGCACTCAAAAGGTTCACCCTTTACCGGATTGTATGAACGAGGACCGATCAACTTCGCGATGACATAAGCAGCCACCACCAAGGTTACAGCCGTCAGCAAAACGGTGATAAATAGTGTAAAGTTCATAAAAATTGTTATAACGTTATTTTTGTTTAAATGCTTCTAAGCGCCTGCAAAGGTAGCAATTATTTCTGAAAGAATATAATTTTTAATGTTAAATGTTAAATATCGGGCAAAAAAAGGGTTATTAGATGCTAAAATAGGTTGTATCGGGCAAGTATCCGACTGTAATGAATACACACTCGCCAGTGACGGACAGGCATCCGACACTGGCGAATATACGATGTTTCTGCTATTGAATAAGCCTAACTGTTATTTGAATAAGCCAAACAGTTCGGCATCGATGAGATCAGTAACCTTGCGGAAATCCTCTGGATTATCGGCAAACTCCAGGGTGTCGCCATCAATGATGATGAGTCGGCCTTTGTAATCCTTGATCCATTCCTCGTAACGGTTGTTCAAGCCCTGGAGATAGTCGATGCGGATGCTCTTCTCGAAATCCCTGCCTCGCTTCTCGATGTGCTTCACGAGGGTCGGGATACTGCTCTTGATGTAAATCATCAGGTCAGGGAGCTTCACCAGACTGATCATCAAATCGAAGAGATCGGTATAATTCTTGAAATCCCTGTCGCTCATCATGCCGATATCGT
>URYG01000086.1 GCA_900551985.1 uncultured Prevotella sp. | reverse complement strand
TTCATCAGAAGCGTTGCTCTCTAGCAACGGAGATATGACTTCTTTTCGATATGGCAATAGTAATATCCGATTCCGTACTCCAAAGCGTCTCAAGCGATATGTGGATGTTAAGGAATGGGATAATGGATATATTGTTGTTATGGCTGATTATGAAGGTTTGGGCGAAACGGAAGAGTATATTGACCTTTTGCCCATATTGAAGAATCTGTATATCAATCCTGAGACTTTTCTCAAACCAATCAAGTCAGTAAAAATAGATTATCATGAAGGAAGAAGAAATTAAATCTGTAGCAGAAAAAGCAATGATGATTGTTTGCGGATATGCATTTTCGCAAAATGAAGAAGGCTTTATACGTGTAGTGTATCTACACCCACCATATCATGCTCTTGTGATGACTAGCGAGGGGGAAGTTACAGAAACCAATATGGATGATATAGAAATCAGCATCGTTCAAAAGTATTGGAACCGAAACAAAAAAATAATGGAGCAAGCTTATGCCTAAATATTACGATTTTATGATATGTGGGTATTACCTCTATTTTACTTCCCATTGCATAGTGGAAGCTATGCATGTACATGCCAGTGACCGGCACTTAACAGAATCCGGTTCTGCTAAGTTATTTGTTATGGGAAATGGTGATACCATCGTAAAAGAGCAGGGTGTTCTGACCAGTAAAGAATTGAGAATCATTCGTGAATTCATAAAAGATAACTATCAGGAAATGTTCTTAAAATGGTCGGAAATGAGCAATAATGGATTTTATCGTGGAGAATAATAAAAGAATAAGGTGTATCCTTCTTGCCCAACATATCGGGCAAGCGGGGATACACCTTTTTCTTTTTATCTTCCTCACCCTCAAACATTTTCCCCAAAAACCTTGCATCTTTCAGAAGAAAAACGTATCTTTGCAGCACAATTAGCTGCACTCGGCAATTTGAAAGTAAACTTTCATTGCGCTCGTTTGCATAATCCGTGCAGCACTGAAGTTGAATCATTAAAATAAGGAGGTAAATATGAACAATGCAAATTTTTCATCAGAAGCGTTGCTCTCTAGCAACGGAGATATGACTTCTTTTCGATATGGCAATAGTAATATCCGATTCCGTACTCCAAAGCGTCTCAAGCGATATGTGGATGTTAAGGAATGGGATAATGGATATATTGTTGTTATGGCTGATTATGAAGGTTTGGGCGAAACGGAAGAGTATATTGACCTTTTGCCCATATTGAAGAATCTGTATATCAATCCTGAGACTTTTCTCAAACCAATCAAGTCAGTAAAAATAGATTATCATGAAGGAAGAAGAAATTAAATCTGTAGCAGAAAAAGCAATGATGATTGTTTGCGGATATGCATTTTCGCAAAATGAAGAAGGCTTTATACGTGTAGTGTATCTACACCCACCATATCATGCTCTTGTGATGACTAGCGAGGGGGAAGTTACAGAAACCAATATGGATGATATAGAAATCAGCATCGTTCAAAAGTATTGGAACCGAAACAAAAAAATAATGGAGCAAGCTTATGCCTAAATATTACGATTTTATGATATGTGGGTATTACCTCTATTTTACTTCCCATTGCATAGTGGAAGCTATGCATGTACATGCCAGTGACCGGCACTTAACAGAATCCGGTTCTGCTAAGTTATTTGTTATGGGAAATGGTGATACCATCGTAAAAGAGCAGGGTGTTCTGACCAGTAAAGAATTGAGAATCATTCGTGAATTCATAAAAGATAACTATCAGGAAATGTTCTTAAAATGGTCGGAAATGAGCAATAATGGATTTTATCGTGGAGAATAATAAAAGAATAAGGTGTATCCTTCTTGCCCAACATATCGGGCAAGCGGGGATACACCTTTTTTATTTTGATAGTATTTTGTTTTTGCAGATAGATATTCGATATTCCTTATTTCCGCTTTTATCGGATTTCCATCTTCGAGAAGGTCTGGAAGTATTTCAGGCAGGTATCGCGCCATTCCTTCGCATTCTCAAGCTGAACATTGAGGAGGGAATCGGTATGCTGCCATTCCTGTTCATGTCCCTTCATATATTGCTTGGCAGAAGTGTGCCAGTAGTCACGGTAAACTTCTACCATCGATACGCCCATATTGTATCTCATGCAAAGCTCCTGCCAGAGGGTGCTGCCCGATTTCATCCTGTAATCCCATGCCACGTGATGGAACCAGAGAAGATACTCCTCAGGACAGGTCTGGAGGTTGTCGTACTGGCTGCGATAAGGCTCCGGATACTGGCTTACGGCATCTGTTCCCTTGGATGAACGGTCGAAACCTACGCCCTGGGCATCTGCCTTGTGATAATATACCGGGCACCACTCCAAAGGATAGCTGGCGATGAAACCATCCGGTTCCGGACCGTAGTGGTGGTCGAACTTGAAGATGTGATGCAATCCCAGCGGCATCATATAGTTGACGCAGGCTTCGCGAGAGGTCATCATCATCATCTCCACAGGTTTGGTAAACTTCTCGTCCTGATTCTCGTAAGTCTGAACCAGCCATTCGTGGGCTATCTCTTCAGCGCTGAGCGATGGATTCCAAGCCAGACGACCGAAGGCGTACCAGTTTGCCTGAGAGAAAGGATGACCGCACCAGTTGGCATCATCACCGATATTCGCCACGCCGGCAATACCCTTCAGCTTCATCGGACTGACGAAATCGAAGAATTCCTTCCACATCGGAGCCAGATAGGTGAGGTGCTTGCTCTGTCCCAGATATTCCTGGGTAATCTGGAACTCTGCCATCTGTGAGGTCTGACGGATGTTGTCGAAGATAGGAGCGTATGGCTCACGAGGCTGGAAGTCGAGCGGACCATTCTTGGACTGCAGGATTACGTTGTCACGGAACTTGCCGTCCATATCCTTAAACTCGCTTACGGCTTGCTTCACTCGGTCTTCTCCCTTGTGGTTGGCTCCATATACAAAACTTCGCCACATCACGATGCCGCCGTATGGCTTCACGGCATCAGCCAGCATATTGGCACCATCGGCATGCGTACGGTGGTAATCGCCGGGCCCCGGCTGGCCCTCAGAGTTCGCCTTTACCAGGAATCCGCCGAAGTCGGGAATGGCGGCATAGATCTCCTTGGCTTTCTTCTGCCACCATTGCTGAACCTTCTTGTCCAGCGGGTCTGCCGTCTTGGTATAACCCAGAGCCATCGGCGAAGCGAAGTTGATGCTGAGATAGACTCGGATGCCGTAAGGGCGCAGGATGTTGGCGATGACCTTCACCTTATTAATATATTCCGCCGTCATCATCTTAGGCGATGCATTCACGTTGTTGAGTACGCTGCCGTTGATGCCGAGCGAGGCATTGGCACGGGCATAGGTGACGAGGCGGTCGTGCAGACTCTTGCTGATGCTGCCTCCCTTGCCGTTCTTCCCGAGTTTGATTTCTTCCCATTTGAAGATGCTCTTGCCGGCATAGCCGCGCTCGATGCTGCCATCCAGATTATCCCAATGGTTCAGGATGCGGAGACCCACCTGCGGCTTCTCGGTTTCATCGATGGCCTTGCCGAAGTTCTGCTGCTTGCCGCTGCCGGTATTATAGGCATCGGTATTCTGCAGGCGGATCAGTTCGTAGGCTCCATAGAGCAAACCGATAGGGGTGCTGGCGGTGATGGTAGCCTCATACTCGATATTGTCGCCCTGGTGGGCAGGACGGGCATAGATGTTGTAACCTTCGCCCAGATCCAGCGCCTTGTCTATTTTCAGTTCAGCGCTCTTGCCCCGCCAGTGGTTGGCAAGCTCCTGACTTGCGATACGTATCGTAGCGTTGTCATCGGCATTTGTTTTTACCTGGCAGGAGTTGGCGTACGCCTTTCCCAGCCATAAACCTGACCCGTCGTTCTGTGCAGATGCCTGCAGCGAAGCCAGCAACATGCATCCTGCCATCAGGCATTTCTTGATGTTATAATTCATAATCTCTATTCTTTATCTTAGGTTATTACTACTGCAAAATTAGCAAAAAACACTGAAATCTGCAAATTCTGACTTTATCTGGTGTAACGTATTCTTTTGTTTCCTTATCATTTTCGTTTTATTCCTGATTTTGATACGTGTAGAAATGTTATGGTTACTCGTGGAAGGTGTTTTATGGATAGAATTTCGTAAATTTGCATCGTCAAAGTAACAATGCCATCACTTAAAAACAAAGTAACAACAATGAATAAGCAAACGATAAAAATCTTTTCTCTGGCACTTGCGCTGGCTGCATCCAGCTCGCTGGCACTTGCCCAGAAGGTATGGAAAGGCTCCTGGGCTACTGCCGTGGAGTGGACTGGCAAAGGTGATATGCCTAAGGAAAGCTTGAGCAACCGCTCTTGCCGACAGATAGTTCATGTATCCTTTGGCGGAGAGGAACTCAGAGTGAAGCTCAGCAATGATCAGAGTAAGGAACCGGTAGAAATCAAATCGGTGTATATCGCAGATACTGATAAGGACTGCAATTGGTTTGTGAATGGTAAGACCGTGAAGTATCTCAAGTTTAATGGCAAGAAGAATGTGACCATCGCTCCGGGCAAGGCTATCTTCTCAGATGATTTGAAATATGCCTTGAAGAGCGGACAGCGCCTCACGATTACCATCGATTATGGCAAGCAGACTCCAGTGAATGCAACGTCTCATCGTGGTTCACGTACCACATCTTATATAGTAAACGGTTTGCATCGTACTCCTAAACCGATGGATAAGAGTTTTGATGATGGCGAGGAGGTGGACCACTGGTACAATCTTTCAGCCATCGATGTGAAGACCGATAAGGCTACCCCGGTAGTGGCTATCCTCGGAAACTCCATCACCGATGGTCGTGGAAGTACCACCAACCATCAGAACCGATGGACCGATTTCCTCTCGGATGCCTTGAATGCTGAGAAGCCATACGGCGTATTGAATCTCGGTATCGGCGGCAACTGTGTAGTGGAAGGCGGATTGAGCGAACCAGCCATGAAGCGTTTCGACCGTGATATCCTGGGACAGACGGGTGTGGATAAGCTCATCATCTTCGAGGGAACCAACGATATCGGTTGCTGCGGCGGAAATTATGAGCATGTAACAGATACCCTGATTGCCTGCTACAAGGTTCTGATTGCGAAAGCCAAGGCAAAGGGAATCAAGGTGTATGGCGGAACCATCACCCCAACCAAGGGCAACGGATGGTATTCTTTCTGGCATGAGGCGATGCGACAGACCGTGAACGAATGGATCAGAAAGAGTGGTGCCTTCGACGAGGTTATCGACTTCGATGAATTAACCCGCGACCCGAAAGACCCTCAGCGTCTGAAGGCTGAGTATTCTGATGACTGGCTGCATCTCAATCCGAAGGGATATGAGGCAATGGGCAAGTTTGCCGCAGAGAAATTGAAGTAAATGTTATAAATGCACCTATATATAATAAGGTGTAAACTTAATGACTGAATAAAATATGGAACAGACAACTGTAACACAGGAATCTAAAGGATTCTACAAACTGAATTGGCTACAACGTATCGGATTCGGATCTGGAGATTTGGCACAGAACCTCATCTACCAGACCATCTGCATGTATCTGTTATTCTTCTACACCGACATCTACGGACTCAATCCGGGTGTGGCTGCCACCATGTTTCTGGTGGTTCGCCTGGTGGATGTACTCTGGGATCCATTGGTGGGAACTTATGTAGATAAGCATAATCCACGTTGGGGTAAGTATCGTTCTTATCTCGTTCTGGCGGGTTTGCCGCTCACCGTACTTGCCATCCTCTGCTTCTGGAATGGTATGGAGGGACAGACGGAAACCATCAAGCTCATCTATGCTTACGTAACATACGTAGGCTTGTCGATGCTCTATACATTGATCAATGTGCCTTACGGAGCATTGAACTCATCTTTGACTCGCGATACAGATGAGATAACCATTCTCACCTCTGTACGTATGTTCATGGCAAATGTGGGTGGACTCTGTGTGTCGGCAGGTGTACCTATCCTGGTAGCCATGCTTGCAGCAGCCAAGGATCTCCCTGTCGAAATGGCGCTCTTCATGGGCTTGGGCTCTCTGCCATCCTTCATCTTCATGCCGCTGGTGCCAGCCATCAAGAAAAAGGTAGGCAAGAAGAATATGTTCTACATCTTCCTCACCGTGGCTATCGTGGGTATGGCGTTGCTTTATGTCATCAGCAAGATGGGACCTGTAAAGGATCATATCACGCTGGTTTATATCGCACAGTTCATCAAATCAACGGGTGTTATCGTGGCAACAGGTTATATGTGGGCTTTGATTCCTGAGGTTATCTCCTATGCAGAATATACCAGCGGCAAGCGTATTGCCGGTATTGTCAATGCCTTGACCGGTATTTTCTACAAGGCTGGTATGGCTTTGGGTGGAGTAGTACCGGGTGCTGTTCTTGCCTGGACCGGTTATCAGGCTGCGGCAGCTCAGGAGAGTAACTCGCTTCCTACGGATAGCAACGCCTGGTTTGTTGCCATGCTGATCTATGCCCTGGTAGGTTTCGCCCTTCTGGTATTCTGCTTTACCCAGACCAAGGAGCGTGTGGTAATGGACGAGAAGGAAACCAAGAACGTTAAGGTGAGCGACCTGTGGACAGAATTCTTCCACAACCGTCCGCTCCGTATCGTGGCGCTCTTCTTTATCACCGCCTTCGCCATGATGTCGGTAGGTAATGCTGCCGGTGCTTACTTCATGAACGACCTGGAGCAGCAGACTCCTCTGGCACAGGAAGGTATCCGCTGGCTGGTCTGCGTGATTCCTGCCATCCTGCTGGGTTTGGCGATGTTCATCATCTCTAAATATGAGTTGACCGATGAGGTTATCGACGACATCAACAAGAAGATTGAGGCTCGTCATCAGGAAAAGTAAAACTTAAATTAATTAGATAATCCTATAGAAGGAGAGAATCCCTGTATTCTCAAATTCTTGAAAACAAGTGTACAATGAAAAGAATATCGACTTTTGCCTTGGGCTTGATGCTTGCTTCTGCAGCTTTTGCCCAGAAAGGTAATAACGCTCCGATCCCAACATTCCAGGAAACCATGGGCAAGTATTTCCTGGTGGGAGCTGCCGTGAATACTTTCCTGCCAGACGGACAGGATCCTGCTGCCGAAGAGGTGGTGAAGAAACAGTTCAACCAGGTGGTTGCAGAAAACTGCATGAAGGGTGAGAAGAATCATCCGGAGGTGAATCGCTTTGATTTCACCGATGGCGATAAACTCGCTGACTGGGCAGAGAAGAACGGCAAGACCTTGATAGGTCATTGTCTGGTTTGGCATTCTCAGCCACCAAAGTGGATGTTTACCGATGCTAAGGGTAATCTGGTAAGCCGTGAAGTGCTCATCGGCAGAATGTATAATCACATCATGACTGTGGTTACTCATTATAAAGGTAGAGTAAAGGGATGGGACGTAGTGAACGAGGCTTTCGAGGATGATGGCTCTTACCGCAAGTCTTTATATTATAAGATTATCGGTCCGGAGTTCATCGAACTGGCTTTCCGCTTTGCGCATGAGGCTGACCCGAACGTAGAACTCTACTATAATGATTATTCTACTTCTAAGCCTGCCAAGCGAGAGGCTATCTGCAAGCTGGTTCGCGAATTGAAGGCAAAGGGTCTCCGCATCGATGCTGTAGGTATGCAGAGCCACAATGGTTTTGATTATCCTGACTATACTGAGTATGAGAAGAGCATCGAGGCTTTTGCTGCTGAGGGCGTGAAGGTGATGATGACGGAGTTGGATATCAACATGCTTCCTAATCCTGAAGGATTCGGCGGAGCAGAAATCAGCCAGAAGTTTGAACTTCAGAAGAAATTCAATCCATACGTGAAGGGACTTGACAAGAAGGCGCAGAAGCTCTTCAACCAGCGTTATCTCGATCTCTTCAAGATTGTTGAACGCCACAAGGATGTCATCAGCCGTGTTACTTTCTGGGGTGTCAATGATGGACATTCATGGCTCAATGGCTGGCCTATCCCTGGCAGAACCAACTATCCGCTGCTCATCGACCGTAACAACGAGGTGAAGCCAGTGGTGAAGGAAATCGTCAATCTCTTTAAATAAGATTTCTTTAAATAGTTTTGTAAATCTCTTTAAATAATAGACAACAATGAAAGCAAGATATTTGTTCCCAAAGGATTATATGGCAGACCCATCTGCCAATGTGTTTAACGGTCGCCTGTATGTTTACCCATCTCATGACTGGGACAGCGGCGAATGCTTCGACGATGATGGCGGTCACTTCCAGATGAAAGACTATCACGTTCTCTCTATGGACGACGTGATGGAAGGCGAGGTAACCGATCATGGCGTGATTCTCGACGTGAAGGATGTGCCATGGGCTGAGAAGCAGATGTGGGACAACGATGTAGTGGAGAAGGATGGCAAGTACTATCTCATCTTCTCTGCCAAGGATTATAATGGGGTATTCCATCTCGGTGTAGCTGTGGCTGATAAGCCAGAAGGTCCATTCATTCCGAATGCCGACCCAATCCGCAAGTCATACAGCATCGACCCTTGCGTGTTCAAGGATGATGACGGCAAGATTTACTGCTACTTCGGTGGTATCTGGGGTGGTCAGCTTCAGTGGTACAAGGACAACAAGGCGCTGAAGAATGAGCATCTCCCAGAAGGCAAGGAGAATCCGTTGCCATCTCGTGTAGCCATGATGACGGATGATGTGCAGCAGTTTGCTGAAATGCCAAAGCCTGTTGTCATCGTTGACGAGGAGGGTAAGGTATTGCCAGCTGATGATCCGCATCGCTTCTTCGAGGCTAGCTGGATGCATAAGTACAATGGCAAGTATTACTTCAGCTACTCTACTGGTGATACTCATTATCTCTGCTATGCAGTAGGTGATAATCCTTATGGTCCGTTCACTTACAAGGGCGTCATCCTGGAGCCGGTTGTAGGTTGGACTACCCATCACAGCATCTGTGAGTACAAGGGACAGTGGTATCTGTTCCATCACGACTGCGTGCCATCAAATGATACAACCTGGCTTCGCAGCGTAAAGGTGGCTCCTCTCTTCTATGATGAAGAGGGTAACATCTTGCCAGTAAAATAAAATACAAGACAATGGCTTTTAGGTTTATATGTTTAAATAGTTTAGAAGAATAGTTGATAGTAAAGTAAATGTTAGTTTATGCCAGGCAGCATCTTCGCGAGGAAGGTGCTGCTTTTTCTTTTTATCTAATGTTATTTTTAAGTTATTTCTTCCATTTTGTTAGAGAATTCAGAGTTTTTTGTTTACCTTTGTACCCGTAAACCAATGAAACGAATGAATTATGTTGAAATTACTGTTAAGGTTATGGTGGCTGCAACAGCGCCGTAACTTCCGCAAGAGAGATGCCTTCGTGGCGTGCTACATCATCTTCCTGTATGTGATGGTGGGCGTGGGCTTCTACCAGGGCTTCACCGAGAGTGGAGGAGAACTGAAGGGAGAAGAAATGCCGGCATTATTGGGTGCAGGTATCGTAATCGGTATGCTGATTCCTGACATCAT
Source organism: uncultured Prevotella sp. (assembly GCA_900551985.1). GTDB lineage: Bacteria > Bacteroidota > Bacteroidia > Bacteroidales > Bacteroidaceae > Prevotella. The sequence continues at coordinate 2,279 of URYG01000086.1, read as the reverse complement.
CATGAAGATGGTGATGAAGCGGGATATTACAGCAATGGATGATTATGTGAAGTCGCGCCCTGTGCCGGAGAAAATCTGGAACAAGTTCCTGCTCACTACCAATCTCGTAAGCTTCTGGAACTATGTGCTTCCGGTGCTTACGCTTCCGGTGTTCATCTATCTTCTGCCGGCAGCTGAGGCCATCGCCAGCTTCCTCCTGTTCCTGGAGTTCTCTTTTGTCAACGGCATCTATATCACCTGTTACCGCAAGGCTACGGAGTGGATTCTGAAATGGCCTTTGATATTGGGATGGATAGGCATGTTTGTGGTGCTGATAGGATATATGTTTGTGGCTTCCTTCTTCCCGGTATATATGGGATGGATAGGTCTCTTCTTCCTTGCTGGAGCGGTATTCACCGGACTTACCGCCTATCTCTATCACGAAAAGATTTATAACGAGCAGAAACAGAAGGTTTCCAAGTTCCGTGGATTCAGCCATGTCAACCTTTTCAGTTTGCAATATATCGGTACATTGAGAGCAAAGCGTGTCCGTACGATGGTGATTATGATTACCGCCATCTTCCTCTTCGATGCCTATCTCTTCGCTCTGCTTCCTGCAGAACCGGGACAGGATATAGGGGATAAGGTGGCTATGACTACCCTCTACGTGGCGGGTGCCATCCTGCTGCCATCGGTGGTATTGTCGCAATGGACCTTTGGTATAGAGGCGAACTTCTTCCATGGTTTGATGACCAAGCCGGTAAAGGTGAAGCAGATGCTGCAGAATTGCTTCTATTTTTATATGGTAGTGAGTGCGATAGCCTTGCTGCTCACCCTTCCGTTCCTTTTCCTGGAGGCAGGAATAGGAATTCAGGTACTTATCAGCGGTTTCTGTCTGGCGGTATTCATCAATCTCTTCAATCTGCCTACGGCACTCTTCTCTTCCCGTCTGGAGATATTCCAGACTTCCATGTTCAGCATGCAGGGAGCGAATCTGAAGATTAATCTTTATTCCATCGCCTTCCTCTTCCCGCTGGCTGGTGTCGCTGCCATCTATCATTTCTTCGGCGAGACGGCATGGTGCATCACCTGTGTGGCAATGGCAGTCTTCAGTATCGCCATCCACAAATGGTTCATCGCCAAGATTGCTGCCATCTTCGAGAAGAACAAGTACAAGCGCATGGAGAAGTTCATGGAAAACTAGGAGAGTAATCATAAAGTTCAATGTTCAAAATTCAAAGTTCAAAGTAAAATGATCAAGATTCAGAATCTCAAGAAAATATATAATGGCAATACCGTACTCGATATTGATAATCTGGGTGTTGCAAAGGGCGAGTTGATAGGACTCGTAGGTAATAATGGTGCGGGCAAGACCACCTTGCTCCGCCTGATTCTAGACCTGATTCAGGCTGATGACGGTTTCGTGGAAAGCAATGGACAGAAGGTGAACGAGAGTGAGACCTGGAAGGAATATACCGGCAGTTACATCGACGGCAGATTCCTCATCGACTTTCTCACCCCTGAGGAATACTTCGATTTCATCGCAGATGTCTATAACATCGACGATAAAACCTTGCAGGAGCGACTGGCGCAGTTTGAGGGCTTTATGCACGATGAAATCATAGGAACCAAGAAGTATCTCCGTGATTTCTCTCAGGGCAACCGACAGAAGATTGGCATCATCGGAGCGATGATCATCAATCCGAAGGTTCTTCTCCTGGATGAGCCATTCAACTATCTCGACCCATCTTCCCAGATGACTATCGCCCACATGATTCAGCGCATCTGCAAGGAGCAGGGCACCACGGTCATCATCTCCAGCCATAACCTCAACTTCGTTGCCGACATCTCCACCCGCATTCTCCTGCTGGAGAAAGGCAAGCTGGTGAAGGATCTTCCTAATGCCGATGGCGCTGCCATCGCCGAACTCAACGAGTACTTCGGTATTCAGGCGGAATAAAACATAATTTTACTCATAGATAAATCTCTCTCTCTCAGAATCGCCAGTGAAGCAACAGAATAGCTTCCTGGCGATTCTTCGTGAAGGGTGTTTTCGAAAGTAGCTTTCTATGCACCGGATGTTTGAACAATCTGTGAACTCTTCCGTCTTTTCTTCACCTTATTAATATAAATTATACTTCAAGAAAAAGGATTTTGAAAATGATTTAGTACTTTTGCAGTCAAAAGAGTATTTCATTAATTTTTAAAGGTTATATTAATATGTTTGTTAAGAGATTTTTTATAAGTAATGATTAAAAAATAACTTGGTACATTTTTGTGTCCTCTCTATAAAGTAACAC
>URYG01000085.1 GCA_900551985.1 uncultured Prevotella sp. | reverse complement strand
CGTGAAAAGTGTGAGGTAGTTGTTGTTGCAGGTATCGGTGGTAGCTACCTCGGTGCTCGCGCCGTTATCGAAGGTCTCGGCAACTCTTTCGCATGGCTCGTTAACGATAAGAAGAACCCAACTATCCTCTTCGCAGGTAACAACATCGGTGAGGATTACCTCTTTGAGTTGACTTCTTTCCTGAAGGACAAGAAGTTTGGTGTCATCAATATCTCTAAGTCTGGTACCACAACTGAGACAGCTCTCGCTTTCCGTCTTCTCAAGAAGCAGTGCGAGGATCAACGCGGCAAGGAAGAGGCTAAGGATGTTATCGTTGCTGTAACCGATGCCAAGAAGGGTGCTGCACGTACTTGCGCTGACAAGGAGGGTTACAAGAGCTTCATCATCCCTGACAATGTAGGTGGTCGTTTCTCTGTTCTTACTCCAGTAGGTTTGTTGCCTATCGCAGTAGCAGGTTTCGATGTTAAGCAGCTCGTAGCTGGTGCTGTAGAGATGGAGAAGGCTTGCGGCAAGGACGTAGCTTTCGAGGAGAACCCAGCAGCTATCTATGCAGCTACACGTCAGGCTCTCTATACACAGGCTGGCAAGAAGATTGAGATCGTTTGCAACTTCCAGCCTAAGCTTCACTACTTCGCTGAGTGGTGGAAGCAGCTCTATGGTGAGAGCGAGGGTAAGGACCAGAAGGGTATCTTCCCAGCAGCTTGCGACTTCACTACCGACCTTCACTCTATGGGTCAGTGGATTCAGGAGGGCGAGCGCTCTATCTTCGAGACTGTTATCAGCGTAGAGACTCCTAACGAGAAGTTGCTCTTCCCTCACGACGATGAGAACCTCGACGGTTTGAACTTCCTCGAGGGCAAGCGTGTTGACGAGGTGAACAAGATGGCTGAGCTCGGTACACGTCTGGCTCACGTTGATGGTGGTGTTCCTAACATCCTGGTTAACGTACCTGAGTTGAACGCTTACTACCTCGGTCAGTTGATCTACTTCTTCGAGAAGGCTTGCGGTATCAGCGGTCTCTTGGAAGAGGTGAACCCATTCAACCAGCCAGGTGTTGAGGCATACAAGAAGAATATGTTCGCATTGCTCAACAAGCCTGGTTATGAGGCAGAGAGCAAGGCTATCCAGGAGCGTCTGGCTAACGAGAAGTAATTGACGCTAGAAATTATTTCAGATAATTGATGAAAGAAATTATTTCAAAATACTTAAAAGACCACGGCTTTGGGGAATTCAACCCTAAAGCCGTTCTTTTTGATATGGATGGCGTATTGTATAACAGTATGCCCAATCATGCCGTAGCATGGCAGGAGTCGATGAAGCAGTTTGATATCCACATGACTGCCGCCGATGCCTATGCCACCGAGGGAGCCCGAGGCATCGACACCATCCAGATGATGGTGAAGAAGCAGAAGGGTATCGACATCACACTGGATGAAGCACAGAAGATGTATGATGTAAAGACCGATATCTTCCACTCTATGCCTACTGCCGAGATTTTCCCTGGTGTGAAGGAAATCATGCAGAAGATCAAGGAAGCCGGTATGCAGGTAGGAGTTGTAACGGGTAGCGGTCAGCGCCCACTCATCCTGAGACTCCTCAACGACTTCGGCGAATATCTCGATGAAGCACATATCGTAACTGCTTATGATGTGAAGCGAGGCAAACCCAATCCAGATCCTTATCTAATGGGATTGCAGAAGGCTGGCAACCTTCAGCCTTGGGAAGGCATCGTGGTAGAGAATGCTCCTTTGGGCGTTCGTGCCGGTGTAGCAGCCAACATCTTCACCGTAGCCATCAACTCCGGACCTCTGCCAGATACAGAGTTATCTGATAAAGGCAGCAACCTGCTCTATCATCAGATGACAGAGTTCTGCGATGACTTCGGAAGCTTGATTGATGCTGCAAAAGAAACAGGCAATAATGCCGAAGAAAACAGAAAAACGGGTAAGTAACGCAAATTACTTACCCGTTTTTCTGTTTTCTTCGTTTTTTCAACTGATATTCAATTCTGCCTTTTTTCTATCCTTTTTTCTATCCTTTTTTCAAAGCCCGGATAGCATTCAATACAGCCAAGACGGTAACACCTACATCAGCAAAGACAGCCATCCACATGGTGCCCAGACCTATGGTAGCAAGAATCAAGACTGCAATCTTCACTCCAATGGCAAACACCACATTCTCGTGGGCAATACGAATAGTGTGTCGGGCTATCTTCATGACAAGAGCTATCTTTCTCGGATCATCATCCATCAGGACAACATCCGCAGCCTCTATAGCAGCATCACTACCCAAGGCTCCCATCGCAATACCTACATCGGCACGCTTCAGTACAGGTGCATCATTGATACCATCTCCCACATAAGCAAGCGTCTTTTCTGCCGGTTTTTCCTTCAGCAACCTTTCCACATGGGTCAACTTGTCTGCAGGAAGAAGTTCTGCATGATACTCATCGATGCCTATCTGTTCTGCCACCTTCTTTCCTATCTCCTGATAGTCGCCTGTTAGCATCACGGTCTTCTTCACTCCGAGTGCCTTGAGATGAGCTACCGCCTCAGCACTTCCCGTCTTGATACTGTCATTCACAACCACTGGTGCACCTTCATCAGCCTGTACAAGCACCTCGCCGTGGGTCAGCGTTCCTGTTTTATCAAATACCACGGTATCTACCTTGGCAAGCGCATCCATATAATTGCTACCCTTGATGAGAATACCGTTTCGGGAAGCGCCACCGATACCGCCGAAGAAAGTAAGCGGCACACTGATGACCAGGGCACAAGGACAGGATACCACCAGGAATATCAGGGCACGGTTGAGCCACAATGGGAAATTCTCACCAAAGCTGCCGGCACCCAGCATATCCGGAGCTATCCCCATTGCTCCCAGGAAAGGAGGAAGAACCGCCAATCCCAATGCCGCAAAGACAACAACAGGTGTATAGATTCGGGCAAAACGGGTGATGAAAGCCTCACTCCTTGACTTGTTCTGATCAGCACTCTCCACCAGGGCGATGATCTTGGATGCCGTACTTTCTCCAAAGCTTTTGGTGGTACGAACCTTGATTTCGCCCTTCAGGTTGATACAGCCAGAATAGATTTCATCTCCTTCCTTGATATTCCTAGGAACGCTTTCACCCGTCAAGGCAACCGTATCCAGCAGGGCGGAACCTTCGGCAACAATGCCATCCAGCGGAATCTTCTCTCCCCTTCTGATCAAGATAGACTCTCCTACTGCCACCGTATCAGGAGCCACCTTGAGAATCTCTCCATTCCGAATGACATTCGCCACATCCGGACGAATATCCATCAGATGCGAGATGCTGTCACGGCTCTTTCCCTCGGCATATCCTTCGAAAAGTTCTCCCACCTGGAAAAAGAGCATCACGAAAACAGCTTCCGTAAACTCGGTTTCCGAACCCGGAAAGAAGCCGATGCATAAAGCTCCCAAGGTTGCGATAGACATCAGGAAGTGCTCGTTGAACATATCTCCCTTGGCTATTCCCTCGGCAGCTTCCCCCAAAGTCTCGTGTCCTATTAATAAATAAGGTATGAGATAAACCAGGAGCAACTGCCAGGTTGCCAGGTTACAGTTTCTCTCGATACATACAGCAATGATTAAGAGGATAACCGTTGCTGCAATCAGATAGAGCCTGGACTTCAGGCTACCTTCTTCATGATGATGCTCATGATGATGATGCTCATGTTCATGATGCTCATTCATCATCTTCTGATGCATCTCATGTTCGTTTTTCTTTTCTTCCATTATTTCCAATACTTTTAGTTCAATAATCTTGTTTTATTTCGGCTGCAAAATTACAAAAAGACATCTGCAACCGGGTTGCAAAAGCCTGTTCACATCATTTTTTTAGGAACTTTCTTGTTTTTTGGGGGAGTTTTCTTGTATTTTTCGCAAAAAAGCAGTAAATTTGCAACACATAAACAAATTAAAACATCATAAACAATTAAAACATCCGTTCAATTTAACTATCAAGGTATATGAAACATTTCAAATTAATGATGCTCGGACTTGCCTTGTCTGCAGGATTCACTACCCAGATGCAGGCACAGGAAGCACAGAGCTTCGTTCACCAGCAGTCAAACACTGAAGATTACGTCTGGCCAACAGATCCACAAGTATTAACCAAACTCAAGCACTGGCAGGACCAGAAGTTCGGTGTATTGATGCACTGGGGACTCTATAGCGTACCTGGCGTTGTTGAATCCTGGTCAATCTGTTCGGAAGACTGGATTGTACGTGAGCGCAAACCAACCTACGAGGAGGACAAGGCATGGTACTGGAGCCAGAAAGATTCCCTCAACCCAGTAAACTTCGACCCTGGCAAATGGGCTGACGTGATGAAAAAGGCAGGTATGAAGTATATGATCTTCACCACCAAGCACCACGATGGCTTCTGTATGTTTGATACCAAATACACAGATTTCTCCATCGCCCATGGACCTTTCGGCAAGGATCCACGCCACAACATCGCCAAGGAGGTATTCAATGCCTACCGAAACAAGGGATTCATGATTGGCTGTTATTTCTCAAAACCAGACTGGCACAGCAAATGGTTCTGGAATCCTTATTATGCAACCCCTAACCGCCGCATCAACTACAAGAAGAAGCAGCATCCAGACTGGTGGCAGAACTACCGCAAGTTTACACAGAACCAGCTCAACGAGCTGACCACCGACTATGGAAACATCGATATCCTGTGGCTCGATGGCGGATGGATTACCGGTGATGAGATTGGTCTTGATACCATTCTGGTAGATGCCCGCAAGCGCAATCCGGGTATGATCAGCGTAGATAGAACCATTCGTGGAAAGAATGAGAACTATCAGACTCCAGAGCAGGGTATCCCAGCCAAGCAGCTCGATATTCCATGGGAAAGCTGCATCACCCTGAGCCATGCCTGGGGATGGACACCTAACGCCAAGTTCAAGTCACCGAACAAGGTGATCGGTATTCTCTCTGAAATTGTGGCAAAGGGCGGATGTCTCGCACTCGGCGTTGGTCCGAAGGCAGATGGAACCATACAACCGGAAGTTGTGAATACCCTCCTGCAGATAGGAAGCTGGCTCAACAAGAACGGTCAGGCGATTTACTCTACCGTCAATGCAGCCCACTATAACGACGGCAAGGTATGGTTTACCGCCGACAAGAACGGCAAGACCCTCTACGCCATCTATGCACTGGAAGATGGAGAGAAGACCCCTAAGACCATTACCTGGACAGAGAACAAACCTAAGGGTAAGCTCGTTCTGCTGCAGAACGGCAAGTCTGTCAAGTACACCGTCAAGGGCAATCAGGTAACCGTTACCCTTCCATCCGGACTCAAGAATGAACCTCTGGCATTCAAGTTTAATTCTAAATAAAGAAAAACAAATATAAAAAAGTATAAAGGTAGTGATAAGATTCAGTTTTTATCACTACCTTTGTGCTTACATATAATATAATGTATATAAAATATAGTAACTATAAAAACTTAAAGAACAAGAATTATGAGTAACTATCCTAAAATCGGTATCCGTCCTACCATTGACGGACGTCAGGGAGGTGTACGTGAAAGCCTCGAGGAAAAAACCATGAATTTGGCAAAGTCTGTAGCCAAACTGATTTCAGAGAACTTACGTAATGGCGACGGCTCTCCTGTTGAGTGTGTCATCGCTGACAGTACCATTGGCCGTGTAGCAGAGAGTGCAGCTTGCGCAGAAAAGTTTGAGCGCGAGGGTGTTGGCTCTACCATCACCGTTACTTCCTGCTGGTGCTATGGTGCAGAAACTATGGATATGAATCCACATTGGCCTAAGGCTGTTTGGGGATTCAACGGTACAGAGCGCCCAGGTGCTGTTTATCTGGCTGCTGTTCTCGCAGCTCATGCCCAGAAGGGATTGCCAGCTTTCGGCATCTATGGTCATGATGTACAGGACTTGGAGGATGACTCTATCCCTGCTGACGTAGCAGAGAAGATTCTGCGCTTTGCAAGAGCAGCTCAGGCTGTAGCTACCATGCGCGGCAAGTCTTATCTCTCTATGGGTAGCGCCTGCATGGGTATCGCTGGTTCCATCGTTGACCCTAACTTCTTCCAGGAGTACCTCGGTATGCGCAACGAGAGTGTTGACCTTACTGAGATCATCCGCCGTATGACAGAGGGTATCTACGACCCAGTAGAGTACGAGAAGGCTATGGCTTGGACCCGTGAGCACTGTATGTGCAATGAGGGTGAGGACATCGCTAACAACGAAAAGGCAAAGACCCGCGAGCAGAAGGATGCAGACTGGGAGTTCATCGTGAAGATGACTATCATCATGCGCGATTTGATGCATGGTAACCCAAGATTGGAAGAGTTGGGCTTCAAGGAGGAAGCATTGGGCCACAATGCCATCGCTGGTGGTTTCCAGGGACAGCGCCAGTGGACAGACTTCTATCCTAACGGCGACTATCCAGAGGCTCTCCTCAATACTTCTTTCGACTGGAACGGTATCCGTGAGGCTATCATCCTCGCTACAGAGAATGATGCAGGCAACGGCGTAGCTATGTTGTTCAACCACCTGTTGACAGGTCGTGCCCAGATCTTCAGCGACGTTCGTACCTACTGGAGTCCAGAGGCTGTGAAGCGTGTTACCGGTAAGGAACTTACAGGTCAGGCTGCTGGTGGTATCATCCACTTGATCAACTCTGGTGCTACTACACTCGACGGTACAGGTCAGGCTACAGATGCAGAGGGCAATCCAATCATGAAGCAGCCTTGGGAGATGACCGAGGAAGATGTAGATAAGTGCTTGAAGGCAACTACCTGGTATCCAGCTAACCGTGACTACTTCCGTGGCGGCGGTTTCTCTTCCAACTTCCTTACCAAGGGCGGTATGCCTGTAACTATGGTTCGCCTGAACCACGTAAAGGGTCTTGGTCCTGTGCTCCAGTTGGCAGAAGGTTGGACTGTTGAGATTGATCCTGAGATTCACAAGGTTCTCGACAAGCGTACAGACCCAACATGGCCTACCACCTGGTTTGCTCCACGTCTTTGCGACAAGGCTCCATTCAAGGATGTATATTCAGTGATGAACAACTGGGGCGCTAACCATGGTGCTATCAGCTACGGCCATATCGGTGCCGACCTCATCACTCTCTGCTCTATCCTCCGCATCCCAGTATGCATGCACAACGTAGAAGACGACAAGATCTTCCGTCCTGCATCTTGGAACGCATTCGGTATGGACAAGGAAGGTGCAGACTTCCGTGCTTGCAAGAACTACGGTCCTATATATAAATAAGGTGTAACACCATCAGTACGAATATCATTCAAATAGAAAGAAAAAGAAAATGATTACAGAAGAGCATATTCAGAAATTCCTGGAGCAGGCTCACCGCGTAGGCGATGCAGCCCTCACCATTTGCAGTAGTGGCAACCTCTCTTGGCGCATCGGCGACGAGGCTCTTGTCTCTGGTACAGGTTCATGGGTTCCTAGCCTCCAGAAGGAGAAAGTATCTCAGTGCCTGGTAGCAACTGGCGAAGTTCTCAATGGTGTCAAGCCTTCTATGGAGAGCGGATTCCACCTCGGTGTACTCCGTGAGCGTCCTGACTGCGACGTGGTTCTCCACTTCCAGTCTCCTTTTGCAACAGCAGTGGCTTGTATGCAGGAAACTCCAAAGGACTTCAATGTAACCGCAGAGGTACCATGCCACGTAGGCAAGGAAATCCCTGTGATTCCTTACTATCGTCCTGGTTCGCCAGAATTGGCAGCAGCTGTCATCGCAGCCTTGAAGGATCACAACTCAGCTCTCTTGCTGAAGCACGGACAGGTAGTTTGCGGCAAGAATTTCGACGAGGTGTTCGAGCGTGCCATGTTCTTTGAGATGGCTTGCAGAATCATCGTTCAGAGTGGCGGCAAATACACCACACTGACACCGGAAGAAATCGACGATCTCGAGGTTTACGTATTAGGTAAAAAACAATAAACCTCTATCCTCTATATGAGAGAAGCGGTAGGAGAGAAAGCTGCCCGCTACGGGCACTCTCCTACCGCTTTTTATACGAAACAACTTTTATCTACCCAAACATTTTTAAATAACTATGATTTATCTAGCTATAGATTTCGGTGGAGGCAGCGGACGAGTGATTGCCGGAAAACTGGAAAACGGCAAGCTCGAAATGGAGCTCATCCATCGTTTCCCTAACCGACAGGTAAGATTAGGCAACCACGTCTATTGGGATTTCCTCGCCCTTTTCGAGGATATGAAGACGGGACTGAAGATGGCTGGAGCCAAGGGACTCAAGGTGGATGGCATCGCCATCGATACCTGGGGAGTGGATTTCGGTCTCATCGACCAGGACGGCAACCTTCTGGGCAATCCGGTATGCTATCGCGATGCCCGCACCAAGGGAATGCCGGAAGAAGTGTTCAAGCAGATTGATCCATCGGCTCATTATGCCATCAACGGCACGCAGGTGATGGAAATCAATACCCTCTTCCAGTTATACAGCCTGAAGAAAGCCAACAGTCCACAGTTGGAGAAGGCTGCTCATCTGCTTTTCACCCCAGACCTCTTCAGCTACTATCTCACCGGCGAAGCCAACAATGAATATACCATCGCATCCACATCAGAACTGTTGAATGCAACCACCAAGGACTGGGACTGGGAAACCATCGACCAGCTGGGGCTTCCACGCCACATCTTCGGCAAGATCGTGATGCCGGGCACAATAAGAGGAAAGCTGCGCCGCGACATCGCAGAGGAAACCGGACTCGGAGAAGTGGATGTCATTGCAGTAGGTTCTCATGATACAGCCAGTGCGGTAGCAGCCGTACCAGCCACAGAAGATGAATATCCGATGGCATTCATCAGTTCAGGCACCTGGTCGCTCCTAGGTGTTGAGATCGAAAAACCGATCCTTACTGAGGAAGCCCGAAAGGCAGAATTTACCAACGAGGGCGGCATCGGCGGCCGTATCACCTTCCTGCAGAACATCACAGGCCTCTGGATCATGCAGAGACTGATGGCTGAATGGAAGGAGAATGGCGAGGAACAGCAGTTCGACATCATCCTTCCTCTGGCAGAAGAAGCTCACATCAATGCCATCATCCCGGTGGATGACGCTGCGTTCCAGAATCCGGCATCCATGCAGCAGGCTATCATCGACTACTGCGCCACCCATCAGCTGCAGGTTCCTCAGACCAAGGCAGAAATCGTGCGCTGCGTACTCCAGTCGCTGGCAGCCAAGTATGCCGAGGCTACCGCTCACCTCAACGAGATGTTACCGCAGCCAATCAAGTGCATGCACATCATCGGAGGCGGCTCACAGAACAAGTTACTCAACCGTCTCACCTCCGAAGCCCTGGGCGTACCGGTCATTGCGGGACCTATAGAGGCAACGGGTATGGGCAACATCCTGACCCAGGCACTTGCCAAGGGAGAAATCAAGGATATCGACGAGCTGAGAGCTGTGGTAAGACAAAGCATCTGATCCATCTGAACATTTACCCTACAAACATAAACACAGACAATATTAACCTGAAATATGGAACCAAAAAAGAAAGAATCAATCCTGATGAAGGACGGGGTGAGCTACCTCGTGCCTTTCATCTTAATCACATCGTGCTTTGCACTCTGGGGATTTGCCAATGATATCACCAACCCGATGGTGAAGGCATTCTCCAAGATTTTCCGAATGTCTTCTACGGATGGTGCACTGGTACAGGTTGCCTTCTACGGCGGTTACTTCGCCATGGCATTCCCTGCCGCCATCTTCATCCGCCGCTTCTCCTACAAGGCAGGCGTACTGCTCGGATTAGGACTCTATGCCTTCGGTGCATTCCTCTTCTATCCGGCAAAGATGATGGGCGAATATTATCCATTCCTCCTCGCCTACTTCATCCTGACCTGCGGTCTCTCCTTCCTGGAGACATCGAGCAACCCTTACATCCTGTCGATGGGAACGGAGGAGACGGCAACACGCCGACTCAACCTGGCGCAATCGTTCAACCCGATGGGTTCGCTGCTCGGTATGTATGTGGCGATGAACTTTATCCAGGCAAAACTCAACCCGCTTGATACGGCTGGGCGCGCCAATCTCTCGGCTAGCGAGTTTGAGGCTATCAAGGAGTACGACCTATCGGTACTGATCAATCCATACCTGATTATCGGTCTGGTCATCCTCACCATCTTCTTTGTCATCCTGTTTACCAAGATGCCGAAGAACAGCGAGAAAGACAACAAGATCAACTTCGTGCCTACCCTTCGCCGCATCTTCCGTATGCCGCACTATCGTGAAGGCGTATTCACCCAGTTCTTCTATGTGGGCGCACAGATTATGTGCTGGACCTTCATCATCCAGTATGGTACGCGCATTCTGATGCAGGAAGGTATGGCAGAGATTGATGCCGAGGTCACCTCACAGAAGTTCAACATCATTGCGATGGTACTGTTCTGCTGTTCCCGCTTCATCTGCACCTTCATCCTCCGCTTCTTCAATGCAGGACAGTTGCTGATGATATTGGCGATAGCAGGTGGCTGCTTCACAGCCGGCGTCATTGCCCTTCACAACATCTGGGGTCTCTACTGTCTGGTGGCAGTCAGTGCCTGCATGTCATTGATGTTCCCTACCATCTATGGTATAGCCCTGAGGGGGCTTGGCGATGATGCCAAGTTTGGTGCAGCCGGTCTGATCATGGCAATCCTGGGCGGTAGCGTCCTGCCACCTTTGCAGGCATCCATCATCGATATGCATACCGTATTCGGAATGCCATCTACCAATGCGTCATTCATTCTTCCATTCATCTGTTTCGTGGTGATTGCCATCTATGGATATCGCACAAAATTGCGCAGTATTGGCAAACTTTTTGGTTAAATTAAGCAAGCTGTGGCCGTTTGTTGTCAGTCACAGCTTGCTTTTTTAGTTAAATAGCATTAAAACAGAAATATTTTCACTGCTTTTTGTGTTTTATTTTATATATTTTATATAACTTTGCCAAAAAAATTAAAAGAGCTTACCAACCTAGATAAAAAATAAAAGAAAATCAGATTGTAAGTGAGAATAATTAAACTTCTCAAGCAAGAACAATTAAAAACAAATAGTTATTCATTACATTAAAAGTTTGTATTATGGCAAAAACTAACAAAACAATGAATCTGGCATTCGCCTTGATGGTTGGTTCTGCTGGTGCTGCTTACGCAGGTATTCCTGCCGTTAACGGTGTTCAGAACGTACAGCAAGACGAGACATGTACAGGTATCGTCAAGGATGCTACTGGCGAAACAGTCATTGGTGCTTCTATTCTCATCAAGGGAACAAGCAACGGAACTGTGACAGACATTGATGGTAACTTTTCACTCAAGGGTGTGAAAAAAGGTACTATCCTCCGTATTTCTTATGTTGGATTTGAAACAAAAGAGGTAACTTACAATGGTAAACCACTCGAAATCACATTAAAAGACGATTCAAAAGCACTTGAAGAAGTCGTAGTAACTGCTCTTGGTATCAAGAAGGATGCCAAGAAGTTGGGTTATGCAGTCAGCTCTATCAATGCTGAAGATTTGAACAGAACAGGTGGTGCGAATTTGGCAGCTGGTCTTTATGGTAAGGCATCAGGTGTTCGTATTCAGTCTGCACCAGGTGGCGGTACGTCAGCTGTATCTATCTCTGTTCGTGGTCTTTCTTCTATCAATGGTAATACCCAGCCTTTATTGATTCTTGATGGCGTGCCAATCCATAATGGTAATACCAACAATGATGACTATTGGAGCAACCAGAGAATCAGATCAAATGGTCTCGTAGATATCAACCCAGAGGATATCGAGAATATCTCTATCTTGAAGGGTGCAGCTGCTTCAGCTCTTTATGGTTCTGAGGCAGCCAATGGTGTAGTAATGATTACTACCAAAAAGGGACAGAAAGGAACCGGTACACACGTTGACTTCAGCGCAAACGTAAGCTTCGACAAGGTGGCTTATATGCCTGAAATCCAGAAGGAATTCGGTCCTGGTTATGACAACTGGGCACTTGGCGACACACAGGAAGCAGCTACTGGTTCCCGTAACACTCGCTGCG
>URYG01000084.1 GCA_900551985.1 uncultured Prevotella sp. | reverse complement strand
AAAAATCTCGTGAAGAATCCATAGTGCACCATATCGAGATGGTTAGGACCACCGATGAAAGCCACACGGCGCGAACCGGTTTCTATCATGTGCTGGGTGGCCTCCTGAGCCGCCACATCACCATTTCCCACCACCTGGGAGAACATGTCCTCCAGACAGCAGCGGGCAAAGAATACCAGGGGCACCCCCATCTTGTGGAGCTGCTCGAAGTGAGAATAGTCGGTGGTGTCCTGCGCCAGACAGGCGATGATACCCTCTACATGCATATTGAGAAAGTTATCCAGAGCCTGCGCCTCGCGCTCATGGTCTTCATGACTGTTGGCACTGATGACGGAATAGCCCAGCTTGGAGGCATAGTCTTCGATGCCATCGAGGACAGCGGCATAATAATGGGTAACGAGATTTGGCACGATGACACCAATCACTCTCGGAGCTTCCTTGCGGAGACTCTGGGCGAAAGGATTCGGGCGATAGTTCAGCTCCTTGGCGAGCTGCTTCACCTTCTGGGTCATCTCCTCTCCTACTTCATGACTGTTTCGCAATGCTCTGGAAACGGTAGCTATACTGACACCGAGCTGATCTGCAAGGTCCTTTAAAGATGTTCTACGCTGCTTCATGTATAATAAGTTTGTTACGTATGGTGCGATATTGCATCAAACTTACTGCAAAGATACTATTTTTATTCTAAAGTGCAAACGTTTGCGTGTATTTTTTTAGCAAATATAGCACATATTTCCAAAAATACTTGTAATTTTGCAGCACGAAAAGTAATGAATAGTTGATAATAAGTTAGTTAGAAATGAAAAAGCTTCAGACTGTCGGGAGACAATCTGAAGCATTTTTTTTGTATCTATCTAGATGTAATATTCCGCAGAATCTACCAGTCCGGCGCGAAGTGCGTACTTTGTTGCTTCGTGCACATTGTTCACCCCGAGCTTTCTGAAGATATTCTTCCGGTGGGTATTCACGGTATGGAAACTGGAGAAGCGCTTCTCGGCGATTTCCTTGGTAGTCATACCCAGGGCGATATCCTTCAGAATCTCGGTTTCGGTCTTGGTGAGATTCACCTTTTCTTCTACTTCCTGCGGCGGAGTAAGGAGCACCTCCATCATTCGCTGGCAGACAAACCGCTTGCTGTCCACGCAGAAGCGTATCGCCTCCTTGATTTCCATCAGCTGACTCTCCTTCAGGAGCACGCTGAACATGCTGCTGCTGGCGATGAGCACGCGCACGAAATCGGCACTCAGGTCTTCGCTGAACAGCAACCATCGGGTATAGGGAAAGCGCTGGTTGAGAATGAGCAGTTCGGCGGCATCATTGATATCGAAAAGCGTGTAATCGAGTATCACCACCGTATCCTCATTCTCCCGCAAGGCAAGCATCAGCTCTGCCTTGTCTTCCACATACTTGGTTTCCAATCCTTCCATTTTCTCTATCACGTGTACCAGTCCGGCACGCGTGATATCCTGCTTATCTGCCAATAGAATCTTCATAAGCAATCTCCTTCTTTTACGTTGTTATATACTCTTTTATGACCAAACTTTTATGAAGGGAGAACATAGCCTTTTTGCTATGTTCTCCCTGTTTTATCTTTCCTAGAATGACATGAGGAATCCCATTCGGATGCCCCACTTATCTACATTGGCATGATCCAGGTAGTTGATACGGCGCACATAATCGATTCCGAAGAACTTGAAGATGTTGTGCACACCGGCTACCACCTCCCAATATGGCGTGTTGCCAAAGGTATAGGAGTTGTTAGGGAACTTGAAGATCACGTCGTCCGATGTATTCTTCACCGGATTGTTCTTGTCGGTGAGCTGTCCCCATACTCCCTTCACGGCTACATACTCGCGCCACTTCAGCTTCTTGATGAGCGGAATGCGGTTGAGAAGCTTGCCGTTCATATCCCAGGCTACCGACCAGAAGAGCTGGCGGTCGCTCAGGAACTCCCAGTCTTTCATCATACTGATGGTTGCCTCCTGCTCGAAGATGGAGAGGTTGACTGGTGGCTGTACGAGCATGGTGAATGGAACCTTGTTCCACTGCATCTTGCCCACGATGTTGAAATCCACATATCCGAAGCTGCCCAGCCACTGGCGCTTGTAGATGCCCAGCGTGGTGAGGTTGCTCTGATACTGACCGCCCATGAATCCGTCAAGACCCATGGAGTGGCGGAGGGTGAGTTCAGGACTGTCGAGATTGATAGGCAATCGCTGCTGCTTGGTGTTGACATAGGTAACACCCGGGTTGTAGTCGATGCCCACAGATGCCTCGGTGGTGCGTATCTTCTTCACTTCCTCGCCCGTGTTCACCTTGAAATAATGCAGGTTGCCCACGGTGCGGTTGCTCTGCCATCTCATTCCCGCATCGAAGCGGAGTCCCCAGTCGGTCTCATAGACGAAGCTGAACTTCTGTCGCTGGTAGAGATACATCTGGTCCTGCGTGGTGGCACGGATGGTCATGAAGAAGTTATCCTTGTTGTGCAGCAGGTTGTCATCGGATGGAGAGGTGATATCGTGACCAATCTCGAAGACGAACTTGCGCATCGGGAACTCGAACGGACTGTTCTTTTTCTTGTTGAGCGAATAGGTGAAAAGATGACCGTAGTACCAGTCGTGACTCTTCGTACCGTAGGCGCCATATCCATCCCAGAAGAAGTGAGGGTTGAGTGCCGCCATGGTGCGGGCTGCCAGACGCAGGCGCACGCCATCCACGTAGTTGTTGGAGAGGAAGGTGTTGATAGGTCCGAGGTCGAAGAGGCTCTTTCTGCCATCCTTTCCTCCGCTTCCTATCTCTACATAGTTCTCCATGAGTGCCTTGACGCCGAAGATGATGTACTTGAATCCCTTGGAATTCTCCATGCGGTGGATGAAGCTGTCCATCGACGACTCGCTCTTGGTGAGATCCACCTGCCGGTACTTGTTCCAGTAGGCCTCATCTCGGTTCATCGCATCCATATCATGCCTTACCTTCGCCTTGCCCTTGAAGAGCATCTTCGGCAAAGGGTCGAAGGCGTAATCGGTGATTCGGGTGTTGCGCACCACCAGCAGGTCCTGCAGCAGCTTGTTCATGTGCATCTCTGCTATCATATCATCCTTGGTGAGCACCCACTCGCCATTGTCGAGCTTGGTGTATTCCTGCTCTATCTTCATATCCTTCACCCAGTTCACGGCTGAGTTGTGAGGCATATAGAGATTACATTTCTTGACGTGCAGGGTACTGTCGGCAAGCACATAGAGCTCGCCTCGGAATCCGAAGTCCTGACTGTTGGCTGGGATAAACTGCAGATGATAGCAGAGGTCGCGGTTCACATACACCGTATCTTCTATATAATAATGATAGAAGCTGATGGCTGTTCTGCCGAGCGGAGATGGGAACGGATACTGGAGCAGTCGCACGTAGTCATCGTAGATATCCACATCGGTGAAGACATCCTTGATGGCTGTATTCAGGATTTCTCCGGTCTGGATCACCTGTCCGATACCATTGCTCTGCTGACCCTTGATGATATCCTTCTCGCTCTTCGGGTCCTTGCGGTAAACGTGCTGCGAAACGGTCTCATCGATGCTTACAGGCAGGGTGAGCTTGCCATTGTAAGGCGAAAGCTCTACCTGGTCGAGGAGATACTGTCGCTTGCTGAAGAACTTGCCCTCCATCTGTTCCTTGGTGATATCGTTGAGGGCGAGGGTGATCTTCTGATATTTATCATACTGATAATAATCATAGTTGCTGAGGTCGCTCTTCTTCTTGGCAGCGATGACACGGCGCATGAGTTCCACGGCAGGGTTATCCTTGCGCCTGTATCTTCCCTTCTTCGATTTCACCACGACTTCTCCCAGCTTGTGGGAATCGTCCTTGAGCTTGATTTCGAGGAAGCTGGTTTTCTCATCTACCTTGACCGTAGCGGTCTTGTAGCTCAGGGCGCTGACTGTAAGCATCAGTCCCGGCTTCTTTTCGATAGTAAACTTACCTTCTCCATCACTGGAAACGGCAATCTTGTGTCCCTTGTACTGCACGCTTGCATACGATACGGCAAAGCCGTCATCATCAATGACACGACCTGTTATCTTCTGCTGCGCCATCATCTGGAGTGTAGAAACCACCAGGAGGGTGAGCACCAAATACAATTTTCTTATACCTTTCATTACCTTATTATATATATAGGGGCCTTGCGCCCGTTATTAAATCTTTCTCTGATTTCAGGCTGCAAAGTTATAACATTATTTGCAAATAGCTGCAAAAACCGATTATATATTTCAGTTTTTTATGAGATTTTCAGAAATCCCTCCATCTCAGAGAGTTTCTTGATGATGCCATCTGGGATGGATTCATCCACCTTCTTCTCTTCCCACTGCAATCCCTTGATCCATAGGGTGTGGCAACCCAGCTTGTGGGCTGGGATGATATCCTTGCCATAGGTATCGCCCACTACCAGCACCTGAGAGGCAGGAAGATCGAGGGCACAGACTCCGAGGGCGAAGATGGCTGGGTTCGGCTTGCGCACACCCACTACTGCCGATTCTATCACGTCCTGGAAATAGCCATCTATCCCTGCATCCTTCAATACCTGATTGATGTTGCCGTAGAAATTGGAAACCAGCACCATCGGATAGCCCTTCTGCTTCAGATGCTCCAGCACCTGCCTGTTCTCATTCAGAAGGTCAAGGGTCTTGGCATTGATATAGTGAGCCATATCCACAGCAATCTGATGGATTTCAGAATCAGAAAGGGAGAGGAAAAGACTTTCTGATGATGATGATGAATCTGATGATGATGATGACATTTCTGAAGACGATGCTTCAGAATCATTTCCGGGAATTCCAAGCTTCGCCTGCTTCTCTGCATCATCCTTTCCGGTCTCCAGCAACTCCTTTCCTGCCAGGAAATTCAATTCCAGGATCAGTTTTTCTCTGAGAATATCCTCAAAATGGAAATCGGGAGTAACAATGGGATTCACAGCCAATGCTCGCTCGCCATACACGTAGGCATCGCGGAACGCCTGCTTGTGGATACTTACTCCAGGTTCTACTTCCTCGTCATCAGCCACGCCGATGCCGAAGTGCTCGTAGCCCTGCCACAGCACTTCCGACCAGTGGTCGCCCCTGGTATCGAGCGTACCGCCATAGTCAAAGATAATTCCTTTAATATCTAGTTTCTTCATTTTCTTCATTTTACTGAACTTTCGCAAGTACTCTCCCACACGCCCTGGGCGTGTGGAGCTAAACTTGCGAAAATTCTGTCCTTTATTAATTGTTTTTCTGCTTCTGATCAGCCTCGTATTCTTCCTGAATCTTCTTCAGGTCCTTGTTTCCCACCTTGATGAGCAGGATGCCGATGGCTATCCATACCAGCTCACGGATTCGGGTGATGAGACCGGTATATACGCCCAGGGCACCCGTAAGATGCAGGCCATCTACCGCCAAGGCAAGGCCACCCTCCCGGGCTCCCAACTGCATAGGAGAGAAGAAGATGAGATTGCTGAAAAGCGATGAGAAGGCAAGGATGAGAATGCTGTCGGCGATGCTGATATCTGCCGCAAAAGCCTTCAGGATGAGATAAATCTCCAGACTCTGGAGCACTCTCGCCATCACCTCGAAGAAAAGGGAGCTGTAGAAGGTGCTCTTGTGCTGACCATGCAGCAGGGCTATCTGAGAATCTATCTGCTCCAGGGTCTCCTGCTTCTCCTGCGCAAAACGCCTTGCCCAGTTCTTCACGAAAGGAATGTGGGTGAGCAGACGGATGCCCTTCTGCGCCATTCCCGTCTTGTAACCGCGGGCGAAGAAGTAGATGCCGAGCAGACAGAAGGCTGCGATGAAGCCCAGCATGATGCCCATAGGAACCCCTATCGGATACAGGGCGATATAGAGAAATACCGACAGGAACCAGAACCAGAAATGGGAGAAGATGTGCATCATCACATAGAGAATGACCGATGATGTAGCCTTGCTCACACCCGTGAAAGGCTTCAGCTCCATGATGCGGTAAGGTTCGCCGCCCATCAATCCGCAGGGAGTGGTATAGTTCAGGGCAAATCCGCTCACGGTGAGCTTATACACTCGCCAGAACGAGAGTCCCTTCACCCTGCCCTCGTCGTTGATGATGAGCCACCAGGAAATGGTGTTCACCCAGTAAACCACGAGCCACAGACCGAGAATCAGCGGGAAATAGATGCCCGCCTGCTTCAGATAGCGCCAGATATCGGTATAGTCCATATCCATCGTGCAGAGCATGATGATGATGGCGATGATACCGAACGCCATGAATATGTTTCTGAACTTATTATTCATAAATGAACCTGTTATTCAATATAAATTAAACCTATTATTGATTGAAAAGAACAGGATTACGCCCCGTACTCTCCCTTCAGAACCTTCTGATTGAGCTTCAGACAAAGGCGCTCATGGGTTCCTCGCATATAGAAGAAAATCAGACTGAACACGGTGATCTCGATAGCCGGATAAAGCCATGGAAGACCTACCAGGATAGAGGTGAACAGCGTGATGCTGCGCCAGTTGAAGGTGAGGATATTGGCATATTTCATCAGTGGAAGACTGCCCGCACGGAAGTCGGCACGCAACTGCTCAGGCAACTGCTGCGGATATCTTTCGCGCAGGTTTCTCTTGAATATCTGGAAAATAGGAGTATCGCGCTCCTGTCCCAAGGTATAGTTCTTGTAGAAGAACTGGAAGAGCTTCTGCACAGGCTCCTTCTTCCACTTCATCTGCTTCCACAGCTCCACCTGCTTGCTGGCATCATCCAGTTCGCTGCCCTCCTTGCCTTTCAGGAAGAAGAGGTGAATCTGACGGTAGTAGTCGGCAAGACGGCTCTGAATGGCATGGCATCCGAAGCCGGCAACGATGCAGAGTGCCCAGATTTTCCAGCCCCACTCCGGCATCAGACGGAAGGAGATGGCGAAGTAGATGCTGACAAACCAGAAGTCGCCGGCAGCACCATCGAGGATTCTGCCCAAGGCACTCTTCTGGTTGGTGAGTCGTGCCAGCTGACCGTCGCAGCTATCATATACATTTGCCCAGATGAGCAAGAAGATGCCCAAGACATTGATTGCCAGGTCATCGAAATAGAAGCAGATGCCCGCTCCTACACCGAGGAAGATGGAAAGAATGGTCACCACGTTTGGGGTGACGTGAAGCATGCGGAAGAATCGTGCCCACTGGTAACCAATGGGACGATAGAAGTAAATATCAATGTGCTCCTCGGTATCCGCAGATTTCAGAGAAGCCTTAAATTCCTGATTCATCTTTTTTAAAATTATTGTTTATTTTAAAGCTTTTGCCCTTTCAGGTCGCCAGACTATTATCTATCTATAAACCCAGGGTGTTACCCTGGGCTAGGAGCTTCTGCCCTTTCAGGGCGTGCAAACCATTTTTGTGGCGATATAGAAGGCAGCCTCATCACGGCATGGCGCAAAGCTAGGCCAGTCGTTGAAGTCGATGATCCGGATGCTGCCATCCTCGCTGACCACGCAGTCGCCGCCATATACCGGCACATTCAGCATGTCGGCAGCCTTGTCAGCCTCAGCCTTCAGAGCCTCGGCATCGAAGGCGATGCCCTGGGCATCACCATTGATCACCTCGAGTCCGAACTTGGAGCGGTGACCGCATTTCGACGGATAGAACCAATAGAAGAAATCGGTGCCCGATACGCCATAGAACTTGATGAGGTCGCCCTTCAGATGCTCATTCACCACCACCGAAGTGATGCCACGCAACCAGAATTTCTTCAGCAGCGCCTCAGCCTCCTGCTCGTTCTGCACATAGCAGGTATCCTCCTTCTGCTGCGCACAGCCATCGCCACGCTTCAGCCAGCAAGGATAGTGGATATCCTTCACCATCTCCCCGTTTCTGCCGATGATGCGGCTCTCGGGAGTAGCGATGCCTCCGGCGATGAAACGCTCGGTCATGATGCGGCGGATGCAGCGGTTTACACCCAGACTGGAGTTCACCACCAATACGCCTTCTTCCTCTATTCTGCCGAGAATATCGAGTGCCTGCTTGCTGCGTGCCATCGAAAAGAAGCCATCCACGCCCACTGTCACACGGCAGCGAGGCCATCCGTAGGCTCTCTCCAACACGGCTGCCTTGCGGCAGAATTCCTTTTCGCACATCAGCATCACCTGCGCACCGAGTGCCTCCAGCTGCTGTTTTACGGAGTTCATGATAGCAGCATCGTTATCCACGCAATTTGGTGAGAACTCGTTGCCGCGGCACACACCCACCAGGGTCTTGCCCTCCAACGGATGGATGAAAGCCTCAGCCTTCGCAATATCCTCCTTGTGATCTACATCCAGGATCTTGTTGATAGGATAAGCCTCCAGCTTCAATCCCTCTACCACCAGCTGGCGCTGGAAATTGCGCATGCGGCTCATGCCCTGCTCCATGCAGTGGTCGAGCACATCGAGCGCCTTGTCGCCCAGGCAGTAGATGCCACCCGAAATCAGATGGTCATCGCCCTCCTGCTTATCATGGAAGCCCGTAATTCGGGGCTTCTTGTGCAATCCCTGCTTGTCGAGCAGACTGGCACCCTCGGCATCCGCCTGCTTCTCTACGCCAACCCACAGCGGTTTTTCATCGTCCACGTATGGGGTAACAGCCATGCAGCCGTCAATATCCTTTGCCTCCTGGAAGTGGCGGATATACTTCTTGAACTCCTCCTCACGGAAGATGGTATCCACGGTGGTGAGGCAGAAGCGCTCGCCACGGAGATAAGGCGAAAGGGCATGCAGACTGTGCATGGAACTAGGAGTGGTCTTCACCACCAGGCGCAGAGGCACCGGCAGCTTCATCTGCTCCAGATGTTCACGCACCGCCGTGCTCCATTCGTTGACAATCACTACGATTTCGGTAGCACCGCAATCTACGAAGATGCGTAGAAGGCGCTCTATCATCGGTTCGCCGCATACCGGCACCAGGGGTTTAGGCTGTTCCACGCCTTCCTGTGCCAATCGGCTTCCCTCGCCTGCGGCTATAACTGCAAATCTCATTCTATTCTTTATATTTTTATTTTCTTCAAATTCCTATAATCTTAATAACTTTCGCCTGTAGGAGTAAATTCCTGCAGATTTCATCTGTAGCAGCAAATTCCTACAGTTTTCTTCTGTAGCAGCGGCGGCGACGGTGCTGCATGCTTTCCAGATACTGCCACTGGCTCTGCACTCCCTTGTTGCTCTCCATCTGCGGCATCGCCTCCGCCCATTTGAAACCATAGCGGCGATACTGCTCGATGAGGTCGGCGAAGATGAGGGCATTGGCACCCTTGCCGCGGTATTCCGGCAGCACGCCGATGAGCACCAGATCCACGGTATCGGTGGCATGGCACTTCATCACCCGCAGGAGCCGAAGCCATCCCCAAGGGAAGAGCTTGCCGTTGCGGTTCTTCTGCAGCGCCTCGGTCATGGATGGGAAGGATACGCCGAAACCGATCAGGCGGTTGTTGTCGTTGCCATCTACCACACCGGTAATGAGGTTCATATCCGCCATCTTGATATACGAATCCACATACCCGTCGATCTGTCGGTCGGTGAGCTGCTGGAAATCGTAGAGATCCTTGTAGGTCTCGTTGACAATGTGGAAAATCTCCTTGCCCATACCGCCCTGAACCAGTTCGTGCTTGGTAAACTTACGCACGTGCAGATTGTAGCGGCTCTCGATGAGCTGGGCTGTCTTGGCAAATTTCGGAGGGGTTACCTCAGGCACCTTGATGCGGTACTCCAGCCAGTCGTTGTCCTTCTGGTAGAGGTCCAGTGCATCCATATGCTTGGGATAATAAGGGTAATTGTAGTTGACGTACATGGTGGATTTCTCATGGAATCCCTCGATGAGCATTCCTTCGCGGTCCATATCGGTAAAGCCAAGTGGTCCTACCAATTCTTCCATGCCATGCTCCCTGCCCCACCGGGCTGCGGCATCCAGCAGCATACCGGAAACCTCCAGGTTATCGATGAAGTCGAACCATCCGAAGCGCACCTGTTTCTTGTTCCACTGGTCGTTGGCACAGCGGTTGATGATGGCAGCAATGCGGCCAACCACCTTGGGGATACTGTAATCGATAGCCAGGAAATATTGCGCTTCGCAGAAATCGAAGGCAGGGTTCTTGTCTTTGCTCAATGTATTCCACTCGTCAAAACGCAAGTAAGGAACAGCATATTTGCTACCTTCATAAAGGTCGTAATAGAACTGTATGAAAGTTCTCAATCCTTTCTTGGTGGTAACGGGTATGATTCTAATATCACTCATTGATTTGATCTTTTTCTAAAACTTTTTGCTCTGATTTTTCTTTTTATAATAATGTATGATCAGAAAAACGGTGCAAAAGTACGAGTTTTTTCCGAGATGGCAAACGAAATCCCTGTTTTTTTTCCTGCCGAGCGTTAAAAACCCCGAATATTTCCCCCATTCGGAAATAAAGCAGTAACTTTGCAGGCTGAAAAGATTCAAGTTTAGTAAGTTCAGAAGTCAAAGAAGCTAAGTTTGCAAACAAGAAGAAAGAGTATGAAGAAAACAAGAGATAATTATACATTCCTGACCCATGCACCGGTGCATCGGGTGATTTTTACGATGGCGATTCCTACCATTATCAGCATGTTATCGACGAGTATGTACAACCTCGCCGACACCTACTTCGTGGGCAGCATCAACACCCAGAGCGTGGCGGCAGTAGGCGTTTCCTTCGCCATGATGGCAGTAATCCAGGCTGTCGGTTTCTTCTATGGTCATGGCTCCGGAAACTATATCTCCAGAAAGCTGGGAGCCAAGGAGGTGGAGAAGGCGAAGAAGATGGCATCCACGGGCTTCGTACTGAGTTTCCTGACCGGACTTCTCATCGCCATTCTGGGACAAATTTTCCTTACACCGCTGTGCGTTCTTCTGGGTTCCACCCCTACCATCCAACCCTACACCGAGCGCTATCTCGGCATCATCCTGCTGGGTGCGCCCTTCATGACTACATCACTGACACTCAATAACCAGATGCGTTTCCAGGGCAACACGATGTATGCTATGAAGGGAATCATGTCGGGTGTATTGCTCAACCTCATCCTTGCCCCACTGCTCATCCTTTATTTTGCCATGGGCATCACGGGTGCCGCCATCGCCACCCTCATCAGCCAGTGTTTCGGCTGCGCCATGCTCTTCTGGATGACGCACAAGGGAGAGAACATCCGAATCCACCTGCACAACTTCACACCATCCAGGGCTTACATCAAGGAGATTATCTTTGGCGGCACGCCTTCCTTATCAAGACAGGGCTTGGGAAGCATCGCCACGCTGGTGCTGAATGTGGCTGCCGGAGCCTATGGAGATGCAGCCATTGCGGGTATGAGCATCGTGACGAGAATCTCGTTCTTCACCTATGCCGTGGTGATCGGACTGGGTCAGGGTTTCCAGCCGCTCTGCGGTTTCTGTTATGGAGCCAAGTTATACGACCGTGTAAAGGAGGCTTTCTTTTTCTGCATCAAATGCGGCACGGTATTTCTGGCGGTCTGCGCCGTTATCGGTTTCCTCTTCTCCGAGCCTATCATCGAACTCTTCCGTGATGACCCTCATGTGGTAGCTGTGGGTTCCGTTGCCCTGAAGTGGCAGGTTATCAGCTTCCCTCTGGTAGCCACCATCGTGCTGACGAACATGTTGATGCAGACCATCCGCAAGCCTGTACGTGCGAATATCGTGGCAGCAGCACGTAGCGGCTTGTTCTTCATTCCGCTCATTTTCATCCTCCCTCATTTCTTCGGATTACTGGGCGTTGAGATGTGTCAGGCGTGGGCAGACATCTGTTCTTTCCTCGTGGCGGTACCGATAGCCTGGAGTGCATTCAGGGATATGAACAGGTAGATTTCCATTTATTGTCACTCTTCAGATTGGCAGCTTATCATCAGAATGACAGTGCAAAGATACGGCTTTTTTCCGAGACCACCAAGTTTCAGACGGCGATAAGGGCCGATTTCCAGCACTTTCAATTTGAAACTTGGTTAATAAAACCAACTCATAGCTTTGAGATAGAAGAAACATAGAGTTATTGATAGCAAAACATAGTTTTTCCAACTAAGAAGCTACAGATAAAAGACTTAGCATCATTTCCACGACTATTCACGCATCTTCAAAAAGTGACTCAGTTACTCAGTTACTCAATTACTCAGTTTATTTCTGACCGTATGTTTCTCCCTATATAGATAGTATATTATATATTTATATATATATAAATATATAATATAAAAAATATAC
>URYG01000083.1 GCA_900551985.1 uncultured Prevotella sp. | reverse complement strand
ATAGGCTATGCTGTATCTGGGGATAACTATATCCACGGAACTATGCAGGTACGCCAACTTTCCGCCCATTTCCTGCAGCACGATGTTGCATTTCATGAGCTGTCCGTTCTCACTCTTCTGACTCTGCACAGCGAAGGCCTCGCCCTGCTGCACCACGCGCATCAATTTTGCGTTCATAATCTTAATAAAGCAAGACCTAACCTTCCTTTAAGGCTCTTTAGTTTGTGGCTCCGATCTTGCTGAAAGCTGATGCAAAGTTAAGGCGAAAAAATCGTGTAAGTGCAAAAATAATCGTTTTAAATCGTTGAAATTCATGATATTAGGAATCTGTAGGAATCGTTAGGAATCAATCGGAATAAAATCAAGGAATCAATCGGAACCAGAAAAACGCAAAAAGCGGCAACCACTATCCTTTTGTCGGATAATCGTTGCCGCTTTCTATAGCGTATTTAGTTTTCAGGAAACAACAGATTATACTTCTTCTGTTGTCATTGCTTTATAGATATCATCTCCGATATTTCTATCAGTTCCCGTCCATTGAAAATGATTTGGTGGGAACGAAGGTGCTTTTTTGTTCTTTTTCTGGTCTCCGTGCAATTTCTTATTCATCCCATTTGCCATATTTTTAATGGCTTTTTCATCGCTATACTTTAGTACTCCAATTCCAATCAAGGCACGGATAAAATCAATACACTTTGTTCCAGGGCGAATTGCTTTTACTTCCATGGAAACAGCCATCATCATAGCTACCTGTACATTGGTCGTCATGTCAATCACGGAAGCCGCTTTCACAATTTGCTTTCTTGAATTCATTACAACTCCATTGGACAAAGTAAATGTTGGCTTCATTACTTTATTGGTCGCATCTCTACAGTCATCTGGGATGATTACTTCATCAGGGACTACGTTTTGGTGGTCTGTATTGGATTCCTGATTAGACATTGACTCGTTTTGATAGAGTTGCTCTTTGAGTCTTAAAACTACAAGTTCGGTACCCATGATATCATACATTTCTCTTCTTGAAAGGTGCAGATAACGCATTTGTGGTACGATATCTTTCTTTCGCAAGTTGTGGGAATGGAATATACCTCTTGGTACTTTGTCTAGCCAATCAGTCAGTCTGTTGAGCTCAGATTTTAGTACATCCGTTTTGGCAAGACCCAATGGTGCTTTTAAATAGTTGTCGTCGTACCTTTTAAAAAATCCATCCTTTTCATTGGAGAAAAACTCTTTCATTCTAGCCAGATGGTTCTCGTAAATCTTGTTTCTATCCTCTTCTCTATGTATATTTGCCACAAGATTCTGGATTTTATGGCAGAGATCTTCTAATTTCTTTTTAGTTGAACTTGATATTTCTGGGTGATTGTTTGTGAAATCTTTCAACTTGTTGAGAATGCGACTTGTGTTTTTGCAATCAACAGCGCAGAGTGTTAGTGGAATTTGGGTGTAGTAGTACTCACTTAGATTAATGAGTTCTTCGGCATCCTCATCATTGAAATCTCTTGGTAGCAGTAAGTTCGTAACCAATTCAATCTTATTCTCTTCCTCCATGAATGGCATGGAAATATCAAATGGGGATGGAGCGATTCGTCTTTTGTATGGTTCGGGGACCAATAGGCATTCCTTGGGGGTGTCAACATCTGCCGTTAAAGTGATGTTGCCAATCTTGCCTATCACCTTGGCCTTTACTATTGTTGTAGAGGACTGTTCTGGGGGAAATACACGTTGTATTTCTTTTGTATAGTTTTCTGATATATAACCAATCTTGTTGTAGTTCTGATAGTACACGGCGATAGCGTTTGAGCTATAAACATTGTCTGGTTCTCTTTTCAAATAGACCATAGATGGAATAGGTAGCTGTGCTACAAATTCTGTGGCATTTCTGGTCTTTTCCTCGAAATCCTTTCCAGGCATTTGGTATCTGATTGCTGTAATATCGAAGTTCATTTTTGTCAATATTGTTTAGTTTTATATATTTTGTTTTAATACTCTCCATACAACTCGGTCTAATCCTCCTTATCTAGATAAATACTTCCAAGGAATGGTAAATCCACCAGCTTGCCTTGCTTGTAGGCATTATATGGATTCATCGTCTTGTGCAGCCCCAGCGAACTGAGACGCTTCAGCCGGGTGGCGCCTTCACGGCTCTTGTTTGTAAACCATACCACATCCCGGCGGATGTAGTCTTCGTTCAGCAGATTGATGTCGTGAGTAGTCATGAGCAGCTGGCTAGAACCCTCGCTATTGGCAAGAAACAACTTGATGAAGTAGGAGAGAAGCTCATAATGGATGCTCGTTTCCACCTCGTCGATAGGGATGAAGTTGTTGCGGTGAAGCACATGATATAGCACCACCGACATACCCAGAAACCTTTGGATACCTGTAGATTCTAGACGCTCTTGTAAAGTATATTTTCCGCCCTCGCCCGTATGCTGAAAGAGAATTTCATCATGCTTAAGCGTGCCGCGGCGGAGCACCTCTACCTTAGTCTGTTCTGGGAGGGGAGCGCTCTTGATGTTTTTCTCCATTTCCGGAGTGATACTCTCTTCGCGGTCATCTAGCAAAAGATCGGTGATGTTGAAGTCGCTCGCTTTCAGCATCTGTAATAGAAAGCGTTTCTTCTTGCCATCCTTGTCATGGCGCAATTCGTCTTTCACATTAAAGGTCAGGGAGTCACGAGGGCTCAGCGTATCTCGCATTCCCGAATAGAAGAATTCTGCCACGATATTCAGCCGTGATGTGGTTGCATTCGATTGTCCGAAGGCGGCCATAACCGTACAGTTGTTGGTTGTATTACCGGCGATGGCTTGCTGGGTGGCTTTGTTGATGCCCGATTTGCTGCCAAAGGTAACTTCCGAGTGGTCTGTTTCCTGCTGGTAGCTGCGGCTGTATAGCTTGGTAGGGCGTGAGCTTGTATAAACCATCAGCGACTCCTCGTAGATTCGCTTTTCGTCGAATTCCAGACTTAGGACGTATTTTTCCCGGTTGAGCCAGAGGGTCATCTGCATCGAGGAGTGTTCCTTGCGGCTGTGATTATCCAGAAGAAAAGGAACGTACCCCATTCCCATATTCTTGTTTTCCGGCTTGTCGAGCATGGTGCGGCGGAAGAATGCGAGGGCATCGAGCAGCGTGGTTTTGCCGCTGGCGTTGCTACCATACACGATACCAATCTTGAGGAGTTCAACACCTTCTGCCACTTCGTATAGGTATTGGCTTCTCATCTTGTCATCATTAGTAGGAAGGAAGCGGAGCGTCTGCCTTTCCCTGATGCTGAAGAAGTTTTGTATTTGAAATTCCTGTATCATAGCTGTTCTTTTTTATTTTGGTGCAAATATACGATAAAAAAGCAGAATCGCAAAATGAAAATTTGTATTTCGTGAAAAATTCACGTTATTTAATACTAAACACATGTTTTATCACTATCTCTTTCACCCGTTCCTCTATTTTCCGCCACGGCTGCCCTAGGTTCACAGTTCTCACATAGATGCGATGCCCCGTCTCCTTATACCTATAAGAAAAGTCGAAATCCTCATCCACGGTAGGGTAAACCAAAGCTCCGCTAGCAGTCAGAGTATGCGGCTTGCTCCGGTCTTCCTGGTTCATCACGTAAGAAAGAATCTGCGAGAGATGCTCCCTGCGCACCTTCTCCCTTCCTCCATACTTCGAAATCAGCGCCTCGCGGTAAAACTTGGCATCAAGAATAAGCTTCTCCTGCGTATTCGGATTGAAAAGCGTCACGTCGGTCTCCATCATCGGCAGCGCATCGCCCGCCTCCTTGAACATCATCCCGAAAGGAAAAAGCTGGAAATCAATGTATTCCCTATGCACCTCAGGATACTCATCCCGGCAATGCTGCTTGCAGAAATTCATCAGGAATCGCTCAAAGATGCAGTTCATCCGGAACTCATCCTCCGTGAAATCCAAAAACTCCAGTCTGCCATCCTTATCCTTGCACGGAAGGGTAGAGTCCCAAATCAGCTTGCAGACATTCAGCGCCAGCGAATAAACCCCATGATGGCGATGACCCGAAAGATGCCCAGGATGAATCCCAGAATGATTCCCCAGAAGCCGCTCCAGCAACCCCCCAGTAACACGAATCTCCCTAATATGAGGAAATCTTGCCAAAGTCTTTCGCAGCTTCCCTCTGATATCCTCATCAATTCCCTCTATCCTCATCAGCCTCTTCAAGGTAGAAAAGATAACCTGGTTGATGACCACATCCTGCGTCAATTCATCCACATGGCAGATGGCTCTGCCATTCAGATACTTACCGCTCTTCAAGGTCTCAGCAAGATTCAGCTTGCCGCGCACGCCCTCCACCTCCTGCTCCTCAAACCGATATTCCCTTACAAGGCCTCGGCGCAGTAACCTATCACAAACATGAATCAAAACCATAGACAATAGGTTCTCCAGCGAATGGCATTTCTCGCCATCCACCTTTACCTTGTCAAGCTGGTCGCTAACGCCCCAGGCATAACAGAGCAGGTAATACAGATTTTCTATTGGAATTTTCTGTTGCATCTCAGAACTTCAGTTTGTTGCAAATCAATTCATACTTATCCTCATCGTCGAAGCAGATTTCACGAAGATACGGAAACAGCTCATACTCGCAGATGTCACTCCACCAGGTGGAAAAATCTTCACAGCCATCTGTCTGACAGAAATAACTGTGCCCGATTTCCAATCCTCTATCAATGGTGGAAATCACCTCGTTTGCAGCCTTTACCTTGCTCACCATCAGCTCCGCTTTCTCTTGGCTGATACCTTTTTCTTCTAGAAAACTGATGAAAGCCTCGTTGAATTCCGACTTGATGGGACAGAAACGGAATCGGCGTCGCAGGGCATAATCCACGATGGCGAGCGAGCGGTCGGCGGTATTCATGCAGCCTATCAGATAAACGTTCTCGGGCACAAAGAAGCGTTCGTCGTCCTCGTTGCTGTAGGTCAGTTTGATGGCATACTGCTTCTTACGCTTGTCGGCCTCTATCAGCATCATCAGTTCGCCCAGAATCTTGCTGATGTTTCCGCGGTTTATCTCGTCGATGATGAAGACAAACTGCTGGTCGGGAGAACGCCTTGCCTTACAGCAGAAGTCAAAGAATATGCCATTTCTCCGTTCAAATCCGCCCTCCTCAGAAGGACGGATGCCCTGCACGAAATCCTCATAACTGTAGGATTGATGAAACTGCACCATATCGATGTTCTCATCCTTTAATTCTCCAATCAGCTGATAGGCTATCTTTCTGGCAAGAAAGGTTTTGCCAACGCC
Source organism: uncultured Prevotella sp. (assembly GCA_900551985.1). GTDB lineage: Bacteria > Bacteroidota > Bacteroidia > Bacteroidales > Bacteroidaceae > Prevotella. Next base: position 6,986 of record URYG01000083.1, on the reverse strand, counting down.
AGGGGCTCCTTCAAGGATGATGTTCTTCTTTGACTTCAGCAGGGAAACTATTTTCTTGAATTGGTCAGCGCTGATGAATGGCTTGTCGGGGTCCTTGTCAAAATCGTAGATAGGCTTGCCGATAAGACGCTCGCAGTAGTCAAGAAAATCGATGTATTTCCTTACGTGGCATCTCAGGCTTGCCATTTGGTGGCGCTTACCGTAATCCCGTTCTTCATCTATCTTGGCAGTTAAGAGCTTGCTCACTTCTGCGGCATCCTCTGCTTTCTTGATATCCAATACAGAGTTTACCCCGCAAGCCTCTTTCGCCACCTCGCAGATAACCTTGTTCGAGCCTACGCTGGCGTAACCACCGGGCTTGATGTTATCTATCTTCAGAAACTCCAGGAAAGCCTCCTTCACCTGTTCCTGGCTTTTCCCCTTTAATTTAAAAATATTCTTATCTGCCATATTTATTCTCTTATTTATAAGTTGTTTTGTAATTATATTTTTTAGTTGGATCTAAGAAGATCTAAATCCCATGGGTATCGATCTAAGAAGATCTAATTTATTTGTTCATTTCGCAGGGATCTCCTATCTTTGCAACGTGTTTGATAATTATATTGTAGAATTTAACAATGAAAATTATGGAAAAACAATGGATTTCAACTATTGAGCTGCTTAACTATCTGAAGGAACATCCTAATAAGGAGAAAGAATGCAGACTCAATTTGGGCTATGGTCTAGGTTCCACCCATTATTGGTATTGGGACCCCAAGACGAACATGTTCATGCACTCCCGCAACTGGGATTTTGAGCCTTATACCGCAAGTGAAGTGATTAAATGGTACGGGGAAGGCAAATGGAAGATTGAACAATGAATTGAGAGTGGGGGGGAACGAACAGTTCATCCCCTTGTTTGTTTCACAAAAGAGAACAGCATCCGAATTATATGTTCTTTCTATTTTTGCCATAATCGAAACCATTTTTTGTTTTATGCCGCAAAGTTAAGATTATTATTTGGAATAAGCAAAGTTTTTGGGGCTTTTTCTTGGTGGTTTATCAAAAAATGAGTAGCTTTGCGGACGTGAATATAAAGTATCATAAGTATAATAACGAATAACGAAAATAGCGAAAAGATGAATAAAATTACGATGCTCGGAACGGGAAATGCTACGGTTTCCCAAATCTATAATACCTGTTTTGTGCTCCAGACTTCCAGCACCCTGATGCTGGTGGATGCGGGTGGAGGAAACGGAATCCTCTCGCAGCTGAAGAAGGTGAATGTTCAGATTTCTGATATTCATCATCTCTTCGTTACCCATGCGCATACCGACCATGTGCTGGGCGTAATCTGGGTAATCCGAATGGTGGCGCAATGTAAGGGTTACGAGGGATTGCTCCACGTGTATGGAAACGACAAGGTGATGATGGTAATCAAGACCATCATCGATATGATTCTTGCCAAGAAGCAACTGGCGAAGGTGGCTGAAAGGGTGGTATTCCATCTGCTGGAAGATGGCGATAGCTTCGAGGTGGGGGATATGAAGCTGGAATGCTTTGATATTCAATCTACTAAGGAGAAGCAGTTCGGATTCCGTGCTGAGTTGCCGGGTGCTTCTGAAGATAATGCTCTTGAAGATAATGCTTCAGAAGAAAATCATGCTAAACCTTTGGTCTTGGCGTGCTTGGGCGATGAGCCTTATAATGAGCAGAACCGACGCTATATTGAAGGGGCTGACTGGATGATGTGCGAGGCGTTCTGCCTCTATGCCGACCGGGATACTTTCAAGCCTTACGAGAAGTGTCACAGCACGGCGCTTGATGCCGGGAAACTGGCTGCAGAACTGGGCGTGAAGAATCTCATCCTGTATCATACGGAGGAGAAGACGCTGGCTAATCGTAAGGAAAATTATACCCGTGAAGCTGCTGAAAACTTCAAGGGTAGAATCTTTGTTCCGGATGATCTGGAAGTGATTGAGCTGTAGGTTTCTTTGTCCCACAGATTTCACAGATTTACACAGATTCTGGACCTGTTCGGTCTTTGGTAAAAAGGCACGCAGATTTCGCAGATGACGCAGATTTTTGACCTATGCGGTCGGGGATTTCGCAGATTTTTTTGTTTGGATATTTGTGGAATTCTCTACTCGATTATAGCAAGTATGAATCTGTGTAATCCGTGTAATCTGTGGGACATGAAAAAGTAAAGAAGAAATCTGCGTCATCTGCGTAATCTGCGTGACCTTCCCCTAAGCCCGCATAGGGTATAAATCTGTGTTAATCTGTGGAATCTGTGGGGCTTTTTTTATGCTGAGTTTAATCTGTTGAATCCGGTAGGAGAATCTCGGTTACTTCTCGCTCTCCGAAATCTATCATGGCGTTGAAGAGGCTCACTTTTTTCGCTTTTTTGAGGTCTTCTAATGTGAGGTCGGCTTCCTCGATGATGCCGGTTTCCAGAAGCTGTGTACGCTTGGTTCCCAGGAGCAGGGGATGCTTGGGGGTGAGCCATTTTGTGCCATCAAAAAGGGCGAGGTTGGTGAAGGAGGTATCGGTAATGAGGCCGTTTTTTACGATGATGATTTCATCACAATCGCCCTTCTGGGCTACCAGGGCGTTGAGCGCACTTCGGTCGGTGCTCTTGTAGGTGTAGTCGATTTCATCATCCTCTACCACCTTGAGGGAATGAATCTCCTTCATCTTGTAGGGGGCATACTCGATGGCTTCCACGCCCTGGGCGCCATAAACTACTCGTGCCTTGTAAAGGTTCATTTCTTCTTTGGGAGAAATGAGGGATGAAAGATTTATTTCTTCTGATGCAATGGATGGGAAGAACCTGCGGATGGTTCTCTCCATTCTTGCCTGATGATAGGGCAGGGCCAGGGCCTTGCCGTTCTTGATTTTTATTGTTTCTACAAATTGCTGTTTCATAATTCTCATAATTTTTTGTGTAATCGATTTCCTAATATTCGGAAGATGGATTTTCTTGAATCGGAAGATAGATTTTCTGAATCACTTCTTCGTATTCCTTCCGGCAATCGCTCTTCGAGGTGATACCGCCACCTGCCTTGAAATACAATTTTCGGCTAGCTTCAGAATTCTTTCCTTTTTCTGTCTTGGAAGGCGAAGTTTCTTCTTCTATGAATCTTATCATGACGGCGGAATTGAGTTCGCCCTGGTCGTAGATTCCCATGATGCCCGTATAGAAGCCGCGGTCGTAGCCTTCTGCCTCGTGGATGATCTGCATGGTTTTATCCTTCGGGGCACCCGTGATGGAACCGGCTGGGAGCTGGGCATCGAGGATTTCGCCCAGATGCTCCTGGTAATCTTCGGGCAGGCGACCGCTGATTTCTGAACTGGTTTGCAGGATGTCGCCCTTGTTGGTATGCAATACATCGATGTAACGATATTTATCTACCCTTACATCTTCTGCCACCCGGCTCAGGTCGTTTCTTATCAGATCTACGATGGTGGCGTGTTCTGCCGCCTCCTTCTCGTCTTCCATCAGCTGCTTTTCGGCATCGGGAAGGGATGCATCCAGGGTTCCCTTCATCGGATAGGAATAGATTCTTCCGCCCTTGATTCTGACGAAGGTTTCGGGCGAAAAGCAGACGAAAGGGTTTGAAATCTCTTCGATGTTCTCTTCTTTCGGATAAGTTTTGTTCTGAAATTCTTCTTCCATCTTATCAGCTTTATTCTGCGATTCTTCTTCTTTCTGCTGAGCTTTATCTTCTGCTTGATTTCTCTTTCTTCTGAGCAGCAGTTTATACTTTCCTTTTGCCCGGTGGAAAATATCCTCTAATGAGAGATTGCAGCTTACGGGAACCTTGCAGGTGAGATTCGTGAGATAGCTGTTGCCTGCCATGATGTTGTTCTTCACGATGCCGAAACTTCGCTCGTAATCGTTATAAAGGGGCGGAGTTATCTGCCAAGAAATCTCTGAAATCTCTTCCTTCGAGATTTCTTCCTCCGCAATCTTCTCAGAAATCTCCGCAATCTTTTCCGAATTATTTTTCATCTCATCAGAAGAATTCCCTCTTCCTTCGAAATAGAAGAGGCATTCTTCGGGATTTATATCGGATAGCAAGCTGATGAAGGCCTTGTCTCCCTGATAGTTGATGACAAAGAGAAAAGGCTCATCCTTGCTTGCCAATCGATTGATTTTATCTATGATTTCCTGTTTCATGCCTGCAAAGATACTGCTTTTATTTGGAAAGGCAAAAGATTGGTTACAGATTTTTTTGATGGGACGTCTTCTCCACACGCCCTTTACCTTTCCCTTCGGTCGGTGACCGTTGGTTCAGGGCGTGTGGCGCATATTAAATACGCTTTTCCCTGCCTTTTTTAATACGCTTCTCCCTGCTCTATTTCTTCCTGCGTGATGCGTTTCCGGTCGATGGCGCGCCAGGCGAAGACGATGTAGGCGAGGACGAACGGGATGAGGAGGGAAACTATCGCCATGGTGCGGAGCGTGAACTCGCTGCTGCAACTGTTGGCGATGGTGAGCGAACTCTGAAGGTCGATGTTCGACGGATAGTAGGCGGTATTGTTCCAGCCGGCTATCAGCAGCAGAACCAGCACGGTGAGCACGGTTCCGATGCCCGTAAACCAGATTCCCTTTCTATACTGCACGCTTCCCGATGACTTGAAAATGCCGAAAAGTACGAGCACTATTCCTATTATTAATATGACTGATAGGATTGGCATCTCCATGAGATTGTGAAGATACTTCATGCTCTCAATCGTGATGCTGCCCGCAGATGCTTCGCTCAATCCTGCCTCTGCAGCTGCGCTCATTCCTGCCTCTGCTGCCGTGCTGAATCCATCCTTTACCATTAATCTGATGAGGAACGGCAGGAAGAACAAGAGGAAAATCAGGGCATTCCATGGCAACTGGCGGGTGCAGCGCTCCTGAATCTGCTGGTGCTCGATGTTGTTCTTGATGTAAAGCATACCCAGAATGCGAGCCAGCATCAGTACGGCAAGTCCCAGCACCACATTCCATGGGTCGAGCAGGGCATCAAGACCATGACTGGCGTTTGCCCATCGGCTGATAACGGGTTGCAGATGGTTGGTAATATTGCCCTTGTCTATCAGAAAATTGCTGCCGTTGAAGAAGGTGGCAACGGCTCCGCCAAGGAGCAGAGGACCCACGATGCCGTTGATGATGAGGCAAATCTGAAAGGTCTTGGGGCCAAGAAAATTACCTATCTTGTTCTGGAATTCATAGCTCACCGCCTGAATCACAAACGAGAACAGGATGATCATCCACAGCCAGTAGGCTCCGCCGAAACTGGTGCTGTAGAACAACGGGAACGAGGCGAAGAAGGCTCCGCCGAAGGTAACGAGCGTGGTGAAGGTGAACTCCCACTTTCGCCCCGTGGAGTTGATGATGAGGCGACGCTCTTCTTCTGTTTTTCCCAAACAGAAAATCAAGGTGTTGGCTCCCTGTACAAACATGAGAAACACCAGCAGGGCTCCTAATAATGATACGAGGAACCACCAGTATGATTGCAAAAATTCGTATGTCATAATGCTAATGTCATAAAGTTATTTCATAATCTTAAGTTCATCTTCTTAAGTTTATCATCTTAAGTTTTTATTCGTATTCCGGTCCTTTCTTGATCTGCTTCAACAGGATGCTGATTTCCACGGCGAGCATGGTGGTGAAGAGTGCCAGGAAGATGAAGAAGGTGGTGGCCACGCTGCCTGCTTCGATGTCGGAGATGGCGGCGCTAACTGGCAGCAGGTCTTGGATGGTCCAAGGCTGGCGACCGATTTCTGCTACTATCCAGCCCGATTCTGAGGCGATGTAAGCCAGCGGAATCATGATGATGGCGGAAATGAGGAACCATCGGTATTGGGCGATTTCCTTCTTATAAACCAGGAGTAGGCTGAGGGCGAAGAAGAGGATGAGCAGGCAGCCTACTCCCACCATCAGGCGGAAGGCGTAGAAGCAGATAGGGATGCTCGGCACCAGTTCCTTGGCGTCCTTGATGTAACCATATCCGAAGTATTTCATATTCTCCTTCAAGATTGGCAGCTGGTCTTTCGCCTTGGTTTCGCGATAGGTTTTCAGGGCAACAATCGCCTTCTTGCCCCGGGCTATCTTTTCCTCTACAGTTGGTTCCCGGGTGCCATCCTCCTTAGTATAACCTTTGAGAATATCGTTTACACCAGGCACGTAGCCATCGGCTGTGCGGGTGGCAAGGAACGAGAGCATGTTGGGGATGGCGATGCGCATGGCTGGCTCCTGCTCGCTTTCGTAATCGGGCTGTTTGAAGGGGTGAACGGCTGCTATAGCCGTGAGGCTTTCGCCGTTTCCACCATTATATAATGCTTCCATCGCAGCCAGTTTCATCGGCTGCACCTTTGCCACCGAGATACCAGCAGCTTACGGCTACAACGAAGGTGGCGCCGATAATCCACGAGGAGGTAACGGTGTGGGTGAATTTGTTGATGGCGAATGGCGAGAGTGCCACATCCAGGAAGGATGTCATCTCGAAGCGCATGGTGTCGGGATTGAATTCCTGACCCACCGGGTATTGCATCCAGGCGTTGGCTACGAGAATCCACCAGGCTGAAATGGTGGCGCCAAGACCCGTGAGCCAGGTGGAGGCAAGGTGGAAACCTCGGCTCACCTTATCCCAGCCGAAGAACATCACCGCCACGAAGGTGCTCTCCATGAAGAATGCCAGGATGCCTTCGATGGCGAGGGGAGCGCCGAACACGTCGCCCACGAACCAGGAGTAGTTGCTCCAGTTGGTTCCGAATTCAAACTCCAGGATGATTCCTGTGGCCACGCCCATGGCGAAGTTCACGCCAAAGAGTTTTTGCCAGAAACGGGTTACGTGTTTCCAGAACGGCTTGTTGGTGCGGTAGTAACATGTTTCGGCAATGCCCATGATTACTGCCAGTCCCAGGGTGAGTGGCACGAACAGCCAATGGTAGATGGCCGTGAGTGCGAATTGCGCCCTCGACCAGTCGATGGTGGCTGATGTAATGTCTAA
>URYG01000082.1 GCA_900551985.1 uncultured Prevotella sp. | reverse complement strand
ACAAAAAACGTGTCGAAAAATTATATAGATTTTGAACACCCTACCTTTCAGGGCGTATTGGGTAATTTCATCCGTACAATTCGGAAACAATCCGGAAAGGACAATCATAAAAATGATGATCCCGACTCTCCAAGAAGAAGGAGGGTCGGGATTCTCATTTATATAATATCTATGAACTTATAATCGTATGTTGATTCCTGAAAACATTTTATGTTGACAATCTCTCTTTACTAACTATATCTTATGTTGATATCTCTCTTTACTATATCTTACAATCTTATGTTGACAATCTCTCTCAACTATATCTTATGCTGATAACTCTCTTATAGAGAATCTCTCTGATATTCATAAAAAAAATGTTGATATGACCAGGCTTTCAACTAAACAATCTTTTAATCTTTAGATGAGCGGCATTCCTGCCTTCTCACATTCTGTTCTCATATCTTCCGGCCAGATACTAGCCTGAATCTCGCCGATGTGCGCCTTGTGGAGCAGCACCATACAGAGACGGCTCTGACCGATACCACCACCGATACTCAATGGCAACTTGTCGTTCAGGAGCTGCTGATGGAAATAGAGCTTCTCTCTATCTTCCTTGCCTTCCAGCTTCAACTGGCGAAGCAGGCTCTCCTTGTCAACACGGATACCCATGGAACTCAGCTCGAAGCTTCTGCCCAAAACAGGATACCAGATCAGGATATCACCATTCAATCCCTCCTTGCCATTCTCGGCTACGGTGCTCCAGTCGTCATAGTCAGGAGCACGTCCATCGTGCTTCTTTCCATCGCTCAACTTTCCGCCGATACCCTCTACAAACACGGCACCGTATTTCTTGCAGATAGCATCCTCGCGCTCCTTAGGAGTCTTGTCAGGATACATATCGAGCAAATCCTGCGCATGGATAAAATGAATCTCCTTTGGCAGGAAAGGCTTCAGCTGTGGATAGTGCTCGCAAGCCAGGAACTCGGTGCGGAGGATGGCTGCATAGATGCGGCGAACCACATCTTCGAGGTATGCGATGGTGCGATCACCCTTCGTAATCACAGCCTCCCAGTCCCACTGGTCCACATAGAGCGAATGAAGATTATCAAGTTCCTCATCGGCACGGATGGCGTTCATATCAGTATAGACACCATAGTCTGGTTCTATCTCATATTCTGCCAAGGTCAAGCGCTTCCATTTAGCCAGAGAGTGAACCACCTCAGCCTTTGCATCACCCAAATCCTTGATAGGGAAGGTTACAGGGCGCTCCACTCCATTCAGGTCGTCATTGATACCCAAACCCTTCAATACGAAGAGAGGGGCGGTGACACGGCGCAAGCGCAACTCTGTAGACAGGTTCTGCTGGAAGAACTCTTTTATCATTTTGATACCCATTTCGGTCTGGCGCATATCCAGCAGCGCCTTATACCCTTCGGGTTTTATCAGATTACTCATTTTTATCTATTATATATCGTTTATAGTTTCTTATTTTACTGTTTATCTTACTTTCACGCTGCAAAGATACAAATTTATTATTAATCTGCAAGCGTTTTTCGGAAATATTTCGCAAAATGATAGCATTTTTTAGATTTTAAGTATCATTTTGTAGAGAAATTCACCGCATTTTCTCCCTATACATTATATATATAGAAAAAAAACGGGCCAAATATTTGGTTATTCAAAATAAAAGATGTACTTTTGCAGTCAATTACTCCATGAGGGTAGGCGGCGGTTGCCGATAAATCACCAATTCTGGTCTCGTAGCTTAGTTGAATAGAGCGTCAGATTCCGGTTCTGAAGGTCGTGGGTTTGAGTCCCACCGAGATCACTACTACATTAAAATTTAATTTAAGAACATGGATTTAGTAGAACGTTTCATAAACTATACAAAATTCGACACACAGTCGAGTGAAGACTCTGAAAGTGTGCCAAGCACGGCAAAACAGTTGGATTTTGCCAAGTACCTGAAGCACGAACTGGAGGAAGAAGGCCTGAGCGACGTAGAGATGGACGATATGGGCTACATCTACGCCACCCTGAAGGGCAATACAAAGAAAAAGACTCCTACCATCGGCTTCATCTCTCACATGGACACCAGTCCTGATGCCAGCGGAAAAGACATCAAGGCACGCGTCATCAAGAATTACGACGGCGAGGATATCGAGCTCAGTCCGGGCATCATCTCCAGCGTAGAAAAATTCCCTGAACTCAAGGCGCACAAGGGCGAGGACATCATCGTAACAGATGGAACTACCCTGCTCGGCGCAGACGACAAGGCGGGCATCGCTGAAATCGTACAGGCAATGTGCTACCTCCGCGACCATAAGGAAATCAAGCACGGAGACATCCGCGTGGCTTTCAATCCTGACGAGGAAATCGGAATGGGAGCCCATCACTTCGACGTAGAGAAGTTCGGCTGCGACTGGGCTTACACCATCGACGGCGGCGACCTGGGCGACCTGGAATACGAGAACTTCAATGCCGCTGCTGCCAAGATACACATCAAGGGTGTGAGCGTGCATACAGGCTATGCCAAGGGCAAGATGATCAACGCAAGCCGACTGGCTGTGGAGTTCCAGAATATGATTCCTGAGGCAGAAACTCCTGAGCAGACCGAAGGTTACCAGGGCTTCTACCACCTGCTCGGCATCGAAAGCCGCTGCGAGGAAGCCAAGCTCAGCTACATCATCCGCGACCACGACCGACAGAAGTTTGAGGCTCGCAAGGATTTCATCGAAGACTGCGTGAAGAAGATGAACGAGAAGTACGGCGAGGGAACTGTTACGGCAGAAATCTACGACCAGTACTATAACATGAAGGAGAAGATAGATCCAAACATGCATGTCATCGACATCGTGCTCCGTGCCATGCAGGAGAGCGGCGTTCCACCTCGCGTAGAGCCAATCCGTGGCGGTACGGATGGTGCACAGCTCAGCTTCAAGGGCCTTCCTTGTCCAAACATCTTTGCCGGTGGCGTCAACTTCCACGGTCCTCACGAGTTCGTGAGCGTACAGGTGATGCAGAAGGTAGTGGATACCATCGTGAAGATTGCGGAAATCACAGAAGAGTATAACGACTAATATATATGGGGAATTTAGGAGAAATCTAAATTCCCCATTTTCATAAACTGAACATTCGCATATCAGGGAGTTAAGAAGTTAAGGAGTTAAGGAGTTAAGACGTATGTCTTGCTGCTTAAATCTACGTCAAAAAGACTATTGTCTTAACTCCTTAGCGACCGTAGGAAGCGATAACTCCTTTAACTTCTTTAACTCCTGAACATGCGAAAGTTGAATATAAAAAGAAAAATATGGCAGAAATTCCCTTTTTAGTAAAAGACCTCGCCCTCATCCTGATGGTGGCTGGCGTTGTTACCCTCATCTTCAAGCGGCTCAAGCAGCCACTGGTGCTGGGTTACATCGTGGCGGGCTTCCTCGTGTCGCCCCACATGCCATATACCATGTCGGTGATGGACGAGACGGATATCCAGACCTGGGCAGACATCGGTGTCATCTTCACCCTCTTCTCACTCGGTCTCGATTTCTCCTTCAAGAAAATCGTGAAGATGGGAGCCTCGCCCATCATCGCCTGCATCGTCATCGTCTTTTCCATGATGATGCTGGGCATCAGCGTGGGTCACAGTTTCGGCTGGGGCAGGATGGACTGCATCTTCCTGGGTGGTATGCTCGCCATGAGTTCCACCACCATTATATATAAGGCTTTCGACGATATGGGACTGCGGCAGCAGAAGTTTGCCTCCATGGTGATGAGCGTGCTCATCCTGGAAGACATCCTTGCCATCGTGATGATGGTGATGCTTTCCGCCATCGCCGGAGGCAACAATCCAGATGGCGAACAGATGTTTGCATCGGTATTGAGGATTGGCTTCTTCCTGGTATTATGGTTTATCGTGGGCATCTTTGCCATCCCGCTCTTCCTGCGCTCGGTCAGGAAGTTCATCAATGGCGAAACCCTGCTCATCGTTTCCCTGGGTCTGTGCTGCGGCATGGCGGTATTATCTACCAAGGTAGGTTTTTCAAGCGCTTTCGGAGCCTTCGTCATGGGTAGCATCCTGGCAGAAACCATTGAGGCAGAGAAGATTATCAAGCTGGTAGAACCGGTTAAGAATCTCTTCGGAGCCATCTTCTTCGTATCGGTAGGTATGCTGGTAGATCCCAATATTCTGGTAGAATATGCCGTTCCTATCCTCGCCCTCGTGGCAGCCATCCTGATAGGCCAGGCTACATTGGGAACCTTCGGATTCATGCTGGGTGGCGAATCATTGAAGTCGGCGATGCGCTGCGGATTCTCGATGGCACAGATAGGCGAGTTCTCCTTCATCATCGCCTCGCTGGGATTGTCGCTGGGAGTTATCAGCAACTTCCTCTATCCGGTAGTGGTGGCAGTTTCAGTCATCACCACCTTCCTCACCCCTTACATGATCCGTCTGGCGCAGCCTTCCTATCAGCTGATGGAGAAGCATCTGCCTAGCAAATTCATCAATATCCTGAACCATTTTGCGATGAGCCGCCCCTCTACCCAACAGCAGAGTAAGTGGAAATCGCTGATTCGGCAGATGACCATCAACACCGTGGCATACTCCATCCTTTCGGCTGCGGCGATAGCGATGATGTTCACCTTCGTCTTGCCTCTGATGCGCAACATGCTGCCAGGCTGGAATCTCCACTGGTATGCCAATGCCATCACGGGGCTGCTCACCATCGTGCTCATCTCGCCTTTCCTGCGAGCCATCGTGATGAAGAAGAATCACAGCCCGGAATGGAAGCGACTGTGGGTGGAGAGCAGCATCAACCGCATTCCGCTGCTCTTCACGATATTCGTGAGATACGTCATCGCCCTGGGCTTCATCTTCTACATCATTAATTATCTGTCGCGCTTCACCAATGCGCTGATGGTGTGCATAGGAGCCGTAATCGTACTGCTGATGTTGGGTTCTCGCCGCATCAAGAAACGAAGCATCGTGATGGAACGCCTCTTCCTGCACAACCTGCGTTCGCGAGATATTGCCGCACAGGTAAACGGCGAAAAACGACCGCTCTACGAGGGACATCTGCTGGATAGAGATATCCATATCAGTGAAATCGAGGTACCGGAAGACAGCATCTGGTGTGGCAAATCACTGAAGGAGCTGCATCTCCGCCAGCGTTTCGGCATCGACATGAGCAGCATCCGGAGAGGTTCGCAGCGCCTGAACATCCCGAATGGCGACACCGTGATATTCCCTGGCGACAAGCTTCAGATTATCGGTAACGACGACCAGGTGCATAAGTTTGCCCAGGCGCTCACCACCGAACTTGCCCCGGAAGACCTGGAGATAGAGAAGCGGGAAATGAAGCTCCGCCAGCTCATCATCAGCGGCGGCAGCGAATTCTTAGGAAAGACGCTCGAAGAGAGCGGCATCCGAAACAAATACAACTGTATGGTTGTAGGATTGGAAGAGGGTCAGGAGAACCTCACCCACATCCTCCCCTCCCGCGTATTCGAAAAGGGCGACATCATCTGGCTGGTAGGCGAAGAAGCCGACCTACAGAAGATTCAGGAAAAGAGCTAAATAAAAGAACGAAAAAAGCTAGCAGATTTTTTCTGCTAGCTTTTTTGTTTTTTGCCATAAAAGATTAATCCTACGGTGATAACCTTATCTTACTGTGATATGAAAGCAACCCTGTTTTACCTCATATTTGATATAACAGCGGTTCTTCTCACGGAAATCTCTCAACACCTCGCTGAAAACCCACTTCAGGGTATCATTCTGCACCTGGCGGCGAGGCTGCTTCTCCGTCTGAATCTGCTTGTAGCGGTTGTAGCAGATATCGAACGTGGTACCATAAAGATGGCACGAATTCTCGGTAGCATTGCCGTTTCGGGTTCTCAGTTTCGACACATCATCCTTGGTACGCAAGATGCTGGTAACGATGATTTTATGCAAAGGAATACCCTTAATCTGCAGCGAATCAAAATACGCCCTACCGATATCCTGCAACAATACCGAAGCCCTAGGCACCAGATAAGGAATACTGTTGTTCAGCTTATCCACATAAAAGAAAGGATTGCTGCCCACATACACCAGCTTGCCCTTGCTATGCTCAGCCTCCTCACGGTTCTGAACCGGAGCCACACCATGTTTGCTGGCAGCTACAATCTGTACATCCTGCTGATCAGGAAAGGTATTTCCGAAGTGAGGCACCGAGAAAATGCGATGCTTCACCTCCTTGCCATTCTTATCGAAAAATATCGAAAATCTGCCATCAGAGGCTGTATCAGGAGTTACCGACAGTTCATCCTTCTTTAAATCCGCAGCTTCAGAAGAAGAAGAAGCATCACCGGAAACGGCATTCTGAGCACCAGCCGAAGCCATCAGACCAGAAGCATCAGAATCTCCTCTTAATGAATCGATTGCCGTACTGTCTTTTCCATCAGAACGAGCCGTCAACCTAGGCTCAGCCACACTCGGAAAAATAACACGGACCAGTGCCAGCAACAGCACGACTACCAAAAAACCTTGCAAATATCTATTCTTACTAATCTTCATAACTAAAAATTTCCTGCAAAGGTAACAAAAAGTATTGAAATATTTGCTCAATTCACAGAAAAGTAGTAATTTTGCAGCGTTATATAACATTATTTAGAACATTAAGGTTGCAAACCAATAAGAAATATAAATATTTTGATAGAGAAACATATTATACTCGAAGATATAGATCCAGTGATGTTCTATGGCGTAGGAAATGGTAACCTACAGATGATTAAGTCACTGTATCCTAAGTTGCGTATCGTTGCACGCGACAACGTGATTCGTGTGCTCGGCGACGAGGAGGAAATGGCGAAAGCAGAAGAAGACATTGAGCTGATGCGCAAGCACTTAGCTAAATACAACATGCTCAATGAAGAGGATATCCTTGATATTGTGAAAGGCAAACAGACCAAAGCAGACTCCGTGAAAGGCGTACTGGTATATAGCATCAGCGGCCGACCAATCAAGAGCCGCAGCGAGAACCAGCAGCAGCTCATCGAGGCTTACGAGAAGAACGATATGATATTTGCAGTGGGTCCTGCCGGAACCGGTAAGACCTACCTCAGCATCGCCCTTGCCGTGAAAGCCCTCAAGGAGAAGGCAATCAAGAAGATCATCCTCTCAAGACCTGCCGTAGAAGCAGGCGAAAAGCTCGGATTCCTGCCGGGCGACATGAAAGATAAGATAGACCCTTACCTGCAACCGCTCTATGATGCGCTGGAAGATATGATTCCTGCCGTCAAGTTGCAAGACATGATGGAAAAGCACATTATCCAGATTGCGCCACTCGCCTTCATGCGTGGACGCACCCTCAGCGACGCCGTCGTCATCCTCGACGAGGCGCAGAATACAACCTCACAGCAGATCAGAATGTTCCTCACCCGTATGGGTATGAACACCAAAATGATCATCACCGGCGACCTGACACAGATAGACTTGCCTCGCGAGCAGCGAAGCGGACTGAAGGAAGCCCTCAAGATCCTGGAAGGAGTAGAAGGCATCGGAGTCGTGAAACTGGGGCAGAAGGATATCGTGCGCCACAAACTCGTAACCCGCATCGTCAACGCATACGACAAGTATGACAAGGAGAGAGCGGAAGCACGGGAAGCTCTGAAAGCAGAAAAAGATAATTCAAAATAATCAGAATTAAGAATGAACAGAATGATTCTTTAAAAATAGATTTCATCAAGAATGCAGATCATAAATAAAGCATATCATAAAGTTCAAAGTTCAAAATTCAAAGTTCAAAGTAAAATGAAAGCATTAACAAAAACAGATTTCCATTTCGATGGACAGAAGAGTGTTTACCACGGTAAAGTACGTGATGTGTATGACATTAACGATGACATCCTCGTGATGGTTGCTACCGACAGAATCTCAGCATTCGATGTTGTTCTGCCAAAGGGTATTCCATTCAAGGGTCAGGTGCTCAATCAGATTGCAGCTAAGTTCCTGGACACAACTACAGATATCTGTCCAAACTGGAAGTTGGCTACTCCAGACCCAATGGTTACAGTAGGTTTGAAGTGCGAAGGTTTCCGCGTGGAGATGATTATCCGTTCTATCCTCACCGGTAGTGCATGGCGTGACTATCAGAAGGGATGCCGCGAGATCTGCGGTGTGAAGTTGCCTGACGGAATGCGCGAGAACGAGCGTTTCCCAGAGCCTATCATCACCCCTACTACAAAGGCTGACGAGGGTCACGATATGAACATCTCTAAGGAAGAGATCATCGCCCAGGGTATTGTTAGTGCAGAGGATTACGCTGTAATGGAGGACTATACACGCCGCATCTTCGCCCGTGGTCAGGAAATCGCTGCCAAGCAGGGATTGATTCTCGTAGATACCAAGTACGAGTTCGGTAAGCGCGACGGCAAGGTTTATCTCATCGACGAGATCCACACTCCAGACTCTAGCCGCTACTTCTACGCTGATGGCTACGAGGAGAAGTTTGAGAAGGGTGAGCCACAGCGCCAGCTTTCTAAGGAGTTCGTTCGCCAGTGGCTCATCGAGCACAACTTCATGAACGAGCCTGGTCAGACTATGCCAGAGATCACCGATGAGTATGCAGAGAGCGTATCCGACCGCTACATCGAGCTGTATGAGCACATCACAGGCGAGAAGTTCGACAAGGCTGCTGAGGAAGGCGACATCGCTGCACGCATCGAGAAGAACGTAAGCGAGTGGCTTGCTGCACACAAGTAATATATAATAAGGTATATTGCTCGACAAAAGTAAGTAATATATAAATAATGTATAAACAAGAACAGATTAAGCCCTACGAGGGCACAGGAGATAAGGGAAAGTTGGTAGAGGAGATGTTTGATAACATCGCCCCTACCTACGATACCCTGAACCACCGACTCTCGTGGGATATCGATAAGGGATGGCGCAAGAAGGCAATCAAGCGGCTTGCGCCCTTCTCTCCAAAGAAAATGCTCGACATCGCCACAGGCACCGGCGACTTCGCCATCCTTGCCGCACAGATGCTGCATCCCGACAAACTCGTGGGAGCAGATATCTCGCAGGGGATGATGGAGATAGGAAGACAGAAGGTGAAACGACTGGGACTCGACCAGGTGATCCGCTTCGACAAGGAAGACTGCCTCAACCTCTCATACGAAGACAACACCTTTGATGCGGTAACAGCCGCCTTCGGCATCCGCAACTTCCAGAACCTGGACCAGGGACTGCGCGAAATGTGCCGAGTACTGAAGAAGGGAGGACATCTCTGCATCGTGGAACTCACCACTCCGGTCAGCTTCCCGATGAAGCAGCTGTTCCACATCTATTCGCATACCGTATTGCCTATCTACGGCAAGCTGATATCGAAAGACCAGAGTGCCTACAGCTATCTCACCAAGACCATCGAGGCATTCCCACAGGGAGAAACGATGATGGAGGTTTTCAAGAAGGCAGGATTCGAAAAGGCTGAGTTCAAGAGACTCACCTTCGGCATCTGCACCCTTTATTTCGCAACAAAATAAAACAAAGATATTATGGACAAGTATGGACTCATAGGTTATCCCCTAGGACATTCGTTCTCAAAAGGCTACTTCAACGAGAAGTTTGAGAACGAGGGCATCGACGCCCAATATATCAACTTCGAGATTCCATCCATCGAGGATCTCACCGAGATTCTCGACTCTAATCCGGAGTTAAAAGGCCTCAATGTAACCATCCCTTACAAGGAGAAGGTAATCAGTTATCTTGATCAGGTTAGCCCCGAAGCAAATGCTATCGGAGCTGTCAACGTGGTGAAAGTGGAGCATAAAGGCGACGAGACTATCCTCAAGGGATACAACAGTGATGTCATCGGTTTCACCCAGAGCATCGAACCATTCATCGAGTCTTTCCACAAGAAGGCATTGATTCTCGGTACTGGCGGTGCATCCAAAGCCATCAACTACGGCTTGAAATCGCTCGGACTGGAGACTGTCTTCGTGAGTCGATACGAACGTCCTGGTACTATCCAGTACGATAAAATCACCCCTGAGGTCATCAAGGAATACAATGTCATCGTGAATTGTACTCCTGTAGGTATGTACCCTCATGTAGATGAGTGCCCTCCACTGCCTTACGAGGCGATGGATACCCACACTCTGCTCTACGACCTCATCTACAATCCCGATGAAACCCTCTTCATGAAGAAGGGTAAAGAACATGGAGCCACAGTAAAGAATGGCTTGGAAATGCTGCTCCTCCAGGCTTTCGCCAGCTGGGATTTCTGGCATGAAGAGAAATAATTACTTTATAAAAGTAGAAATTTACAAGAATAGACTCAGCATAGAAAACTTGGACATCTACATTTATAAAAACGATAAGGAAATAATAAGAATCATAATTGGAGATCAATTTAGATATGAGTAACAATAGATACATGATGCGCGGTGTAAGCGCTGCAAAAGAAGACGTTCACAACGCCATCAAAAACATCGACAAGGGTATCTTCCCACAGGCTTTCTGTAAGATTATCCCTGATATCTTGGGCGGTGACCCAGAGTATTGTAACATCATGCATGCCGACGGTGCAGGTACCAAGTCTAGCTTGGCATACATGTACTGGAAGGAGACTGGCGACCTCTCTGTATGGAAGGGTATCGCTCAGGATGCTATCGTAATGAATACCGACGACCTGCTCTGCGTGGGCGCAGTAGATAACATCCTCGTTAGCTCTACCATCGGCCGCAACAAGATGCTCATCCCTGGCGAGGTAATCTCGGCTATCATCAACGGTACCGACGACCTGCTCCACGAGATGCGCGAGATGGGTATCGGCATCTATCCTACTGGCGGTGAGACTGCCGATGTGGGCGACCTGGTTCGTACCATCATCGTTGACTCTACCGTTACCTGCCGCATGAAGCGCAGCGATGTAATCGACAATGCCAACATCCGCCCAGGCGATGTCATCGTAGGCCTTTCTTCTACTGGTCAGGCTACATACGAGAAGAAGTACAACGGCGGTATGGGTAGCAACGGTTTGACTTCTGCCCGCCACGATGTATTCGCCAAGTATCTCGCAGAGAACTATCCTGAGAGCTACGACCACGCCGTGCCTAACGAGTTGGTTTACAGCGGTAAGTATAAGCTGACCGATGAGGTTGAGGGTTCTCCTATCAACGCCGGTGAGCTGGTACTCTCTCCTACCCGCACCTATGCTCCAGTCATCAAGAAGATTCTGGATGAGCTTCGCCCAGAGGTTCACGGTATGGTTCACTGCACAGGTGGTGCCCAGACCAAGGTTCTTCACTTCGTAGGCGAGAACTGCAAGGTAGTGAAAGACAACATGTTCCCAGTGCCTCCACTCTTCAAGGCGATCCACGACTGCTCAGAGACAGACTGGAAGGAGATGTATCAGGTATTCAATATGGGTCACCGTATGGAAATCTACGTTCGCCCAGAAGTAGCCGAGAAGGTCATCGCCATCAGCAAGAGCTTCAACATCGATGCCCAGATTGTAGGTCACATCGAGGAAGGCAAGCGCAGCCTGACCATCAAGAGCGAATTCGGAACATTCGAATACTAAAAACAATGTTAGTGTCAACTCAACATTCAACACTCAACATTCAACATTATAATCAATGGATAATAACAACATATTACAGAAGCTAGAAGGCTTAGAGAGCCGATACGAGGAAGTAAGCACCCTCATTACCGACCCTGATGTCATCGCAGACCAGCCACGCTACGTGAAGCTCACCAAGGAGTGGAAAGACCTTGGCGACATCATGGACGCACGCAAGCGATACATCAACTGTCTGAACAGCATCAAGGAAGCAAAGGATATCCTCGCCAACGAAAGCGACCCTGAAATGAAGGAGATGGCGCGCGAGGAACTCAACGAAAACGAGGCGCTGCAGCCTAAGCTCGAAGAGGAAATCAAGATTGCCCTGGTTCCTAAGGATCCAGAGGACGCCAAGAATGTACAGATGGAGATTCGTGGCGGTGCCGGTGGCGACGAGGCTGCCCTCTTCGCCGGTGACCTCTTCTCTATGTATAAGAAATATTGTGAGTCTAAGGGATGGACCGTCAGCGTGACATCAGTCTCTGAAGGCGCCGTAGGTGGATACAAGGAAATCGACTTCGCCGTAAGCGGAACTGACGTTTATGGTACCTTGAAGTACGAGTCGGGTGTTCACCGTGTTCAGCGTGTGCCTGCTACTGAGACTCAGGGCCGTATGCACACCTCTGCTGCTACCGTGGCTGTATTGCCAGAGGCAGATAAGTTTGAGGTGAACATCAACGAGGGCGATATCAAGTGGGATACCTTCCGAAGCTCAGGTGCCGGTGGTCAGAACGTAAACAAGGTAGAGTCTGGAGTTCGCCTCCGCTATCCTTGGAAGAACCCTAACACAGGCGAGGTAGAGGAAATCCTCATTGAGTGTACCGAGACCCGTGACCAGCCAAAGAACAAGGAGCGTGCCTTGAGCCGCCTCTATACCTTCATCCACGACCGTGAGCATCAGAAGTATGTAGATGATATCGCAAGCCGCCGTAAGAGCCTCGTCTCTA
>URYG01000081.1 GCA_900551985.1 uncultured Prevotella sp. | reverse complement strand
CCGCCGTAAAAAAAGGTTCGACCTCTTAAACCGGGGGATTTGCAATCCCCCACCCAAAAATAAGATTTCAGGCGCAAAGTATCTTGAAAAAGAGGCTTTGCGCCTAAAAAATACCCATTTGTTGGCGAAAAAAGCAAAATATTACGAAAGAATGACGAGAATCTAAATTTATTTTGTTATTTTTGCAAACAGAATGTGTTTCCTAAAAGAGAATCTTGCAAGGAGACCCTAAGTAAAACAAACTAGAAGATTGATAAATATGGAATTTACCGCAGCGCAAATAGCCCAGTTCGTTCAGGGCCATGTGGAAGGTGATGAGAACGCAACAGTCAACACCTTCGCTAAAATCGAAGAAGGCAAGGAAGGCGCTATCTCGTTCCTTTCAAACCCTAAATATACTCACTTCGTGTATGACACAAAGTCGAGCATCGTACTCATCGACGAGACCGTGGAATTGGATCATCCTGTTTCTACCACCCTCATTCGTGTGAAGAATGCATACGAGTGTGTGGCTAAGTTGCTCCAGATGTATGAATCAATGAAGCCTAAGAAGACGGGCATCGACCCATTGGCTTTTGTTTCTCCAAAGGCTAAGGTGGCAGAAAACGTCTATATTGGTGCTTTCGCTTATATCAGCGATGGTGCAGAGGTGGGCGAAGGTAGCCAGATTTATCCTCACGCTTACATCGGCGAGGGTGTGAAGATTGGCAAGAATGCCCTCATCTACCCTAACGTTACCGTTTATCACGGCTGTAAGCTCGGCGATAACGTGACTCTCCATGCAGGTTGTGTCATCGGTGCTGATGGCTTCGGATTCGCTCCAGGTCCAGATGGATACGACAAGATTCCTCAGATTGGTATCGTAACCATTGAGGATGATGTAGAAATTGGTGCCAACACTTGCGTTGACCGCTCTACCATGGGTTCTACCTATGTTCGCAAGGGCGTGAAGCTCGACAACCTCGTTCAGATTGCCCACAACACCGACATCGGTGCCAACACCGTAATGTCTTCTCAGGTGGGTGTAGCCGGCAGTACCAAGGTAGGCGAATGGTGTATGTTTGGCGGACAGGTGGGTCTCGCAGGTCACATCACCATCGGCGACAAGGTGTTCCTCGGAGCACAGAGCGGTGTACCAGGCAGCCTCAAGAGCGGCCAGCAGCTCATCGGTACTCCTCCTATGGAGCAGCGTGCTTACTTCAAGTCGCAGGCCATCTTCCGTCGCCTGCCTGATATGTACAAGGAACTCAACGACCTGAAGAAGCAGATTGAAGAACTGAAGAAAAATAAATAAAACTATATATAATTATGTCAAAACAGAAGACACTGAAAGGTAGTTTCTCTCTTTGCGGCAAGGGATTGCACACAGGCTTGAGCCTCACCGTGACTTTCAATCCTGCACCAGAGAACACCGGTTATAAGATACAGCGCATCGATCTCGAAGGCGAGCCTATCATCCAGGCTGTGGCTGAGAATGTCGTTGAAACCCAGCGTGGCACCGTACTCGGTAAGGGCGACGTTCGCATCTCTACCATCGAGCACGGTATGTCAGCTCTCTATGCCCTCGGCATCGACAACTGTTTCATCCAGGTAAACGGTCCTGAGTTCCCTATCCTCGACGGATCTGCATCTATGTATGTAGAGAAGATTCAGAGCGTAGGCATCCAGGAGCAGAACGCAGAGAAGGACTACTATATCATCCGTCATAAGATTGAGGTGAAGGACGACAACGGTTCTGTCATCACCATTCTTCCAGATGAGGACTTCAGTATCACGGCGATGTGTTCTTTCGAGAGCAAGTTCATCAACAGCCAGTTTGCTACCCTCGACAAGATGGAGACCTACGTTGACGAGATTGCTTCGGCACGTACCTTCGTTTTCGTTCGCGATATCATGCCATTGCTCCAGGCAAACCTCATCAAGGGTGGCGACTTGGACAATGCCATCGTTATCTACGAGCGTCAGGTAGAGCAGGCTCAGCTCGATCAGCTCGCCGACCATCTCAAGGTGCCTCACATGGATGCCAGCAAGTTGGGTTACATCCAGCACCGCCCTTTGCAGTGGGAGAACGAGTGTACTCGCCATAAGTTGCTCGACATCATCGGCGATATGGCGCTCATCGGCAAGCCAATCAAGGGTCGCATCATCGCTACCCGTCCGGGCCATACCGTGAACAACAAGTTCGCCCGTCTCATGCGCAAGGAGATTCGCAAGCACGAAATCCAGGCTCCTATCTACGATCCAAACGAGGAGCCAATCATGGATAACATCCGCATCCGTCAGCTCCTGCCTCATCGCTACCCAATGCAGTTGGTAGATAAGGTCATCGCTATGGGTCCTACCAGCATCGTGGGTGTCAAGAACGTAACCAGCAACGAGCCATTCTTCACCGGTCACTTCCCTGAAGAGCCAGTAATGCCAGGCGTTCTCCAGGTAGAGGCGATGGCACAGTGTGGCGGTCTGCTCGTATTGAACCAGCTGGAAGAGCCTGAGCGCTGGAGCACTTACTTCATGAAGCTCGACGATGTGAAGTTCCGCAAGAAGGTGGTTCCAGGCGATACCCTCCTCTTCCGTGTGGAGTTGCTCGCACCGGTGCGCCATGGCATCAGCTCGATGAAGGGCTATATGTTCGTAGGCGACCAGGTGGTGGCAGAGGCTACTTTCACAGCACAGATTGTTAAGAACAAGTAATAATAAGATAGAAATATGAATCAGATTAGTCCATTAGCGTTTGTTCATCCAGAGGCAAAACTCGGTGACAACAACATTATCGGTCCTTTCTGCTATATCGACAAGGACACCGTTTTGGGCGATAACAACGTATTGCAGAACAGCGTTACCATCCACGTGGGCGCTCGTATCGGCAACAATAATGAATTCTTCCCAGGCGCCAGCATCTCTACCAAGCCTCAGGACTTGAAGTTCAAGGGCGAGGTGACAACCTGCGAGGTTGGCGACAACAACAGCATCCGTGAGAACGTTACTATCTCTCGTGGTACAGCCTCTAAGGGCAAGACCGTGGTAGGCAGCAACAACCTCCTGATGGAGACTGTTCACGTGGCTCACGACTGTGAGCTGGGCAGCGGCTTGATTATCGGTAACTCAACCAAGTTTGCCGGCGAGGTGGTTGTAGATGACAATGCCATCGTCAGCGCCAACGTTCTCGTTCATCAGTTCTGCCACATCGCAGGCTACGTGATGATCCAGGGCGGTTGCCGTTTCTCTCAGGATATTCCTCCTTATATCATTGCCGGCAAGGAGCCAACCCGCTATTGCAGCATCAACCTCATCGGTTTGCGTCGCCGTGGTTTCAGCAACGAGACCATCCAGAACATCCACGAGGCTTATCGCCTGCTCTACAGCAAGGGCATCCTGAAGGAAGGTATCGAGGAAATCAAGAAGAATCTTGAGGTGACAAAGGAAATCCAGTACATTATCGACTTCGTAGAGAGTTCTCAGCGAGGCATCATCCGATAAAAGTAAAAGGGTAAAAAAGTAAAAAGGTAAAAAGAGCATCCTTGCATAGGTTTATGAAACGGGCAAGGATGCTTTTTTTCTTGAATATAATGAATGATATATGAAAACATTGATTGTGGTCTTAGGTCCTACGGGTGTTGGTAAGACCGAGCTCTGTCTTTCTCTGGCAGAGCATCTCTCTATCCCTATTATCAATGCCGACTCCCGCCAGATCTTCGTAGAACTCCCTATCGGAACCGCTGCCCCTACTGCCGAACAGCAGCAGCGGGTGAAGCATTATTTCGTAGGCAACCACCACATCGAAGATTATTACAGCGCAGCCCAATACGAAGCCGACGTGATGAATCTCTTGGAAGAAAACATCTTCAAGAATCACGATGTGGCGCTGCTTACAGGCGGCAGCATGATGTATATCGATGCCGTATGCAAGGGTATCGACGATATTCCTACCGTGCGGGACGACATCCGTACCTGGATGAAACAGCGCCTGGAAGAGGAAGGGCTGGAGGCGCTGGTAGAAGAACTCCACAAGATGGACCCGGAGCATTGGGCGATAGTAGATAAGAAGAATCCCCGCCGCGTGGTGCACGCCCTGGAAATCTGTCACCAGACCGGCAAGACCTACACTTCTTTCCGTGTAGCCGAGAAGAAGCAGCGTCCGTTCCGCATCATCAAGATAGGTTTGAACCGCGATCGTGCCGAACTGTACGACCGCATCAACCAGCGTGTACTGATGATGATGGAGGATGGCCTGGAGGCAGAAGCCCGCAGCGTATATCCTCACAAGGGTCTCACCGCCCTGAGAACCGTGGGCTACAAGGAGATGTTCGCCTATTTCGATGGCGAGATAGACAAGGAAGAAGCCATCCGACAGATACAGTCGCATAGCCGTGAATACATGCGCAAGCAGCTCACCTGGTTTAAGCGAGATGCCGAAATCCACTGGTATCATCCCGACCAGCAGGATGAAATCATCCGATTTATTGATGAAGAGATATAGACATAATCGCCCGATAGCATATTCTTTGATGCTATCGGGCGATTTTCATTTCATAAAATTCTACATCTCCACCTGATTCACAATCTCACCATCAAACATATTGATGATTCTATCGGCATAATTGGCATCATGCAGCGAGTGGGTTACCATTACGATG
Source organism: uncultured Prevotella sp. (assembly GCA_900551985.1). Lineage (GTDB taxonomy): Bacteria > Bacteroidota > Bacteroidia > Bacteroidales > Bacteroidaceae > Prevotella. The sequence goes on along the minus strand of URYG01000081.1, from coordinate 8,034 downwards.
GTGGTACCTTCCTTGTGCAGCTCAGAAAGCAGTTCCATCACCTCCTTGCCATTCTTGGAATCCAGGTTTCCCGTAGGCTCATCGGCAAGAATCAGCTTAGGATGCGGAAGGATGGCACGGGCGATGGCGGTGCGCTGCTGCTGACCGCCCGAAAGCTGCGATGGGAAATGCTTGGCACGATGGGATATCGCCACTCGCTCCATCACATCCTCGGCACGCTTACGGCGCTCCTTGCCCGATATGCCCATATACAGAAGCGGCAACTCGATGTTCTCTACCACATTCAACTCATCTATCAGGTTAAAACTCTGGAACACAAAACCTATCATACCTCTTCTTATCAGAGTACGCTCGCTCTCCTTCAGCGTGCTCACATCCTTGCCGTCGAGCAGATAGCTGCCGCTTGTAGGATTGTTGAGCAAACCTATTATATTAAGTAATGTAGATTTACCACATCCCGAAGGACCCATGATGGCAACAAACTCGCCTTCCTTCACCTCCAGACTGATATTGCGCAAAGCCCAGGTCTCCACCTCTTCTGTCTGAAATACTTTCTTGATATTATCTAATTGAATCATAATCTTTATCGTTTCTTTAAATTCATATTATACTTTTATATTATACTTTTGATACTTTCAAATGACGCATTTTATTCCTTAGCCAGAATCTCCGAAGGATCCACCTTCATGATCTTGCGTACCTGGCAGGCGATGATAGCTGCAATGAAGCCAACCACTATCACAACACTCAGGATGATAGGGAAGGCTGGATTGATTTTTACTATTTCGAAAGTCCGACTCAGAACGATATGGAACAGCAACATGGCTACCACCGCAAACACCATGGCGATGAGCGTAATTACCAGATAGGTTCGTCCGAAGAGTTTGGTAATATCCCTTGTCAGGGCACCATTCACCTTGCGGATAGCCACCTCCTTCTTGCGGGTCTGCGTATCCAGCATCACCGTACTGAAAATGCTTATCAGGCAGATAGCCAGACTCACGATAGCCAGGATCCACGCAATATTTTGCAGTATTTCCAACGCTAACATTTCCCTCGCCATATAGTCACGCAGATTGGATGACATCGGTTTTACCACAGCAGGCTCCAATTTCTGTATCATTCTATCTACTGCAACCTGCATCTCCTTATATTCACTCGGCTTTGCCACAAGAATATAATGTGTGGCATCATAAGCCTCTTTGGGGTCAATGACTATGAATGAGTATATATCAGTTTTCATACTCCCCTCATAAGGAATCGACTGGAACGTTCCGGCTATCTGATAGGAATCCATCTCATCTAGGGTCAATATATCATTAGGAGCAACATGATATTGTCGCATATACTTATACAACTCCTCATTTACCAGGATACATTTCTTCCGGTTTGCCTTCGGCTTCCAATTCACCTTGATCTTGAAGAAATCGAGATAGGAGGTATCAGATGTAATCCTAAAGCAATAATTCGTCACATTATTATAGCTAGCATAAGGATCACCTTGCCAAGCCGCCTTGCTGAACTCCTCGTTCTCTGCTAACTCGTTAACTTTCCAAAATCCCCAGCTATAAGGAATCCATCGTTCTACCTGCGGTAAATGGATGAGCTTGTCTCTGAGGCGCTGACCATTTTCTGCCGCATTTGTCTGCAGAAACAGACTCTGCTTGTATGCACGCTCGTCATCAGGAATATGGTTGAAATCAGCCATCTTGCCCACCCAGCACAGGAGGCAGAAAGTGACACCCAGGAAGAACATACTGATCATCACCTGCACACCCAGCATCATATTGCGGAACCAATGGTTATGGCTTCTTCTCATTCCTGATTCGAGTGCTTGCGTATGCTTACAAATACGACTCAGTACAATCCAGATGATGGCGAGACACAACATCATAACCACCAGTCCAATCACTAGACTATAGAGATACAAATGACTGATAGTTCCTAACTCACTGGTGATTTCAGCAAACTGAGGCCTTGCCAGATAATCACAAATCCAGGATCCCATCAATACAGCTACGATATATGCCACCAGCACTATCACCACCACCTCGGTAGCAAACATGGAGAAGAGTTGGAGGCGTGTGGCACCATTGGTAATTCGGAGCGAGATTTCACGTCGGCGCATCCAGAACAGCTGCGTCTGCATCCTCAGAAAACCGATGATGGCAGCCAGCAGAATCAACGAACCAATCAGATAAGTGATGGAACAAGCTATCGCTACGCTTGAATACTCTTTGCTCAATCGATCTTTCAGCTTTTCTGTTTTTACCTTCACCCCCAATGGTTTCAATCTGCTGTTCACCTCTGCTTTCAACTGTTGTGGCGTGCATCCCTCTTTCAACACCACATACAAAGCCACAGCATAAAATTGCTCGGGATCCATATCTTCCAACTCCCATGGCGAGTAAAAGAGAGCAGAACTGCTCATGTTTAGCTCTGTCAATGATAAGTCTTGATAGACATCCACCAATCTCAACTGATAATTCCCATAACTTTTGCTCAAATGAATACTTGCACCCACAGGATTCTTGTCACCAAAGATTTGCTTTGCCTGCTTTTCGTTGATAATGGCATCATGAGGACCCAGCACCTTTATCTTTTCGCCCGTAATGGCAGAACGGATACCTACAAAGTTGGGATAATTTCGATCAAGGGGAACTGCATCCAACGACATCTTTCTCCTTGTCTTGCCGTTTAGGGTAAACTCAGCCCAGCCGCCTGTAAGCATACCATTAGGAGCATAAGGTCCCTGCTCTATGCAACGAGGTCCTCCATTCGCCTTCACCGCCCTTACGATATCACCATTGATACGAATTGAATTTTCCGATTGACGGTTTTGGATGGAATCGAATCGGAGGTTATAAACCCTGTCATAATAAGGTTCATGGTTAATGGAAGCCATGCGGAAATTCTGCAGAAACGAATGCACCGTGGCAAGCGTCACCATACCGATGGCAAGCGACAGGATGCTGCCCAGCGTCTGCACCTTGTACTTGAGAATGTTGCGCAGGGCAACCTTCAGGTTGTGTAATAACATGTTCATATTTTCTAGCCTTTATATAATTATTTACGTGAAAGATTGATTTTTATTATCTATGAGAGACATTGTTTTTGATAATCTCAGATAAAAGTCTATCTCAAATCTATCTCATTTTCGCTGGCGATTTGGGCATATCCGCTTACGATAACCTTGTCGCCCGGCTTCAATCCGGAAGTGATTTCGAATTGCTGCGGATTCTGTCTGCCTACATTGATATTCACCCGCTGCGCCTTCTTGCCATCATCAGATAGCCGGAATATCCAATATCCGTTGGTGGTCTGGAAGAAATCGCCATTCGGAATCACCAAGGCTTGCTCCGGCTTGCCCAATTCCAACAGCACCCGATAACTCTTGCCCAATCGGATATTGGCGGGCGTCTTGCCGCTGAAAGTTAATTCGCAGACAAACTGATGGTCTTTCACTTCAGGAATCACCCGCGATACACGAAGCGGAAACTGATGACCATCGTACTCGATATGGGCAGGAAGTCCGGCGATAACGCGGTCGATGTAATACTCAGCCAGCGAAACCTGCAATTTAAACTGGCTCATCACCTTAATCTGTCCGATGCTCGCCCCCGACGAAACCTGCTGACCTTGGGTTACCCCCAAATAACTCAGTTGTCCGCTTACGGGAGCCCGAACCACCAACTGCTGGGTGCGGCCCTTCATTCTCGACAATTTCTTGTTGGCTTCCATCCTGTTGGCAGCAATCATCTCGCGCTTCAATCGGGTAGATACGGAATCATGCTTCAGGTTTTGCATCTGCAAGAGCACCTTCTGCCGCTGATATTCGTAATCTTCCTCAGCCACCTCCAGTTCCGCCTTGCTCTTGATGCCCATTCGATATTCCTCCCGGCTCTGCTTGAGCGATTTCTTCAAGCTCGCCATCTGATGCCGGGCATCCAAAGCTTGCTGGCGAAGGTTGATGGTCTTCTGCGTCATCTCAATCTCCTGTTCCTGACAGTTGCGAAGCTTACTGCTCCATGCATCCTGCTCATCATCGATAGAATGATAGAGTTCCGGATTCTGAAGCACCAGGATGGTATCACCCTGCTGCAGCATGGCACCTTCTTCTGCCACCACCCGTTCTACGAATCCATTCTCCATCGCATTCACCTGGATGGTCTTGTAGGGATGTACCAGTCCTTCTACATCCACATACTCCCAGAAAGGAGCCTTCTTCACTTCGGCTATCACCACGCTATCCATATCCACCCTTCGGGTTCCCGAAGTAACGATCAGGAAAACGGCATACACCAGGATGGCGATGCCTGCTGCACCCGACAGGATAGGATATCGGTAGCGGATATACCACGGTTTCGGTTGTTTCTTTATATCCATATTATTCGGTTGTTATTCATTTCACCTTATTATATAGGAAGATAATTCTACGGAAATTTATTCTATAGGAAGCTCTTCCTTCAATTCTTTATTGTGCTCGAAATCGAATCCCGTCATGCTTCGGAGCGTATAGTAAAGACTCCAGTAAGTTCGCATGGTCGAGATGTAATTGCGCCGGGCAGCATCTTTCTCGCTGATGGCTGCATTCAGGTCGAGTATCGAGTTGCGGCCCATGATGTAGAGTCGGCGCGCCACCACATGCCGCTTCTCGGCACGCTGGTCGGTGAGCGATGCCACATGCACCTTTCGGGCTTGCATGTTAAACTGCAACACCAGTTTTTCTACGTTCTGGTAAAAATCCCTCATGCCTTGCTCCACCTGCGTCTGGGTAAGCGCCAGCTGCGATTTGGCTTCTCTCACCCTACCCTTTCCCCGTCCCCAATCCAAAATCGGAAGGGCGATGGTGATGCTTGCCGATTGCTGACTCATCGGACTGCGATAGGCGGCACCGATGTCTGCTCCCGTCTGCGAGAGTCCAAACTGCATATAGAGATCCGCCTTCAATCCGGCGTTGGCACGAGCCTGCGCCAACCGGCTTTCGCTCTCCTTCTGGATACGACGGTAATAATCGGGATCCGGACTGTTCAGCAATGCCCAATCTATCGCCCGCTGCAGAGGAACCTCAAAAGCAGGTACCTCTTCCGGCATCACCAGACTGATATCCTGCGACTGTTCCAACCCTAGAAACGAACGGATGGTCTGCATCTTCTCCCGCAATGCCACCTGGGCATCCATCACATTGGTCTCCTCATTCAGTCGGTTGATTTCCAGCTGCAGCATCTCGTTTTCCGAAATCGTTCCGTTCTCATATCGCCCCTTCGCCATCTGATAAAGCGTATCGGCAGAAGCAAAATTCTGCTTTGCCATCTCCCATTCCGCCTGCGCCGAAGCCAGAGCGAAGAAATGTTCACAGGCTTTTGCAGATACGATCTCCAGCGTTTCGGCATAACGCTTCTTGGATTCCCGGAACCGGATAGGTTCTATCCGGCGATCCCACTTCAAGGAGTTATAGCCAAAAAGACTCTGTTCGTATCCCACGATAAAGGGCTGACTGCTATAGGCGGTTATCTTGTTATGCAACTCATCCAACCGGTTGAGCGAACTCTTCACAAAAAGGCTACCACCCGTCAGGGAGATATTCTGGTTGATTTTCAGAGTAAGATCGGCACCCAACTGGTCTTGTTTCAGAAAGAGAGCCGTACCATCCGACTGGGTTATCTTGTTCACCTCCTTATTAATATAAGGTGAAGATGAAAGGGAAAGCGAAGGCAGATAGTTGGCCTGATGATACCGATAAGCCCAGTAAGCAGACAGAAAGGTATTGCGGGCACTCTGCACCGATGGCGACTGCCGCTGCGCCATCGCAATGGTAGCCGCCAGGTCGAGCTGCAAAGTGTCGGCCTGGACATTCATGGCTGCAAGCGCCCATACTATGATTATATAATTCTTGATCTTCATGATGATTACTTTTGCAAAAACTAACACAAAAGCCATGCCAAAAAGATAAAGATATGATTATCAAGAAGATAAGAAATTCCGGATATAAAAAAGATGTGCGAAACCGTGCGAAACCGCACGAAACGTGTGCGATTTCGCACGGTGCGCACATTCTCAATATGATAGCCCACGTCGTGCCTATCAGACTGGAAGCACCACGCTAAAGATGGTTTTATCGCCTGGTTTCGAAGAAGCGGTGATGATTCCACCATGCAGGGTTACTATCTGCTTGCAGATACTCAACCCGATGCCCGAACCACTCGTCTTGGTAGTAAAGAACGGCACAAAAATGCGCTCCATCACCTCCGGCAATATTCCCTTACCATTATCAGTAATAGAAATGATGAAATCACGCTTGTTGCTCGAAAGATGAGTGGTAAGACAAACATAAGGAATCTGATTTTGAGCAGATGCAGCCTCATCGGAAGGATTTGCAGCCTCATCCTTCATCCGAATCTCCACGGCTTCCTGCGCATTCTTCAGCAAATTAATCAGCACCTGTTCTATCTGCGAACGATCCATCAGCAACCTCTGGTCTTCGTTTTCTATCTCATAATGGAATATCGAATCCGGATAAAGATGCTGCAAATCTGCCACCAGATCACCTATCCTCACATCCTCAAACTGCGGTTTCGATATGCGTTGTAACTTGCGATAGTTCTCCACAAACTGCAACAGGCCATTGCTTCTCCGGTTGATAGCCTGCAATGCCATCAGCAGATCATCATGCTCCAGCGTATCCTGCTCCACCCCTTCACATAGTGTATCAGCCAAAGAGATGATAGGAGTCAGCGAGTTCATGATTTCGTGGGTCAATACCCTCACCAGCTGCTGCTGCGCATCCGTCTCATTCTTCTGAATCACCGGTTGCACATTCTGCAAGGTATAAAGGCGATAGGCAAAGCCCTTATTAAAGAAGTTGACCACGCTCAATACAAAGTCAGCCTTCCCAGCATGCTGATTTCCGGCATCCAAAGCCTTCTTGCCAGCAGCCCCCTCGCTGGTCTTGGTCTCCAACTGTACCAGTTTCTGCAATCCCGGCTTCAGCTGCTTCATCAATTCCGGCAGCGTCTCATCCAGCACCTGCAAATCGTGCAAGTGATGAATCGAAAAACCGCAGAGTCCCTCCACGGCAGCCCGATTCATCCAATGCACCTTTCCCTGTTCATCCGCCACAATGAGAAAGGCGTTGATGGTATCGAGCATTGTTCCGAAATACTGGTATTTCGCCTCCTGTTGCAAAGTGGTTTCCCGAAATTCATTCACCACTTCGTTAATCTGCTCTGCAAGATTCCGCTCTTCTCCCCTCAGATGATCCAACGAATACTGAAGCGAGAAGTCACGGGTGCGGATAGCCTCAATCAGTTGGCGCATCCGCTCATTGCTCTTATGATTGAATAAGTTATTGACGATTGACATAGTTTCAAAAATTTCCTAGTTGTTAAACCCCGAGTTTGTCGATTTTCCTGTAAAGGGCGAAACGGGTAATACCCAGCAACTCTGCGGCCTGTGTAAGATTTCCATTACTCAAGGAAATGGCGCGCTTAATGGCTTCACGCTCCAAGGTCTGAAGATTGAGCGAATCTATATTAACGGAACTTGATGAAGAATCTGATGAAGAAGCCCCCGAAACCACCACCGATTCCTCCAATCTGATATCCTCGGCTGCCAGTTCCGTCTTATCCCCCAACACAATCGCTCTCTCGATGCAATGCTGCAACTCTCTTACATTCCCCGGCCAGGTATGTTTCAGAAGTTTCTGCTTGGCAGATGCCCCCAGCCTCACATCGCCCACGCTATATTTCCCCGAATAAATCTTCAGGAAATGTTCTGCCAGCAGAACGATATCCTCTCCACGATCACGCAGCGGCGGAAGATGCAACTCGATGGTATTCAGTCGATAGAAGAGGTCCTGCCGGAATGTTCCTTCTCCCACTTTCTCACGCAGATGGGCATTCGTAGCCGCCAGAATCCTCACATCCACCTGGCTCACCTTATTGGAACCAATACGCTGAGTCTCCCGCTTCTCTATCACCGTCAGGAGTTTCTGCTGCATCGTGGCAGTGTTGATTACTGGAGAAAATGGCACGG
>URYG01000080.1 GCA_900551985.1 uncultured Prevotella sp. | reverse complement strand
CACATCGGTAGTGCACGGGCTTCCCAAGCCTGGGAGGCGGGTTCGATTCCCGTATCCCGCTCAAGAGATAAGGTATTGAAAATCAGATAGTTGTGGTTTTTAATACCTTATTTTTTTCTTTCTCCCCTATCCATCAGTTCTTATTATAAATAAGGTATAAATAGCCTTTTTGTGAGTAATATGTGAGTAACGCATGAAAAGTGTAGATTCCTTGTGAGTGATTTCTCCTCTAATTACGCAAACCTTTACGGACGATTTTGGTGCATTTATGATATAAGGTAAAGGAATATTTTATACCTTTGCATCGGAAATTTAAAACAAAATAATAACATAAACAAATCATGAAAGAACTTAAAGCATTAAACAAGCGTACCGCTCCTAAGAGTGTCGCTCCTGAGAGAATCATTCAGTTTGGTGAAGGTAACTTCCTCCGTGCATTCGTAGATTGGATTGTATGGAATATGAATAAGAAAACCGACTTCAACGGTTCTGTCGTTGTCGTTCAGCCATTGGCTGGCGGTATGGTAGATTGGTTGAATGGTCAGGACTGCCTCTATCATGTTAACCTTCAGGGTAAGGAGAACGGTCAGGCTATCAATACATTGGAGCGTATCGACGTAATCAGCCGTGCGTTGAACCCATATTCTCAGAACCAGGCTTTCATGGCTTTGGCTGAGCAGCCAGAGATGCGCTTCATCATCTCTAACACTACGGAGGCTGGTATTGCTTTCGATGATTCTTGCAAGTTCACAGATGCTCCTGCAGCTTCTTACCCTGGTAAGTTGGTTCAGTTGCTGTTCCACCGCTACAAGTTCTTCGAGGGCGACCCTACCAAGGGTATGATCCTGATGCCTTGCGAGTTGATTTTCTTGAACGGTCACCACCTGAAGGAGTGCATCTACCAGTATATCGAGCTTTGGAAGGAAGACATGGGTGCTGACTACGAGGGCTTCAAGGAGTGGTTCACCAACCACTGCTACGTTTGCGCTACACTCGTTGACCGTATTGTTCCTGGCTTCCCACGCGACACCATCAAGGAAATCCAGCAGAAGGTTTGCTACAAGGATAACCTCGTAGTAAAGGCTGAGAGCTTCCACCTCTGGGTAATCGAGAAGGCAGAGAACATGACTGTAGAGCAGATGCAGGAAGAGTTCCCTGCTCACAAGGCTGGTCTCCACGTTCTCATCACAGACAACGAGAAGCCATACCACGAGCGTAAGGTTACTTTGCTGAATGGCCCTCACACAGTATTGAGCCCTGTTACATACCTCAGCGGTGTGAACATCGTTCGCGACGCATGCGAGCACCCAGTATTGGGCAAGTACATCCACAAGGTACAGTTCGAGGAGTTGATGCAGACATTGAACCTCCCTATGGACGAGCTTCAGAAGTTCGCTTCTGACGTATTGGAGCGTTTCGAGAACCCATTCGTTGACCATCAGGTAACTAGCATCATGCTGAACTCATTCCCTAAGTTCGAGACTCGCGACCTCCCTGGCGTGAAGATCTACTTGGAGCGTAAGGGTGAGTTACCACAGGGATTGGTATTCGGTCTTGCAGCCATCATCACTTACTATAAGGGTGGCGTTCGTGAGGACGGTGCTCCTATCCAGCCAAATGATGACCAGAAGATCATGGATAAGCTCACAGAGCTTTGGGCTACTGGCGACACCCAGAAGGTAGCAGAGGGCGTACTCGGCTTCGACTACATCTGGCATGAGAATTTGAACGAGACTGTTCCTGGCTTGACAGAGTTGGTTAAGAAGGATCTCGACATCATCCAGGAGAAGGGTATGTTGGAGGCAGTGAAGACTATCCTCTAATATTGGATAAAAAAGACAATACCAATTGAAAAAACAATATAAATAGGTATTATTAAGGTAAAAAGATAACGTAAAGTCCGGTAAGGCAAGCGAAAGCTTGATTCTTACCGGACTATTTTTATGATATGTATGAAATGGTCTTGACGCTTTTAAGATAAATAAAAGCCAATAGTTCCTGAGATAAATAAACCCCTTAAGGTAAATAAAGCCAATAAATGGCAGCAAGAACAGCCACGAGAATGACTCCCACCACCGTCTTGACCAAACAGGTTGCAACCTTCTTCAGGATAAAGAGACCAACAACCAGCGCCACCAGGGCAAAAGCATAATAAAGGAAATTATTATCCATTTCGTCCCTCCTTTCTGAATGGTTTGCGATTGGCATCCTTAGGATTTCTGCCTCTCTCATCAAATCTGTCTCTTTCATCAAATAGTCTGTTATCTTCCTTCATCGCTCTGACGAATTCATTAGGAATCGGAGTCTCGAATTCCATTGGCTGATGGGTTACCGGATGATAGAAGCAGAGAACATAGGCGTGCAGGCAAAGGCGACCACATGGATCATCACCGTTACCATACTTGATGTCTCCACACACAGGATGACCCATATCGGCAGTATGAACACGAATCTGGTTCTTGCGGCCTGTTTCCAACTTATACTCTACCAGAGAATGCGCAGTAGTTCGCTGCAGGGTATGGAAATGGGTAACAGCATACTTGCCACCATTGTCAGTTTCGCTGGCAAAGGTAATGTACGCCTTGTTGTCCTTCAACCAGTTGGCAACCGTACCTTCATCCTCCTCCATTTCTCCTGAAACCAGCGCCACGTATCGGCGGTCATATACATTATGGTGCCAGTCGTCTTCCAGGGCAAGTTCAGTCTGCTTGTCCTTGGCGTAAATCATCAAGCCCGAAGTATCTCGGTCAAGACGGTGCACCACATGAGCCTGACAGTTCTGGCGTGTCTTGTGGAAGTAATCATCCAATACGCTCTTCACATTCAGAGTAGAGTGACCGGCAGCCATACTGAGAATACCCACATTCTTCTCAATGACGATAAGATAACGATCCTCATAGACAATCTTGAGATAACGGCTCTTGAAGACATCCTGGTTCTTCTTGGTCTTGCTCACACTCACCTTCATGCCAGGTTTCAGGGCATAATCAAACTGGGTGATGGTCTTTCCATCCACCTTGATTCCCCTGCCCTGCAGCGTCTGCTTCACCTTGGTCTTGCTAGGACCTTTCACGTTTTCCATCAGCCATTCCAGCAACTGCGCAGGCTTCTCCACCTTGTAGTGGTCGTATTCATTGGGATTTCCGTAGCCATAAGCATTGTTGGTGTGCTTACTAAATTTTCCTTTTCTATTTTGTTGTCTCATGTTCTAAAACCAATTTCGTGTTTTGGATTCATCTTTTGTTCTTAACACTCAAACCGAAGAATCAGCCCCTATTGGCGCCAATTCAGCCTACAAAAGTAAGACTTTTCTGCAAAATAACAAAGAGTAGCCCAGTTTTTAACTAAAAATTAGTAACTTTTGCCAATAAAACATTGATATACAAATAATTTTTCGTACCTTTGCACCCAAATAAAGATAAAATCAGATAAAAAGATATTTAGAAATAAGGAATGATTACAGTACAAAATCTTGCAATTCAATTCGGTAAGCGAGTGCTTTACAAAGATGTAAACCTCAAGTTCACACATGGTAATATTTACGGCGTAATCGGTGCCAACGGTGCCGGTAAGTCAACTCTCCTCCGCGCCATCAGCGGCGATCTGGAACCAAACAAGGGTACAGTGGAGATGGGTCCAGGCGAGCGCCTTTCCGTTTTGGAGCAGGACCACTTCAAGTATGACGAGTTCCGCGTGATGGACACCGTTCTGATGGGTCATCAGCCTTTGTGGGAAAACATGAAGGAGCGCGAGCGCCTCTACTCTAAGCCAGAGATGACAGAAGAGGATGGTAACCTCGCAGCTGAGCTGGAGCTTAAGTTTGCCGAGATGAACGGTTGGGAGGCAGAGAGCAATGCTGCCCAGTTGCTTCAGAACCTTGGCGTAAAGGAAGATCGCCACGACAAGCTCGTTGGTGAGCTTTCTAACACAGAGAAGGTGCGCGTAATGTTGGCGAAGGCTCTCTTCGGCAACCCAGACAACCTCCTCCTCGATGAGCCTACCAATGACCTCGACCTCGACACCGTAGAGTGGCTGGAGGAATACCTCAGCAACATCGAGCAGACTGTTCTCGTGGTTTCTCACGACCGTCACTTCCTCGATGCTGTCAGCACACAGACCGTGGATATTGACTTCGGTAAGGTAACCATGTTTGCCGGTAACTACTCTTTCTGGTACGAGAGTTCTCAGTTGGCTCTCCGTCAGGCTCAGAACCAGAAGATGAAGGCCGAGGAGAAGAAGAAGCAGTTGGAGGAGTTCATCCGCCGATTCTCTGCCAATGTGGCTAAGAGTAAGCAGACCACATCCCGCAAGAAGATGTTGGAGAAGCTGAATGTTGAGGAAATCCGCCCATCTAGCCGTAAGTACCCAGGCATCATCTTCCAGATGGACCGTGAACCAGGTAACCAGATCCTGGAGGTTGAGGGCTTGAAGGCTTGCGATGAGGACGGAACAGTACTCTTCGACAACGTAAACTTCAATATCGAGAAGGGCGAGAAGGTAGTATTCCTCTCTCACAACCCTAAGGCAATGACTGCCCTCTTCGAAATCATCAACGGCAACCGCAAGGCTGACGCAGGTGAGTATAAGTGGGGTGTGACCATCACAACAGCCTATCTTCCACTCGACAATACAGAGTTCTTCCAGAGCGACATGAACCTCGTAGATTGGTTGAGCCAGTATGGTCCAGGCAACGAGGTAGCCATGAAGGGTTACTTAGGTAGAATGCTCTTCAGCGGTGAGGAAGTGTTGAAGAAGGTGAACGTACTCTCCGGAGGTGAGAAGATGAGATGTATGATTGCCCGCATGCAGTTGCAGAACGCCAACTGTCTGATTCTCGATACTCCAACCAACCACCTGGACTTGGAGAGTATCCAGGCATTCAACAACAACCTGGTAGCATTCAAGGGTAACGTACTCTTCGCCAGCCACGACCACGAGTTCATCAACACCGTGGCAAACCGCATCATCGAGCTCACTCCTTCTGGAACCATCGACAAGCTGATGTCTTATGATGAGTACATCTACGATGAGGCTATCAAGGAGCAGAAGGCTAAGATGTACGGAGTACAATAATAGAAAACCATATTAATACATTTTAAAGTTAATACTAGTGCCAATTCGATGCGAATCGAGTTGGCACACTTTTTGTCAAAACAACCAACAAAAGAATAATCATGTTTAAAAAAATTAAGGCTATGTCAAAAGAAAAGAAGATTAATATAGAGGACGGTAACGCAAAGGAACAGGTTCTCAATGAGAATGCTGAACAGAACGCTACCCAGAATAACGATAATGTAGAGAACAAGACTGATGAGCAGAATGCAGAAAAGGCTGACACAAAGTCGGCTGACACTGACAGTCAGGCAGAGAATACTGACAATGCGGCAGACAAGGCAGAAGTTGACCCTCTGAAGAAGGCTCAGCAGGAAGTAGAAGAGCTCAAGAAGGCTTTGCTTTACAAGACTGCAGAGTTTGAGAACTACCGCAAGCGCACCATGAAGGAGAAGACAGAACTGATTCTCAATGGTGGCGAGAAGACCATCTCTGCCATCCTTCCTATCCTCGACGACTTTGAGCGCGCACTTGCCGACAAGAGCGAAGATCCTAAGGCTATCAAGGAAGGTGTACAGATGATTTTCAACAAGTTCACCAAGACTCTCGAAGGTCTCGGCGTGAAGAAGATCGAGACTGCTGACAAGGATTTCGATGTTGATTTCCACGAGGCAATCGCTATGGTACCAGGAATGGGCGATGACAAGAAGGGAAAGGTAATCGACTGCGTACAGACTGGTTACACCCTCAACGACAAGGTGATTCGTCACGCTAAAGTAGCAGTAGGTCAATAAAAAATATAGAGAAAAATGGCAAAGAGAGACTATTACGAGGTGCTTGGCGTAGATAAGCAGGCATCAGAAGACGAAATTAAGAAGGCTTACCGCAAGATAGCCATCAAATATCATCCAGACCGCAACCCTGGCAACAAGGAGGCAGAGGAAAAATTCAAGGAAGCTGCAGAAGCATACGAGGTTCTTCACGACCCTCAGAAGCGCCAGCAGTATGATCAGTTTGGATTCGATGGTCCTCAGGGAGGATTTGGCGGATTCGGCGGTGGCGCAGGTATGGACATGAACGACATCTTCTCGATGTTTGGCGACATCTTCGGCGGCCATGGTGGATTCGGTGGCGGTTTCGGTGGATTTGGCGGAAGTGCCCAGCCACAGCAGTACCAAGGTAGAGACTTGCGTGTACAGGCAAAGCTTACTTTGGAAGAGGCTTTCGCAGGTTGCACCAAGAAGTTCAAGATTCGCAAGGACGTAACATGTTCTTCTTGCCACGGTACAGGATGCGAGAGTGGTTCTCAGCCAGAGACCTGCCCTACCTGTCACGGCACTGGTTACACTGTTCGCACCGTCCGTTCTATGTTCGGTACCATGCAGACCCAGGCAGCCTGCCCTACTTGCGGCGGCGAAGGTCACATTATCAAGAACAAGTGTAAGGCTTGCGGCGGTGACGGAATCGTATCTGGCGAGGAGGTTGTTGAGATCAACATCCCAGCTGGTGTAGATGACGGAATGGTTGTAACAGTTCCAGGAAAGGGTGGTGCCGGTAAGCACAATGGTGTAAACGGCGATCTTCAGGTGATTGTACGTGTAGAAAAGAACGAGAACTTTGAGCGTAAGGACAAGGATCTCTACTACAATCTCGTACTCGACTTCTCAACAGCCGTTCTCGGCGGTGAGGTAGAAATCCCTACAATGGAGGGAAAGACCACCATCAAGATTGAACCGGGCACCCAGCCGGGCAAGCAGGTTCGCCTTCGTGGCAAGGGAATGCCAGCCATCCAGGGATACGGTTACGGAAGAGGAGACATCATCGTGAACATCACTGTCTATATTCCTAAGACTCTGAACAAGGAGGAGAAGGAACTGGTGAAAAAGTTCAAAGAGTGCGAGAACTTCCAGGCTGACAAGGCTACCAAGAAGTCTCTCTTCGACAGCATCAAGAATCTCTTCAATAAATAACTCTCTCCGACTATTAGGAGAAAATGATTTCTAGAGAACAATATCTTTCTAGATAAACAAAAGATTACTGGCAATCTCAATCATTGGCTATCGCCGGTGTTGGGATTGCCTCTTTTTGTTTATACACATTATTATATATATAGGAAATGAATTATCAAGAAACAACAGAATATCTCTTCAACAGTACTCCTGTCTTTGAGAAAATAGGAGCGAAGGCTTACAAGCCAGGCTTGCAGACCACATTCGCCCTGGATGAACACTTCGGTCATCCTCACCAGAAGTACAAGACCATTCACATAGCCGGAACCAACGGCAAAGGTTCCAGCTCCCATACCCTTGCTGCCATTCTCCAGAGTCAGGGTTACAAGGTAGGACTCTACACTTCTCCCCATCTGGTAGATTTCAGAGAACGTATCCGAGTGAACGGCGAATGCGTTCCGGAGCAGTATGTCATTGATTTCGTTGAAGAGAACCGTGCATTCTTCGAACCTCTCCATCCATCCTTCTTCGAACTCACCACAGCCATGGCACTGAAATACTTCGCAGAGCAGAAGGTGGACTACGCAGTCATCGAAGTGGGACTGGGCGGCAGACTCGACTGCACCAACGTCATCACCCCTATTCTTTCCATCATCACCAACATCAGCTTCGACCACACCCAGTTCCTGG
Source organism: uncultured Prevotella sp. (assembly GCA_900551985.1). Lineage (GTDB taxonomy): Bacteria > Bacteroidota > Bacteroidia > Bacteroidales > Bacteroidaceae > Prevotella. Next base: position 4,988 of record URYG01000080.1, on the reverse strand, counting down.
GCAACACTCTTGTCGAGATTGCCGGTGAAAAGGCAGGAATCATCAAGCCGGACATTCCGGTAGTCATTGGAGAATACCTCCCGGAGACCCGACCGGTATTCGAGAAAAAGGCAAAGGCAGAGAATGCTCCTATCCTTTTTGCCCAAGACTTCGATGCAACCCATCTGGAAAACAGCGTAACCTGCGATGTAGATATGGAGCTCAAGGGTTCCTATCAGGAGCGCAACAAGAAGACCATCCTGGCTGCACTTCACATACTGCGCCAGAAACTTGCCATCAGTGATGAAGCCATCCGTGAAGGATTTGCCCACGTCTGCGAACTGACCGGTCTGCGCGGAAGATGGGAAAAGCTCAATGATACTCCCCTCACCATCTGCGATACGGGCCATAATCTCGCCGGTTGGAGCTACCTTGCACCGCAGATCAACGCCGTAAAGGCAGAGACCAAGCACATCGTTTTCGGCATGGTGGATGACAAAGATGTGGCGCACGTATTACAACTATTGACGGAAAAGCTGGAAAACCGGGTAAAATACTACTGGACGCAGCCTTCTACCAAAAGAGCCATCCCTGTAGAGAAATTGAGCGAACTTGCATTAAAGCTTGGCTTACACGGAAGTCTATATCATTCTGTAAAAGAAGCATATAATGCAGCTCTAGAAAATGCAGAAAAGGGCGATTTTATCTTCGTTGGCGGTTCAAGTTATGTAGTGGCAGATTTGCTCTCCTGAAAATTTTTAGTTTTTTTAAATCAAATAATTGCTAAATAATTTGTCACATTCATTTTTTTTTAGTTACTTTGCAGTAGATTACTTTAGAACATAAAGTAGAGTAACTAAAAAAATGACATATTATGAATACAGAACCAGTTAACAAGTGTGGTTTGAAAAGAGAAGATTTTCAGACCACAGTACAGGGAAAGAAGACTGATCTCTTCGTGTTGAGAAACAATCAGGGCAACGAGGTTGCCGTGACGAACTACGGTGGTGCTGTTGTAGCTATCATGATGCCAGACAAGGACGGCAACTATGCCAACCTCGTTCAGGGTCACGACAACATCCAGGACGTCATCAACTCACCTGAGCCTTTCTTGAGCGTCCTCATCGGTCGATACGGTAACCGTATTAAGGAGGGTAAGTTTACCCTTCATGGCAAGGAGTATCAGTTAGCATGCAACAATGGCAAGAACCATTTGCATGGAGGTCCTACTGGATTCCACGCACATGTTTGGGATGCTACTCGCATGAGCGACAATGCTGTCGTTCTGAAGTACACCAGCCCATACGGCGAGGAAGGTTTCTCTGGTGAATTGACCGTCTGGGTGGCTTATACCTTGACCGACGACAATGAGTTCGTCATCAAGTATCAGGCAACCACCAACAAGATGACTATCTGCAACCTCACTCACCATGCGTTCTTCTCAATCCAGGGAATTGCTAATCCTACCCCAACAATTGACAACATCATCTGTCAGGTTAACGCAGACTACTATCTCCCTATAGATGAGACATCTATCCCTACAGGTGAGATCTTGAAGGTAGAGGGAACTCCATTCGATTTCCGCACTCCAAAGCCAATCGGACAGGACATCGATGCAGATGATGAGCAGATTAAGAATGGTTCTGGTTACGACCATAACTATGTATTAAACAAGAAGGAAGAGGGCGAGTTGAGCTTTGCTGCTCGCATCAAGGATCCTGTAAGCTGCCGCACTATGGAGGTTTACACCACCGAGCCAGGTATGCAGATGTACACAGGTAACTTCCTTGCAGACTTCAAGGGTCAGCATGGTGCAACCTTCCCACGCCGCAGCGCAGTATGCTTCGAGGCACAGAAGTTCCCAGACACACCAAACCACCCTTACTTCCCAAGCTGCAGATTGTGTCCAGGTGAGACTTACACCCAGAAGACCATCTACAAGTTTGGTGTAGAGAAATAAGTTAAATCACTAACAATCAGATAGGAGTTGCTGCCTCTGAAAAGAGAACTTCGAGGCAGCCACTCCTTTTTGCGGTAAATTCTGACTAGAATAAACATTAAATAATAACAATATCAACTATCAAGTTTAAACAATGGAACAAAACAATGGAAACAACAACGGACGCATCATTGCAATCATCACGATGTGTTTCATCTTTGCAATGATCTCGTTTGTAACTAACATGGGAGCGCCTTTTGGCAACATCTGGGGCTTCAAGTACTCTTGGGCAGCCATGATGGGTAACTTCATGAACTTTGCCGCTTACCTCTTTATGGGTATTCCTGCAGGTAAGATGATCGAAAGTAAGGGTTACAAGAAAACAGCCCTCATCGCACTTGCAGTCGGTACTATCGGTTTGATGATCCAGTACTTATCAAGTATCTTCGGTGACGACATCCCAGTATTCACACTCAGCTCTGGTGCTGTTTGTCTCAACCTGATCATTTATCTGTTGGGTGCGTTCATCTGCGGTTTCTGCGTATGTATGCTTAACACAGTGGTAAACCCAATGTTGAACTTGCTCGGTGGCGGTGGTAACCGTGGTAACCAGCTCATTCAGATTGGTGGTACATTGAACTCATTGAGTGGTACTCTTACCCCATTGTTGGCAGGTGTACTCGTAGGTACAGTAACAGCCAACACCAGCATGAGCGACGTAGCTCCTCTCCTCTTCATCGGTATGGCAGTATTCATTGCAGCCTTCTTCATTATCTGGTTCGTAGCTATTCCTGAGCCAAACATCAAGAAGGAGAATGTACAGTACGACCACAGTCCTTGGTCTTTCCGTCACTGCGTACTCGGTGTCATCGGTATCTTCTTCTATGTAGGTGTTGAGATTGGTATTCCTGCTCAGCTTATCTTCTACATCAGTAGCATGGACTTCACAGGTGCAGCTTCTGTAGGTGGTGCTTTCGCAGCAGTTTACTGGTTGCTCATGATGTGCGGCCGATTCCTCAGCTCATTCATCAGCGGCGCCATTTCTACCAAGACACAGATGACAGTAGTTTCAACAGTAGCTATCCTCCTGTTGCTCACAGCCATCTTCTTGCCAGAGGCCAACACATTGAACTTCTCTTTGGCAGGTGATTCAGAGATTGCAAGTCTTCTCAAGCTCGACGACCATGGTACTGGCGTTGTTGCATTTACAATCCCTACCAAGTGTGTACTCATCGCCATCTGCGGTTTGTGTACTTCTATCATGTGGGGTGGAATCTTCAACCTTGCTGTTGAGGGTCTCGGCAAATACACAGCTCAGGCATCAGGTATCTTCATGATGATGGTAGTTGGTGGTGGTGTAATGCCTCTCATCCAGGATGCAGTAGCTAAGGCTGCAGGTCCTATCGCATCTTACTGGGTTATCATCGCCATGATCGCATACATCCTTTTCTATGCGCTCGTAGGTTGCAAGAATGTCAACAAGGACATCCCTGTAGAGTAAATTCCGGAAAAATCTATTCCCGGGTGAAGCAAAACTTGATTTGTCCGGGAATAACAAGTTTATAATCAAATCTTTAATAATAACTTTTTAAACAACAACAATTATGGATATCGAAAAAGTAAGAAGCCGTTTCATCAAGCACTTTGATGGCAAAACAGGTAACATCTATATGTCACCAGGTCGTATTAACCTCATTGGTGAGCACACCGATTATAATGGTGGATTCGTATTCCCAGGTGCAGTAGATAAGGGTATTATGGCTGAGATCCGTCCTAACGGAACAGAGACAGTAATGCTCTACTCTATCGACTTGAAGGACCGTGTAGAGTTCAAGGTAAACGACCCTGAGGGTCCTCGCGCATCTTGGGCACGCTACATCTACGGTATCTGCCAGGAGATGAAGGCTCTGGGTGTTGATGTAAAGGGCTTCAACGCTGCATTCTATGGCGACGTGCCTCTCGGTGCAGGTATGTCTTCTTCAGCTGCTCTTGAGAGCTGCTTCGCTTTCGCTCTGAACGATTTCTTCGGCGACAACAAGGTTTCTAAATGGGATCTCGTTCTCGCTGGTCAGGCTACTGAGCACAAGTACGTAGGTGTAAACTGCGGTATTATGGACCAGTTTGCTTCTGTATTCGGCAAGGAGGGTAAGTTGATGCGTCTCGACTGCAACAGCCGTGAGTTTGAGTACTTCCCATTCGAGCCTAAGGGTTACAAGCTCTGCCTGGTTAACTCTAAGGTTAAGCACGAGTTGGCTGGTTCTCCATACAACGACCGCCGCAACTCTTGCGAGAACGTGGTTAAGCACATCGCTGCCAAGCACCCAGAGGCTAAGTTCGAGACTCTCCGCGATTGCACATGGGAGCAATTGGAAGAGGTTCGCGCTGAGGTAGGCGAAGAGGATTACAGCCGCGCTCACTTCGTATTGGGTGAGAAGGACCGCGTATTGGCTGTCTGCGATGCTCTTGAGAAGGGTGACTACGAGACAGTAGGTCAGAAGATGTACGAGACTCACCACGGTTTGAGCAAGGAATACGAGGTAAGCTGCGAGGAGCTCGACTTCTTGAACGAGGTTGCCAAGGAGAACGGTGTTACTGGTAGCCGTATTATGGGTGGTGGCTTCGGTGGCTGCACCATCAACTTGGTTAAGGACGATATCTACGACAAGTTCGTTGAGGATGTTACCGCTAAGTTCACAGCTAAGTATGGTCACGCTCCTGAGGTTTACCCAGTAGTAATCTCTGAGGGTTCTCACAAGGTTTGCTAATAGATACACATTATTATAATATAGAGGAACTGCAGTTGGTGTTTGCCAGCTGCAGTTTTTTTTCGCTTCTTCATCGTTTTTCTTCATCGGATTACGCTGAGTTAACGGAACATTCTTGCTTCACGGATTACGCACGGAATTTAAACGGATTTGGCCTTACGGCCATTGGGCTAGCGCCGTATAGGCTGGCTTTTTCCAGCTTTAGGGGGTATCGCCACGACCGTCAGGTCGAGTTTCCGTTTAAAATCCGTGAGTAATCCGAGGAAGGCGGCTAAGCAATGGCAAAGTATGAAGCCAGAAAGTAC
>URYG01000079.1 GCA_900551985.1 uncultured Prevotella sp. | reverse complement strand
GAAGGAAGTAGTTTTGAAGATGTTGCCGGAAAACATGAGAGATAGTTCTGTTTCTCTGGCTAAGTTGGATGAAATGGAAAAGAAACTTAGTTCTGGTTACACTAGTTTTTGGAGTTAACGGTAATGGAACTTTTAAGAATCAAACATCACGACTTTGTGATGACCATTGAATGCACCAAGTTTGATGCTATTTGGGATAAAGCGAAGAGGAATGTGGGGGAAGACAAACTTTCCTCCACATATTCCTGGTCGGATGGGGTTGAACAGGTAGAGCGGTATTTGAATGATCAATCCACTTCTGAGGTAATATTAAAAGATTCTTCTGCTCCTGCCATATTCTTTGATAATGCAGACTATCCGATATGGGTGGAGTTTGAGGAAAAGAATACTGCTAAGGTAGTAGATGCACATTTTGATTCCATCTTGCAGAATGAAAACGATAGGTTCAGTTTCCGTCATGGTATGTTGGCTGGCTTTCTGAATTTCGGCAATGAGATAGGACGTTCTGAAATCTGTTTTGATTATACTGTTAAGAGAAAGAAATCAGATGGTGTATCTTCTGAACTCATCAAAAGAAAGTTTTCATTCTCCTTCGAGGTGTTGAGCTCTAAGCTGGATTATCATTCTCATTGGAAGAAAATCGTAGAGGATATTGAGCAAGAGTATCGGATGCTCTCGCTTGATTTCCTTAAACGCACCTATCATAGCTTTGCTCCTGATAAAGAGGGAGAAACGCCAGAGATTATATGGTGGAGTATCTTTGCTGGTGAGCAAAAGAAGTTCTTGGAGGCTTGCCGGCACATAATCGACCGACCACGTCATCGCTTACATGGCAGGGAAACTTATCTGCGGGCTGATAAGTTGCGACGAGTCCCTATGTCACTTGAAAATGAAATAGCTGAGCATCGCAAAGAACCCGCTCATCTTTATCGTATCACCGAAAAAGTAGAGTCGAATGATACCCAGGAAAATCGATTTCTGAAATTTGCTTTATCGCAGATTACGAGTAAGTATGAACTCTTAAAAACTCGTATAGAGCAGGTTAAGGAGGTTTCTGATGCTACGAAGCAAGAACTTCAGGCAACTTATGTTTCCCTGAATCGATTAAGGAAAAATTCTTTCTTCCGTACCGTTGGGCGTTTCAAAGGGTTGAATCAGGAAAGCATGGTTCTTCAGAAAGCCACGGGATATAGTCAGGTTTATCGGACTTGGAATTTGCTCCGTAAGGCTTACTCTCTAAATGAAGGCATCTATCGCTTGCAATCCAAGGACATCGCCACGCTTTATGAAATATGGTGTTTCATAGAGGTGAGCCACATAGTGAAGAAGGAATTGAATCTGGATGATGTGGAACATCGCAACCGAATGGAACTGAATGGTCTGTTTACCTGGGAGTTGGGTAAGGGAGAGCATTCTCGTATCCTCTTTAAGAAAAATGGGGTAGAACTTGCCGAATTGGTATATAATCCAAAAAGTACGGAGCAGACCAATGATAGTATAGGAATGCAGAATCTGATAGTACCAACGGTTCCCCAGAAGCCGGATATTGTGTTGCAGCTTACCAAGAATGATTTGCAGAAAGATATGAAAATGACTTATCTCTTCGATGCAAAATATCGGATAGCCAGCAAGAATGCGAGTGGAGTAGATGTGCCGCCGGATGATGCCATCAATCAGATGCATCGTTATCGTGATGCCATTTATTATCGTGATTATGTTGAGGCTCCGTTAAAGAAGGAGGTGATTGGCGGATACATTCTTTTTCCTGGAGATGGTGAACCGGCGGATGTGGAGGTTTCAAAGTTTTATCAAACTATCAAGGAGGTGAACATTGGTGCTTTTCCGCTTCGTCCGAACGATAACGAAAACAGAAAGTTGTTTGAAGGTTTTATCCGGGAACTGATAGAAACGAAGGCGAAGGATACCGTGCAGCATGTCATTCCGCAGAAGGGAACTGTGATGGAAGTAGATAATCGGGTGTTGGTTGGTGTGGTTCGTCCGAGTCATCGGCGTGGGTATGAAAAGGGTTTCTTGAATCAATCTGCTACCTTATATTATACGGGTGCCAAGTTCCCGTCAACCATAGCATTGCAGGATCTGCATTATTTCGTGCCGTATATCAAAGGTAAGGGGATTCGTGATGTGTATGAGATTGTGAGAATGAGAACCATAACGGGTAAAGAGGCTAAGCAGGATGAAGGTGCTGATGCAACAGATGATTTGCGTTTGGCCTTTGAACTTCGTTTTTCTCGCCAACTGTATAAGGAATATCGTATGGTTGATGTTTTGAAAATGACAGATCTCACGTTTCTGGATACGACATTTAGCGATATTGATGGCTATATTTCATCATATATATAGAAAAAGTTTTTTCTAATTTAATGCCACATCTGCCACGCGTGGTGTAAGTTGTTGATACACAGAAAGAAATGGGTGGCAATAAGACGTATTCTTATTGCCACCTATTGTCACACCGATACGTTCTTTATACTATACCCAAAGCCGAAGGAAAGTCAACCGAAACGTTGCCCATTTGTGCCCGAAACGTCGGGTGTTTTTGACCGGATGTTTCGGGCACTTGTCATAGTAGTAAGGGGTACGTATCCTCGTTGTATGGGGGACATGTCCTCGATGTATCGGGCAAGTACTTACGATATATGACGCAAGTACTTACGATATATGACGCAAGCACTTACGATATATGATGCAAGCACTTACGATATATGACGCAAGCACTTACGATATATGACGCAAGTACTTACGATATATGATGCAAGCACTTACGATATATGATGCAAGCACTTACGATATATGACGCAAGTACTTACGATATTTAGAAGACGCAAGGCAGTGCCGAGAGTTGCTGCATGATGGTCTTTGCCATACGGGAATGACCGGCATCGTTAGGATGAAGACGGTCGGTATCCGGCTTGTTGAACATCTGGGCACCAGCATCGTAAATAGGGAAGAGACCCGAAAGGGAGTTGAGGTCGATGACCGGAACCGCCCACACATTGCCAACCTCCTTAATCGCCTTTACGTATTCATCGAAGAAGATGCCACGAACGTTCTCGTACATCTCATCTGGCTGGATGTTCTTGTCACCGCTGGCAAAGAGCGCACGGTGTACAGGTGTCATCACCACGATTTGCTTGGTAGGATACATCTGCTTCAGTTTCGACATGGCGATGTTGATACGACCTTTCAAAGTGTTCTTGTCCATGCTGAAGTGACGATGGCGACGCTGAACCATTTCGCTTGGCTTGTGGCGGGCTACTCTCACACTGTCGAAAGTCTCTGTGTACCATTCGCCGATAGGCACACCGTTGTTGTAATCGTTGGTACCCATAAAGATGAGGATGGCATCGAAATCATCGCCATGCTCCTTCTGCAGCTTGTCTGCCTGACGGGGAATATCGTTCCACTGTCGGCCGCTCACGCCATAAACGTAAGGGGTGATGCCAAGCCAATCCTGCAGGAATCCCCAGTATTTCACTTTTGAAGCCTTGATGTTCGGATCGGTGATGGAGTCGCCGAAGTAAGCCACCTTCTTGCCTTTCCAAGGATGCTGAAGGTTCTTGAAAGCCTTTTCTTTTTCTGCTATTTCCTTCTTGCTCATCGCCTTCTGGGCGAAGGCTGGCATGATTGGCATCGCCAAAGTTAAGGCGAGAGCCAGAGTAATCATTGTTTGTTTCTTCATTGCTAGTTTGTTTTTAATCTCTTTCTAGGCGCAAAGGTACGGCAAAAATCTCAAACTGAGCTATATTTTTTGTTCAAATATCGGTCTTTTTCTGTTTTTTTTCGTAATTTTGCAGCCGCAAACATAAAATAGGTATTATTAAATAAGGTATTAAGAGGGATGACTGTAAGTTTGAATCATTTGAGTGATTTGGTTCGCAAGCGAGTGGCGGTTGCGGCTTATTATTTTGTACCGGGCGTGGTGTTTGCCAGTTGGGCAAGCCGTATTCCGGATGTTAAACAGATGTTGCATCTGAGCAACGGCCAGTTGGGAACGGTGCTTTTTGCCATTCCTATCGGTCAGCTTCTGATGATGGCTTTTTCGGGCGTTCTGGTGAGTAAGTTTGGCAGCAAGAAGATGATTCTGCTTGCTGAAATGCTCTATGCCTTTGTTTTATTCTGTATAGGTAGCAGCAGTACGGTGTTCCAGTTGATTCTTTCTCTGGTGGCTTTCGGAATGATGGCGAATCTGATGAACATCGCCACCAATACCCAGGCTTGCCTGGTGGAAAAGATGTATGGGCGCAACATCATGTCGTCGTTTCATGGCTTGTGGAGTTTGGGCGGATTCTCGGGCGGTATCATCGGAGCCGTCTTTGCTAACACCCAGCTTCCGATAGAGGCTCACTTCGGAGCCATTCTGGCGATGAGTCTTCTCATTGTTGCCTTCGGATTCAGATATCTGGTAGATGATGCTACGGCAAAGGCTGAAGAGGAGGATGTTCCGAAGTTCTCTTTCAAGACCATCGACCCGATTCTGTTCCTCTTAGGATTGATGGGATTTGCCGGCATGTTCTGTGAAGGTACTGTTTATGATTGGAGTAGTGTATATTTCTCTTCTGTTGTGAAACCTGATGAGGCTTTTATCCGTGCGGGCTATGTGGCTGGTATGGGAGCGATGACTCTGGGTAGATTCCTTGCTGATGGTTTCGTTACTAAATACGGACCATCCAGGGTGTTGAAGGTTTGTGGTGGTTTGATTGTGGGTGGTTTGTGGCTGGCTGCAGCCTTGCCTTATCTCATTCCTGCCACCTTGGGCTTCCTGCTGGTAGGTTTCGGCATCTCTTCGTCGGTTCCTATCTGTTACAGCATCGCTGGAAAGCTGGGAACCATCAAGGCTAGCATCGCCATCACCATCGTTTCGAGCATCAGTTTCTTCGGTTTTCTGGTAGGACCACCGGTTATCGGATGGCTTGCTGAGGCTACCGGTCTCCGCATCGCCATCAGCATCGCCGCCTGCTTAGGGCTGATGATAGCGTTTGTTGCCGCAAAAGTATCCCATAGGCTTTCAGAATAAAGTAAAAAAGTATCCCATAGACTTAAAAAGTGAAGTCTATGGGATTTTTCGTAAGATTCTCCATCATTTTCAGATTTTATTCTATTCCATCTTTCCTATAAAAGCTATACCTTTGCACCCAGAAAAAACAAATAAACAACTGACATGGAAAAAATAAACAAAAGATTTGTGTATTTCATTTGTCTGGTATCGGCGATGGGTGGATTGCTGTTCGGTTACGATTGGGTAGTAATTGGCGGTGCCAAACCCTTCTACGAACTGTATTATCAGATAGCCGATAACCCTTCAGACCAAGGTTTGGCGATGACTATCGCCCTGATAGGATGCCTGATAGGAGCGATGCTCTGCGGTTCGCTTGCCGACCGCATCGGAAGAAAGAAACTCCTGATTGTTGCTGCCCTGATCTTTTTCTTCTCGGCGATAGCAACGGGATTGGCTGATACCTTCAGCTCTTTTCTGGTAGCCCGTTTCTTCGGAGGCATCGGTATAGGAGTGGCTTCAGGACTTTCACCTATGTATATTGCAGAGGTGGCACCTACCTCCATCAGAGGAAAACTGGTTTCTTTGAACCAACTGACCATCGTGCTTGGTATCCTGGCTGCCCAGATAACCAACTGGCTGATAGCAGAACCTATCCCGGCTTCTTTCTCCTCAGCTGATATAGCTGCATCCTGGAATGGACAGATGGCTTGGCGATGGATGTTCTGGGCGGCAGCTTTTCCAGCGGCTGTGTTCTGTGTGATGGCTTGCTTCATCCCGGAAAGTCCCCGTTGGCTGGCTATGAAAAATAGAGATAAGAAAGCTTTCGTTACATTGAATAAGATAGGTGGAAGCAGCTATGCGCAGGCAGAGTTGCAGGCTGTGAGAGAGGCTAACGAAAAGGACTCTTCGCAGGCTGGATTGAAGACCTTGTTCAGTAAGCCTTATCGCAAGGTGCTCCTGCTGGGTGTGGTGGTTGCCTTCTTCCAGCAATGGTGCGGAACGAATGTTATCTTCAATTATGCGCAGGAGATATTCCAGTCGGCAGGTTATGCCATCGGTGATGTGCTTTTCAATATCGTGGTTACGGGAATAGCCAATGTTATCTTTACATTTGTTGCCATCTTCACGGTAGATAAATGGGGAAGAAAGGCCTTGATGAAGCTGGGTGCAGGCGGACTTTGCGGCATCTATCTCATCCTGGGCATCTGTTATTTCTTCCAGATTACAGGATGGTTTATGATCGTGCTGGTAGTGGCTGCCATCGCCTGCTATGCGATGACGCTGGGACCTGTTACCTGGGTGCTTCTGGCTGAAATCTTCCCTAACAGGGTGCGTGCCGTGGCAGTAGCTACCAGTACCTTTGCCCTCTGGGTGGGAAGTTCTACGCTTACCTATACATTCCCGTTGCTCAATGTGGCATTGGGCAGTTATGGTACGTTCTGGATTTACAGTGCAGTATGTCTGGGTGGTTTCCTCTTCGTCTCTTTACTGTTACCTGAGACCAAAGGCAAATCACTCGAAGAATTGGAAAAAGAATTAATAAAACATTAAATAATTATGGTAAAAGCTTGGAGAGAAACAGTGGTGATTCCAACCTATGAGGTGGGAACCCCTGAGAAGAATCCTATTTTCTTGGAAAAACGAGTTTATCAGGGTTCGAGTGGTGTGGTTTATCCTTATCCTGTCATCGAGAGTATCAGCGATGAAAAGGTGGATAAGGAATGGCACGCCATCTGGATTGAGAATGAATACATCAAGGTGATGATTCTGCCTGAATTGGGCGGTCGTGTGCAGATGGCATACGATAAGATCAAGAAGCGTCATTTTGTATATTATAATCATGTCATCAAACCGGCATTGGTGGGTTTGACTGGTCCATGGATCAGTGGTGGTATCGAGTTCAACTGGCCTCAGCACCATCGTCCAAGTACCTATCTGCCAGTGGATAGCACCATCGAGGAGAATGAGGATGGTTCAGTAACCGTATGGGTGAGCGAAACAGAAAAGATGTTCCATCAGAAGGGTATGGCAGGCTTTACCCTGCGCCCTGGCAAGGCTTACCTGGAAATCAAGGGTCAGCTCTACAACCGCACTAATGTGCCTCAGACTTTCCTCTGGTGGGCGAACCCTGCCGTGGCGGTGAACGATTATTACCAGAGTGTGTTCCCGCCAGATATCAATGCCGTGTTCGATCATGGCAAGCGAGCCGTGAGCAGTTTCCCTATCGCTACGGGCACCTATTACAAGATGGACTACTCTGCAGGTGTAGATATTTCCAACTATAAGAATATCAAGGTGCCTACATCTTATATGGGTGTCAACTCAATGTATGATTTCGAGGGTGGTTATGAGAATGATACCCAGGCTGGTATGCTGCATGTAGCCAATCGTCACGTATCTCCGGGTAAGAAACAGTGGACTTGGGGAAATGGCGATTTCGGACAGGCTTGGGACCGCAACCTTACCGATGAGGATGGACCGTATATCGAGTTGATGGCAGGTGTGTTCACTGAGAACCAGCCTGATTTCACCTGGCTGATGCCATACGAGGAGAAGCGCTTCACCCAGTATTTCATGCCATACCGAGAATTGGGTGTGGTGAAGGAGGCTACCAAGGACCTGATTATGAACATTGACTTTGTGGATGATCAGGGAAAGGTGACCCAGGAAAACACTTCCGGAAAGGTGAACTTCAAGGTGTTTGCCACTTCCAAGCAGGAGGTGAGGGTGATTCTTGATGATAAGGAAGGGGAATGCTATAATAAAGTGGTGACTCTCAGTCCGGAAAAGGTTCTGGATGAGACGGTAGAGGTAGGAGATAGTAAATGGTATGATTTGTCTTTCTCTATCGAGTCTCTGGATGGCAAGATCCTGATGGCTTGGGAACAAGAAGATGATGAAATCCGTCCTATCCCTGATCCAGCTGAGGCTGCCTTGCTTCCTGAGCAGATCAAGACCAACGACCAGCTCTATCTGACGGGTCTTCATCTGGAGCAGTATCGCCATGCCACCTATAATCCGGTGGATTATTACGAGGAGGCACTCCGCCGTGATCCTATGGATTACCGATGCAACAATGCCCTGGGTTTATGGTATATTCGCAAGTGCCGTTTCGATAAGGCAGAGAAGTATCTGCGTCGTGCCGTGAAGGTATTGATGAAGCGCAATCCTAATCCATACGATGGTGAACCTATCTACAACCTCGGTCTTGTCTTGAAATATCAGGGTAATTTCTGGGAGGCATACGATATGTTCTACAAGTCAACCTGGAATGGTGCATGGCAGGATGCCGGCTTCTTTGAGTGTGCTCAGATTTCCGTGATGCTGCATCGCATGGATGATGCAAGAGAAGAAATCGAGAATTGTCTGATTCGCAATACCCATAATCACAAGGCTCGTGCTTTGAAGGCTGCTATTCTCAGATTGACAGATAAGAAGGATGAAGCTATCGCCTGGTGCGAGGTGTCTTTGAAGATAGACCAGTTTAACTATGGTTGTCTCTTCGAACTCTTCCTCTCTACAGACAACAATAAGTATCTTGACAAGATGGTAGAGATGATGCATGGTATGCCGAACAACTATGATGAGTTGGCGCTCGATTATGCAGGTGCCGGTCTTTATGGTGAAGCTCTGAAGGTTTTGCAGGCAGCCATTGATAATAAGGCTATTACTCCGATGACTTATTATTATCTGGGTTGGGTACTTCGTAAGAAGGATACGGATGATTGGGAGATTGCTAAATCTGCTTATGAACAGGCATCGAAATATCCATCAGACTACTGCTTCCCTAACCGTCCTGAGGCAGTTCTGGCATTGAAAGATGCCATTAATATTAACGATAAGGATGCCAAGGCCCCTTATTATCTGGGCTGTCTCTATTACGACAAGCGCCAGTATGATGTGGCAATGGAGGTATGGAGAGAGTCGGCAGAAATTGATCCTAAGTTCCCTACCGTATGGCGTAACCTCGCACTCGGATTGTTCAACAAGGAGCACAAGGGCGAGGAGGCTGTGAAGTGTATGGAGAAGGCCTTTCTGCTTGATACTACTGATGCCCGTATCCTGATGGAGTTGGATCAGTTGTACAAGCGTCTAGGCTACGCCCATGCGATGCGCCTGAAACATCTTCAGCAATATCCTGAGTTGATAGCCAAGCGCGATGACCTTCTGCTGGAAGAAATCACGCTTCTGAATCAGACGGGTAACTATGCAGAGGCGATGAAGAAGCTGGATGCTCATCAGTTCCATCCATGGGAAGGTGGCGAAGGAAAGGTGAGCGGACAGTATCAGCTCTGTCGCCTGGAACTTGCCAAGCAGGCTTTGGTTCGTAAGGATTACGATACAGCCATCTCGCTGCTTGAGGCATGTCTGGTTTATCCGCATCATCTTGGAGAAGGCAAGCTCTATGGTGCACAGGAGAATGATTTCTATTATTTTCTGGGTTGCGCCTATCAGGCTAAGGGCATGGATGACAAGGCGAAGGAGTGCTGGGAAGAGGCAACCAAGGGACCTCAGGAGCCAGCTGCAGCCATGTACTACAACGATGCCAAGCCAGACAAGATTTTCTATCAGGGATTGGCTCTCCTGAAACTGGGCAGAGTGGATGAGGCTCACGGCAGATTCTACAAGCTTGTGAATTATGGCAAGAATCATCTCTTCGAGGATGTGGTGATGGATTACTTTGCCGTATCATTGCCTGATTTACAGATCTGGGAGGGAGATTTGAATCTCTCTAATCAGATACATTGCAACTACATGCTTGCTCTTGGTTTCTATGGCTTGGGCGATAAGAAGCATGCTGAGCGTTATCTGGAAAAGGCTTCCCAGTTGGATAAGAATCATCTGGGCATCCTGTCGTTCAAGACTTTGATTGAGCTAGGTTTTTAGGTATATGATATTGAGGATATCATAAGTTTAGATTTATATGAAAAGTCCCTACGTCTATTGCGAAATAGAGGTAGGGACCTTTTTTTGTTTTTGTTTATCTTGTTGTTTCCATTTGGTTTGTCATTTCTTGGATTCTCGGTATTTCTTAGGTGATATTCCCACGATTTTGGAGAATAGGCGCGAGAAATAGAAGGAATCTTCGAAGCCCATCTTATAGCTTATCTGGTTGATTCTCATATCAGTGGTATCCAGCAGTTCACAGGCTTTCTTGATCTTCAGCTTATTGAAGTAACTCAACGGGCTGTGCCCCGTGGCACTCTTGAAGATGGCTGAGAAATGGGAATTGGAATATCCGGTATATTCTGCCAGATTGTGCAGAGTGATGGATTGCTCCAGGTTCTCCTCCATATATCTCAGTGCTGCATTGATGATGCTATGTGTCTCGCTTTCATTCTGTTCCTCTCTCTTGTGGAATTTCCTGTATTGTGGCATATAGCGCAACGAACCGAGATAGAAATGCAGGAGCGATGAGGTATATCGCAGGTTTTCCAGGGTATATCCGTCGGATAGGGTCAGAAATATATCTTCGAAGATGTTGTTTCTGTCGGCTATTCTTGAATTCAGATTGGTGGATATGGTGGTTGGTATTTCTGCACCTTCGGCATAGATATGTGCCAATGTTCCGCGGAAATGAATCCAGTAGATGGTCCATGGATCGTCGTTATTGGAGGCATAGGCATGTGGGGTATGGGCTGGCATGATGAAGTATTGGTTGGCTTTCACCTCATATTGCTTGCCATTGATGCTGTAATGTCCGCTGCCTTTCACGCAATAGATCAGTACGCATTGGTTGATGGATTCCGTTCGCTCCCTATAATGATAGGTGGCGTGCGGATAGTAGCCTATGTCTGTGATATGCAAGGTCCGCAATACCGGGTCGGCTTCAGCCAGATCCAGAATCATCTCCGGCATAACCAATGAGCGTTCCCCCTGAAATCCGTTTTTTATCTTGATATTTTCCATTGTTTGCTAGTAATTTTTGTGCAAAAGTACGAAATATTTTTGAAACCTATCCTATTTTCCGTCATTTCTTTCTTCAAATCATAAGATAATCTATGTATTTCTGCTAATGAGTCTATCTGTTATTCCCCTTTTTGTTTGTACTTTTGCAGCATAATTAAAAACAATTGATGCTATATGAATATATCTGATTACAAAAGCGATTTGATTCGCCTGCTTTTTATGGGGAGCCTGCTTCTTGGGGGCGTGAACTCCTCTATGGCTTCTGATGGAAACCATGAACTGAATCTTTCCGGGCAATGGACGGTTACTTATGATAAGGATAAGGTAGCTGCCATCCATCTTCCAGGTACGCTTACTGATGCCGGTTTGGGTGCACCTTGTACTTTGAAGCCAAGCATGGAAAAGGAAGTCTTTCTCAATCTGAAAGCGAAGTACAGCTATATAGGCAAGGCTACATACACTAGAAAAGTGATGGTGCCGAAGGAGTGGAAGAAGCAGCGCATCATCCTGCATTTCGATAGAACGCTATGGACTTCGCAGGTAAAGGTTAATGGGCAGCTTTTGAAGGAAATGGGAGAGAGCCTTTCTGTACCTCATGAGTTTGATGTCACCGATTATGTGACTTTGGGGAAGGAAAATCTGTTGGAGATAACTATTGACAACAGTAAGAAGTACGACATCACATTCAATGAGTTGGCGCATAGTTATACCAATGAGACTCAGACCAAGTGGAATGGCATCCTGGGCAAAATCTCTCTGGAAGCCAAGCCACAGTCGTATATCCATCATGTTTCCGTTTATCCAAAAGCCAAGCAGGGCTATGTGCATGTGAAGATTGAGATGAAAGGGGATGCTCTTTTAGCCAAGAACCAAGGACGCAAGTTGGGAAAAATGCGTTTTGCCATTGTTTCTCCACAGGGAAAAGAGGTGAAAGATACGCTGCTTGAGGTGAAGGGAAAACGCATAGAGTTTGATACGCAGGTGAACAATGCCCAATTGTGGGATGAGTTTTCGCCAAATGTCTATACGGCTTCTGCTGAATATCTGGATCACAAGATGATGGATAGGCAGAAGGTGGATTTTGGATTCAGAGACCTGAGCAACGAACAGGCGTTGCTGCATATCAATCAACGTCGCATGTTCCTCAGAGGAACCTTGGAGAGCTGTGTCTTTCCGCAGAAAGGTTATCCTGCGATGGATGAAGCTGGATGGAAACATATCTTCGAAAAGGCAAGAGAGTATGGACTGAATCATCTCAGATTTCATTCCTGGTGTCCGCCGGAGGCAGCATTTGCCGTTGCCGACAAGATGGGATTTTATCTTCAGATAGAGTTGCCTGTCTGGGCTTTGAATATAGGAGAGGATAAGCCTGCGCTCGATTTTCTCTATGCTGAGGCCGATAGAATCCTGGCTGCGTATGGCAATCATCCTTCTTTCTGCTTCCTGAGTCTGGGAAATGAGTTGCAGGGTGATTTCAAGGCGTTGGATGCTTTGCTGATGCACGTGAAGAAGCAGGATCCTCGTCGTCTCTATACTACCACTACCTTTACTTTTGAAAAGGGACATGGCGATTGGCCGGAATCTCATGATGACTATTGGGTAAGCCAGTGGTCGAAGAAGGGATGGCTGAGAGGACAAGGCGTTTTCGAAGACCAGCCTGTTAGTTTTTCGAAGGATTACTCTTCGGCCGTAGAGTCGCTTCCTGTGCCGGTAGTTACTCACGAAATCGGACAGTATAGTGTGTATCCCGATATTTCATCCATCTCAAAATATACGGGCAATCTGAAGCCTGTCAACCTGATGTCTATCAAGGAAGATTTGCAGCAGAAGGGTCGTCTCCAGCAGGCTGCATCCTATCTCTCTGCCTCCACCTGTTTCA
>URYG01000078.1 GCA_900551985.1 uncultured Prevotella sp. | reverse complement strand
AGATTGTACCGGGGGGGAACAGCGGACAGGATTCCACAGCCAGTAGCCATTCCATGCCCAGAGATACAGGGTGAGTAACCAGCAGGAATATCTCAGGATGACCTGTTTGCCCGGTGCGAGCGACTTCATCAGATAGGCGATAGCAATAGGGATGATGAATATCCAGTGGCAAGCCATGATATACATCTCGTTGAGACCGAATCCCATTACGAAGTGGATGACGATGTCTAATCCCAGCCAACTCAGTACCATGAGGAAGAACTTATGCCGGATGCCAACCACGATGCCGATGAAGAACAGCAGCGAGATGATGGCTTCGATGACATAATTGAATGCATAGTTATACTTCACGATGGTAGGGCGGTTTACGCACATATCGTCCAGGAGATAAGAGTCGTGGAGCTGGATGGATTCTCCCATCATGTTGTGAATCAGGGCATCCGTCCTGGAAGTTGACGTATCGGTCCATTTCCAGAACCCTTCCTTCTTCATCGGTTCTCCGGTATGTGCCATAACCCATGCATGATGGATGGAATCCTTCCGCTGCTGTTCCGGATCCTTGGCATGCGTCTTTACCTCAATCTGTTTATCTACATGAAACTGAGGTTCTCTTACCTCTGTATAGATGAGATAGGCAGTAGTTACTAGCAGGATGGCTGGCAGAATCATAGCTACGAGATTCTTAGGGGCAAAGACTTTCCTGCCGTTGACAAACCAGGCTGCCAGATAGGTCTTGGCAATGTTGCTGAGGGTGACTCCTCCGGTCAGGAAACAGAGGATACCGATGGTCCATGCAGACAGTTTCCGTCTTTCCTTCATCGCCATACCCGCCAGATACAGCGTCATAGTCAGCATGAGGAGCGACCAGCAGAAGTGGTCGGGAACCAGCATGGATACCATCACCATACCGAAGGAATAGAGCATGGCAGAGAAAAGGATACAGTCTTTCTTCTTCAGTTCTATGATTTCCCGGAAGATGCGATATACAAAGATGAAGGAATAGAAGGCGCTTGCAATGAGCAGGATGGCCATGAATATCATCGCATAGTTGGTATCGCCCGAAGATATCAGTTCCTTGTTGATGAGATAGAAGGGATAAAGGATGACTGCAAAGAGCGGATGGCGGGGAATCTCGAAATAGAGTTTGCCATTCGACATAAAGATATACGACCATGCATCAAAGCCGGATACATGGAAGGTCTTGGCGAACAACTGCCAGAAGCTGACGTGGTGCGCTCTGAGAAAAAGGTTGCCGTATTTGTAGAAGAACAACCCGTTGAGCAGCACGAATACCAGTAAAGCCACGAGGCCTGGTATCCTTTCTTCTTTCTTGATTTTAAAAATATTCTTCATCGTTTTAATCTTATTTGGCTGCAAAGTTAGTGTAAAAAATTGATTGTGGGAAGAAAAATGAGGAAATATTTCATTCCGGCTGGTTTTTTGTGGCGGTTTATTTGGCATTGTCTGCTTTTTAGGTTATCTTTGTCTCCAAAAAACGGATGATGATGGATTCATCAAATCGGATGATGACAGATTCCGACAATTGTGTATCGTTAATGAATATCATAGATATGAAACAGCCAGCTAAGATTGATGTCGCCGTATTGATGCTTTTCTTCAATCGTCCCGACAATTTCCAGAAAGTGTTTGATGAGGTGAAGAAGGCTCGTCCTGCCCAGTTGTTCCTCTATCAGGATGGAGCAAGAGGTGAGCGGGATGTGCCGGGTATCGAGGCATGCCGGCAGATAGCATCAGATGAGAATATTGATTGGGAATGCGAGGTGCACCGTTCTTATCAGACCAAGAACCAGGGATGCGATCCATCGGAGTTTCTCTCCCAGAAATGGGCTTTCTCGATTGTGGATAAGTGTATCGTGCTGGAAGATGACGATGTGCCTTCGCAATCTTTCTTCCCTTTCTGCAAGGAGATGCTCGACCGCTACGAGCACGATGAGCGTATTGCCATGATTGCCGGATTCAATGAAGATGAGGTGACACCCGACTGTGAGGACAGCTATTTCTTTACTTCTGTCTTCTCTATCTGGGGATGGGCTTCGTGGCGCCGTGTGGTGGATAAATGGGAGGGAGACTATGCCTTTCTGCGCGATAAGCAGGCGATGCGACAGCTGGAATCGGTGGTTCGCCAGCGTGGACTCCGTAAGGATTTCATCCCGATGTGCAGGGATCATGCCCATAGTGGAAAGGAGTTTTATGAAAGCATCTTCTGGGCTTCGATGCTGCTGAATTCCAGCCTTGCCATCATGCCATGCAGGAATCTGATCAATAATCTGGGTCTCTCTGATGACTCCACCCATTTCTCGGGCAGTATGAAGACGACTCCGAAGGCTTATCGCAGAATTTTCACCATGGAGCGCCATGAGCTGGAGTTTCCGCTGAAACATCCTAAATATGTGGTGGAAAACGTAGATTTCAAGGAGCGGGTGTACAAGATCAATGCCTGGGGCCACCCATTCATCAAGATGTCACGCTCCCTGGAAGAACTCTTTCTGAATCTGAGATATGGTAATTTCTCCAGTATCTTCAAGGCGATGGCTCGCAGATGGCGCAAGATGATTGGAAGAGATAAACACGCCTAATCTCTGTCTTAAAATAAAAAGCACGCTTACTCTCAGACTTAGATGAGAATAAGCGTGCTTGATTTTTTGACTTAGTTTGCCTAGCAGAAATATCCGATAATCAGGACTCCATTGTATATCAGCAGCGACAGACCCAAGACGAGCAATATGCCTTTCAGACAACGGCTGTAGAGCAGTTGTCGGGGTTGCAGCTCTTGGTTTGGCTGCTGTCGTTTTGGCTTCAGAAGGAAACCGATGGCTATCGGAATGGCGTATATCCAGTGAGCGGTCATGATATATACCTCGTTGAGACCGAAGCCGAGGCCAATATGCAGCATCATATCGAGACCGAAATACGACATCACCAGCCAGAGATACTTGCTCTTTCTGCCCGCCCAGATGCCGGCAACAAACAGCAGCATGATGACTGTCTCTACAACATAATTGATGGCGTATCGGTATTTCACGAACATCGGACGATGACGCAATTCATCCTCCAACACATAATCCTGATGCAGTTGGATAGATTCGCCCATCAGATTTTCTATGATAGACTGTGTACGGGAGCTTGTGGCATCCGTCCAGTTCATGAATTCACCTTTCATGATAGGGGCACCTTGCTTAGGGCCCCTTTTCTTTTTGGCTTCATTCTTGGCCAGTTGCTTTGCCTTCCGGATGCTGTCGTTCTTGGCTTTCTGGGCTATCTCTTGAGCAGAGATGATCTTCAAGCCTCTTTTGATGGAGTCGTTTGTCAGCGAATCACGGGTATGCTTGATCTGTGCCATACGTTCCTGTCTGGCTTTCTTCTCTGCCGCTTTCTTGGCTCTCAGTTCCTTGCGTGCCATCTCGTTAGGCCATACGAAGACGCGGTATTCCCATCTGCAGAATCCCCACAGCAGGGCGGCTGGCAGGATGACTGCCAGGAAAAGATATTTCGGGCGGAAGAACCCCTTTCCGTTTACGAAGAATGCAGAGAAGAAGATTTTCAATCCATTATTGAGCGATGTACCGGCTGTAAGGATGAAATATACCACGCTCTGCCATATCTTGAGTGGATGGTGATGTTTTATTCTGAGACCGGATACGTAGAGTGCCAGGATGAGCAGCATCATGGAAATGACGAAATGGTCGGGCACGATGCAGGTGACCATCACATATCCGAAGGAGAAGAACAGCAGGGTGAGGATATGAGATGCCGTCTTGTCGAGATCCATTACCTCCCGGAAGATTCTCTTCAGGAAGAGGGTGGCATAGAATCCGCAGAATATCTGGATGATTACAGCGATGAAAAGGGCACAGTTGTAGCCTGTGAGTTTCATCAGACCCATATTGATGAGGTAAGGAATATACATATAGAAGGCGAGCAGCGGATGGCGATATACATTGTATGCTGCACTCCAGTCGCTCAATACCCAGTAGGTAAGCGGGTCGAAGCCCGATACGCAGAAGTGGCGGATGAAATTCTTGTAATAATCATCCGTGATGAGGGTGAAATGACTGGCATAGCGGGCTATCACTACACCATTCAGAACGGCAAGCGCCAGAAAAATGCCCAGGGCGAGCCATCTTTCTTCTTTCTTGATCTTGAAAATATCGAATATCTTTTTCATATCTATCTATTTCTTTCTAGTTTTGAGAGGAATCATCTCTTTGTCTTTCTCTTTCTAGTTTTCGGAGATTCTTTTATTTTTTCAGGAAGAATCTTACTAATAAGAAGTTTACTGGGATGCAGATGCAGAGGGTAGGAATCATCGCCCACTGTTTGGCGAGTCCCAGACCAACAAAGAGGTTGAGGCAGGCAGTTTGCATCGTATAGTTTACCACATGCGAGAGAGTGAAGCCGGCACCTCGCTTGGCGTTTGCCTTCACCTTGAAGGTGTATCGGGTACTGGCGATGAAATTGAAGATGAAGCTCACGATGTAGGCGATGGTGTTGGCTGTGGTAGCCAGACTGTGATCACCCATTCGTGGAATGAAATGGCTCAGCACCGGCATTATAGCCAGATAGATGACATATTGCAGTACCGTAGCCAGTCCGCCCACAATGCCAAAGCGCACGATTTCACCCAGTTTTTCCCGCTTGGCTTCATCCATGTCGTTTATTTTTTTCTTGATATTCATGGTTCTATTCTTTTATTGAATTATCTTAATATCTTTTCCTTTCCGAAGAGGTAAGCCAGCTTGGTCTTTTCCATGATTCTGGCGATGGCTATACTTCCCAGGATGGCGAGTATCACGGTGAAGAGAGCAAAACAGATCTCGCTCGGGTCCCAGGCAAAGAGAGGATGATAGAACTTCGCAGCCATCGTAAAGATGGGATGGAAAAGATAGATAGGCAGCGTGTTGCGTCCTATATATAATAAGGTGTCCTTGATTCTGTTGGTCACCCTTGACGCTTTTTCTATCTTCGGGCTGAAATCCTTGAAGCGTTCGGGAGTATCGAGCAGGTGTTGCAGGAACAGCAGGGTGCAGATGCAGCACCAGCAGGAGAAGACGATAACCAGACTTCCCCAGTTGTACCAGTCTTCGTGGCTGAGCAGATAAATCCATAGGAAGACGGCAAAGAACTCGTGGCGGAACAGCCTGCTCCATTCCGTTTTGCTCTGTCGGATGACTACACCGATGAAGTAATAGGCAGCTGCACTTGCCGATAGGGCTGGCGTCTCCGATATCAGAAGCAGCGTAACTGCGAAGACGAAAAGGCTGGCATAGGTATCTCTTTTCGTATAATTCTTGCGTAAATCATTCCAATTCCTTCCACAGAAGCAGAAGTAATAGAGCGTTCCGCAGATGATCATAGTCTGGATAAACCAATAGGGACCGATGGAAGTGATGAAGATCTTCTCGCCTATTTGGGAGAGGGAGAGCTCAGTGATGCCATCTCTCACCGGCATGTAGTAGGAAAGTACAGAGTAACCTGTCACCATGATGACATAGGGCAGGGCGAGACATTTCAGATAGTTTCCCATCTGTCTTCCGGTCTTCTCAATATTCACGAGATAGCCCGTGATGATAAGGAAGGTAGGCATCATAAAGGATAGGATGCCTGCCTTGAGATGAGGGTATGCGTTGCCGAAGCTCACGATATGAATCAATATCATGAGGATAATGAGGATGGCTCGAATAAAATCGAGATCGGTATTTCTTTTCATCTGATTCCTTCTGATTTATATGTTTCTGTCTCTGTGACTTGTCTTTCTGACATGATTTCTAAGAATGGCTTATTCTCTGAAAGGCTTGTAGTGCCCTCTGTCTGCGAAGGCAAGCATCTCCTTGTCGCCACGACTGTCGCCGAAGGCTTCTATCTCGTAGAGAGAACGGTCGGAGATGGTCTTATCTTCTGTATCTGATGTTT
The DNA here is from genome assembly GCA_900551985.1 of uncultured Prevotella sp. Lineage (GTDB taxonomy): Bacteria > Bacteroidota > Bacteroidia > Bacteroidales > Bacteroidaceae > Prevotella. The sequence continues at coordinate 6,971 of URYG01000078.1, read as the reverse complement.
GGGTCATAGAAAGAGCTTCCGTAATTCTTTGTACTTTTTCGGCTCCATAGCAGTTGTTGCTCTTAAATCGCCCTGTCAGCTTGCCGTCTTCTACTTCTATCTGGGTGCCGAGTACCTGAACACCTTTCAGATTGCGGATATCAAAGAAAGGGCGCACCCAGTTGTCGATGCTGGCACTTACGATGAAAACCTGGGCTCCAGCCACCAGCGCTTCGTGCAGCAGGGTGATGCCTTTCGGACGGAGCAGATGCTGGCTTTCTTCAGCGAAGCCACGGCAGAGTGCATCAAACTTTTCGATGCGCATGCCGGCAAAGAGGTGGGCGAAGATCTGCTGCTTTGCCTTCCAGTTGGGATAAAGGTGCAGTTTCATCAGCACCAGCAGTGGGCTGTACATCAGGAAAACCATCAGAAACCGGCCTCTGCCCTTGGCATACTTGATGAATTCGAGCAAGGTATCACTCGTAGTGAGTGTTCCATCGAAATCAAAACAATATATTTTCTTCTTCATTTCTTGTTCTTCTTTTAGATTTACTCTTTCTTATACGATATAGATAAGGATAAGGAAGGAGAGCAACCAGGCAAGGACGATAAACTGCGTGATTCTGTCGCGCAGGATAATCTTGGTCGGGTCGCCGCTCTGCTGGTCAACCACTGCAATCTGGATGTATCTCAGCAAACCTACCAATACAAATACGCTGGTAAGATAGAGGTATTCTGTTTGGAAATTCTCTATTACTTCAGGACTCACCGTGTACATGATGTAGCAAACCAGGGTAACTGATGCCGTGATGGTGATAGCCTGGTTGATGAAGGTGAGGTTGTATCGGCTCGTATTCTTGCGTGGTGCCTCGCCCGTCTTTTCCATTCGCAGCACGTCATCGCGGCGTTTGGCAAAACTCATGAAGAGGGTGATGAGGAAGGTCATCAGTACAATCCATTTACTGAGCATGATGTGCGTAGCGACGCCACCCGCCAGCAAGCGGAGTACAAAACCGAATGCCACGATGCACACGTCAATGATGGCATACTGCTTGAGCTTGGCGCAATAGCAGAGGTTCATGACCCAATAGAAGGCGATGATTCCCATCGTCTCCCACGAATCGAGCAGACTGCATACCCCCATTGAGAGGATAAGCATCAGAAACATCAAAGCATAAGCCTGCCTGATACTCACGGCTCCTGATGCGATAGGGCGGTGACACTTCACCGAGTGGCGGCGGTCTGCCTCCACATCATGGATGTCGTTGAAGCAATAGATGCTCGATGCGGCAAAGCTGTAGGCAAAGAAAGTAATCAGACCCGCCAGCAGGGCATCTGTATGAAACAAGGCACCACCAAAGAAGAGGGGCACGAAGATAAACATATTCTTGATCCACTGCTTCGGGCGGATCAGGCGCATCAAGGCAGCGAAGCCTTTGCTGTCTTTTATTTCATTCTCGTTCATAAAAACTTCTTTTTATTTAATAATCTGAGATGATTCTTTTTATTTAATAATCTTAGATAGTTCCCTTGAGATCCATTCTGCTATCTTGCTCAATATCCAGGAGAGTGGCAGGGTGATGGCGATGCAGAGGATAAAGGTAGGCCAGTATCCCAAGTGATGAGGTTCGATATAATGGAGCACGAAGTGGATGTGGATGAGATAGCATTCCAGACTCAATGCTCCTACCAGCATAAAGCTGCGGTTAAACCATCCTGGGGTACGGCGGAAGATGCGGTTCAGGAGCAGGATGCTCGTGATGGTGAGTGGGATGTAGAGCATGCGCTCCAGGAAGAGCGGAAACATACCGTGTTTCTCCTGTTCCAGGAAGATGCTTGCGAGCAGCGTCATCAGGAACATCAGCCATATCATCCAGATGCTGGCACCATCAAGTGTCTGCTTCTGGCGCACCATCTCGCCCATGTTGATGCCGATGAAGAAGATAGGTACTCTGCTCCAGAAGATTTCCAGATGACCTACAGCCTGATGAATCGGGGTGACGTATTGCACCAGGATGCACCACATGATCATCACCACCGGCAGCCATTTGTAGATGGGGTGGCGCTTGATAAGTTCCATATAGGCTGGGGCGAAGAGATAGAGCATCATGGTGGCTGGGATGTACCAGAAGGTAAGCTCATCGTATCGCCAGAAATTCCAGTTGATGGTAATCTCGCCTATCAGGTTGATCCACGCCTCGAGGTCTCCTCCCTGGAATCGGGGGATGTAGTAGAGACAGGCGATGATAAGCCACGCCGGGTAGATACGCAGGTATCGGCGGATGAAGAAATGCTTGGCAGAAGAATTCTTCATCCAGGAAAACCACAGACCGATGCCGCTGAGAAACAGAAACATATCTACTCCTACATTGCCCATGCGGCGCAATCCGAAGAAAGCGTTCTCTCTAGGCAGTGCTACATGAAAGAGAATGATGAAGAGCATGGCGGCTCCCATCAATTCACCGCGATATCTACTGATATTCGCCAGTTCTATGTCTTTTATCTTCCACTTCATCTGATATTTCTTTTTTGTTTAAACTTTGTTAGGGGGACAGGCGATGGAATCGCCTGGAACGGGGGGAGGCTCTCTAACACTTAGCTCTTCGGGTTGGGTATCTTCTTCATCAGCTGGGTAAAGAGCCAGGCGATGCCGATGCTGGCAATGATGTAGAGCAGCAGCCCGGCATAGATGTCTCCATGACGGCTGATAGGGATGAATATCTTGCGGGTGATGGGATGGGTGACGAAGAGGGCGGCTGAGATGACGCCCATCCATTCCAGAACCTTGTAGATGCCTGACAGCCAACTTACCTCCTGCAGCAAATCGGCTACAAGCACGCAGAGCAGACAGATGAAGAATGGCACGAAGGTCCATCCTATCATATTGAGACTCAGGCTGTAGATCAGAGAGATGCAGAATACGCAGCCGAAGATATTGGTTACAGGCGAATGGAAGGTCATCAGAATCTTCTCGCCATAGCGGGCGTAGAGAATGCCCAGACCGAATGGTAGCATACCGCCCATGAAATTATAGCGGTAGCGGTTCATCGCCTCGCTCTCGGGATTGTCAAAGCCCAACAGCAGCTGGATGCCGATGCAGAGAAGCATCAATCCTACCGTCCATCCCCAGTGGCGGCGATAGAGCAGCAGTCGATATACGATGTAAAGCTGCAGCATCAGACCGAAAAACCAGTAAGGTCCTGGCCAGATGATGTTGTCGGGGTTTGGCAATACATTGTTAAACATACCCAGCATCGATACGATGCCCAGCACCTCGTAATGGCGTGGCCCCGGAGTGATGTAGTCTATCATCGTGAAAGCGATGAAACCCACAATCATCATCTTGAAGAGCTTCAGATAATGATAGCGGATGAAGCGCAGAGGTTCGCGCCAGCTGATGCTCCAGAATTGCTTCCTGCCCGAGATATTGTACATCTGAGCCTGCTGGTCGGCAGAAAGATGAGGCTTGGCTTCATATTTCATCACCAGTCCGTATGCACTCAGGAAGAGGAATACGGGTACTCCGTAATGGCCGAAGAACGACAGCAGATGGATAGGCAGGTTGATGTCGGGATTCGCCATCACCTGCAGCAGCCAGTCGGCGTTGTGCTGGAAGAACTGATATTCATTCTCCTTGACAATCGGACCTAGCCAATGGCAATAGTTATGTAGGAAGATGCCGATGATGGCAAGTCCTCTCAATGCATTGCATGCACTTCTAGAAAGTATGTTCTGATTCATTTCCTGGCTCCTTTCTTTGTTTGTTTCTTACCTTGTTTCTTATCTTTTTTCTTGTCTTGCTTCTTTTCTTCCAGCTTAGCCTGCGTCTTGAGATATTCATCCCGCAGCTTGTCGTAGTCGGCTGAGTTCTTCAGGATGCGGGGGCGCATCTCGTTGTATTTCGGACTCAGAATATTGTTCTCCTCCTTGTAGGTCGGAGTTTCTATGCCGGCAAGATACAGCAGCAGGTGCGGCAGGGCATCCGTCATCATCCGCTTGTCCTTGGCGGCACGTATCTGCCGGTAGATGGCGCGGTGTTTCTGGATGTATTTCTTTGAGCAGTAGATCCAGAAAGGAATCTCAAACTCATAGTGTGCCAGCTTCCAGTCGATGTTGGCAGAGTGGTTGCGGCAGATGAAGCCACGGTTTTCCTCGTAGCATTCCTCACCATGGTCGGGCACATAGATGATGATGGCATCTTCCTTCTGGAATCGCTTCACGATTTCTGCCACGATGGAGTCGTTGTAGAGGGTGGCGTTGTCGTAATGACTCAATACCTTGCGCTGGGCGTCAGTCAGTTCTGGGCGCTTGTCTTCGTAGCTGCTTGCCCAGAACTTAGCCTGGTTCTGGCGATAGCGCAGCTTGTAGTTCACGTGCTGGCCCATCAGATGGAAAATGGTGAGATTATGGTCGGTCTTGTATTGTTTCAGACTGTCATCATAATCTTTCAGCAGTCCATCGTCCAGCGCATGCAGCTCGGTGTTTCTGTGGTCGAACTGCAGCTTGCTCAGTTCCGGATTGTTCAGGAAGAAGCCGCCGCTGAAGTCATATACCGCCTCCTTTGCCTGTGGCAGGAACTCGTTGGTGATGAAGGTTACGTTGTAGCCTGCCTTGCGGAAAACCTCCGGGAAGAGCGGATAGTCGCACCATTCGCCCTTGTCGCCTACCACATAGGTGGAGAGCATGTGCTTGAATACGAAGCTGGTGAGGTTCCAGCAGGTCACGACATCTGTAAACTTGGTGAGTTTCTTCGATTTCTCCAGTGCCGATTGCTTTGGGGTGGTTTTCATGAAGTAGCCATATTGCTGTGAATGATGGCGACCGTAGCTTTCGCCGATGATCAGCACGATGTTTGGCGAGCGGAAGCTGCAGCTATCTACCTTCACCTCGTGGGCTGCATGAATCAGTTGGGTAATCTGATGCGCTGCCAGTTGGTTGGCATAGATGCTGAAGTGGAGTCGGTAGATTGGCAGATAGAGCACGGCATGGTCTTTCTCTGTGAGGGTATGCTCCACCTCTCCGATGGTTCTTCCCGACATCAGCTTATGGTAAGCCTCCTTGTTGTGCCAGGAGGTGCAGATGGATGCGATGAGGATCGCCAGGCAGAGGATACCGAAGGTGGCTGGCATGGCTGCTGTCATTCGCGGAATAGCCATCAGTCGTTTCTTGAGTGATGCCAATTCGAGTACGGTAACGAGGAAGACGTAGATCTTGATGAGCCGTTTTCGGAAGATGACGATGAGTATCTGCAGGAGCGCCAGGAGCAGAATCCAGCCCACGCTGCTGAAGAGCACTTCGGCAGAGATGAGGGCAGAGAGGAAGCTGCTTGCCTCGGAACTGTTGGTTTCTCCCACCAGCATCAGCATAGAAGGATTGAGTGTGGAACCGAAATTCACGAAGCAGTAGGTATCAGCGGCTGCCGTGACATATAATATAATGTATAATATGGCACGCAGTCCCCTGCGCACCTTCTTCGGGAAGACGGCGAGGATGGCGCTCACGATGTAGAGATCCAGGAACAGCTCCAGGAACATGTTCTCGTAGAGCGTTCCGTTCTTCGGAATCGTGATGAGTGAACTTACCATGCCCAGGATGTACATAGACACAAAGAAGTTGGCATTGCGCCTGATAGGGGCTGATGCCAGACTAAGACAGTTCTTGATGATTTCTTTCCAACTCATAGCTTTCTATTGATGATGTTTGCTATTTTTAGAGAATAGATGTTTGGGCACTCTTTTAGACTAAGAGCGCCTGATAGTTTTTGATGGCGAGGTTCTCGATGCATTCGGGAACCATACCTTCGATGCTTTTTCCAGCCTTGATGCATTCGCGTATCTCCGTGCTGCTGATGTTGAGCAGCGGGGTTTCTACGATGGTAACGCCGGCAGGCACTTCGCCAATGCTGGAGCCTTGGCGGGGATAGACTACAATAGGGTAGTGGGCAAGAATATCGTCGTGGTGATACCACTTATCGAATGCTGCCCAGTTGTCGCCGCCTATTAATAGTGTAAACTCATATTCTGGATAATCCTTGCTGATGGCCTGCAGGGTGTGCCAGGTATAGGAAGGCTTGGGCAGGCGAAACTCATAGTCGCATGCCTTCAGCTGGGGTTCATTCTCCAGAGCCTTTTCTACCATCTCCAGGCGCAGGTGGTCATCGAGCAGGTCGGTAGCAGCTTTCTTGAATGGGTTCATAGGGGAGACCATGAACCACACTTCATCCAGCCCCGCCTTCTCGCAGAGGCTTTTCGCCAATGCGATGTGGCCGGTATGGATGGGGTTGAAGCTGCCGCCAAAGATTCCTACCTTCTTACTTTGAACTTTGAGCATTGAATTTTGAACTTTATGATTAGCAAAGCGGGCTGCTTTGGCCTTTATTCTGCAGCCAAGAAGGCTTTTACGAGTTGATAAACCTCCTGCTGAGCTTTCTCCAGGTCGTCGTTTACGACTACGTGGTCGAACTGAGGAGCGAAGGTCAACTCGTAGCTAGCCTTGGCAAGGCGCTGCTCGATTACCTCTGGGGCATCTGTGTTGCGACCTACCAAACGGCGGCGCAGTTCCTCTACCGAAGGAGGTTGCACGAAGATGCTCAGGGCACGTTCGCCATAGAACTTCTTGATATTGACGCCACCCTTTACATCTACGTCGAAAATTACCGACTCGCCCTTGGCAAGCTGGTTTTCTACCTGCGACTTCAAGGTGCCGTAGAATCTATTCTGGTAAACTTCCTCATACTCCAGGAACTCATCAGCCTCAATCTTGGACTTGAATTCTTCTGGAGACAGGAAGAAATACTCTACTCCATTCTGCTCTGTGCCGCGAGGAGCACGAGAGGTACAACTGATAGAGAAAGCCAACTTCAACTCTGGGTGCTCTTTCATCAACCAGTTGACGATGGTACTCTTGCCGCTGCCCGATGGGGCGCTGAAAATCAATAATCCGTTCTTCATTTTTCCTTTTTCTTTATATTATATAGTTATTTTGCTTTTCCT
>URYG01000077.1 GCA_900551985.1 uncultured Prevotella sp. | reverse complement strand
ACGCACGTTTTATTATCATTTTGAATGTTGCATGAGATTTGACGTTGTATTGGCGTTGCTCGTTTCGACAACTTGGGCGATGCCAGAGCCTTTACACTGTGGAACGAGCGACAGAAAAGGTTCCGCGCTTTTTTATTTATGTATAACTCTATTGTTTTAATGCCATATTGGAACCTGATGGCTTTCAAGAAGTTCTAATATGCTATATCGATTAGAATATAAGTTTGGAGGAAGAGCTTACGTCATAGAGGATGATGTAAGAGGAATTGCAGAGCCTTCTCAATATGAGGCGGTAGCTGATGGCTTGGCTTTAACTGCTTCTGATATCTATCATCATGCTTCTTTTGGTGAATATAAAAATATGTGTCTATTTGAAGATGGAAGGATGATTTGGTCTGATAGCTGTCGTGTTATTTCGAAGTAAATTTGTTTTAATCAAGTTGATAATTATGATAGGTAAAAAACATTTATTTGGTATGCTGCTTTTCGCAATAGTGATGCTTGGTGTATGCCCTGTAAGCCTAAATGCTCAGTCTTATTCCGCTTTTACTAGTTATACTTGGGATAATTGGAGTAGTTCACATTGGAAGTATTATTATAGTAATGATGGTTGGGTTTATGCTTATCCCTTACTTGGTAATCCTAGAGATTTTTACTTTCGTTATAGGTATAGTGATTTAGGGTTGGGCGAACTTTCACGTCAAGAGTGGAAGGCTGCGAAACTTAATAGTGGATGGGTTGACAGAAATTGCACATTTGAGTATTATATTACGGATGAGTGTCAGACCATGAAAAGCTGTTTGGAAAAATACTCATTCCCATGTGCTAAGGATAAAGTTGCTTATGGAAAACCGTCTGTATTGAAAAGCGAATATGTGGCAACACGTGTAAATTATACTGATGATGACGAAGTCAGAACGCTGAATTTTCGCTTTTCAGATGGTTCGGGATTTGCAATAACTGTACATTGGGATTATTCTGGTAATAAAATGACATACGCATATTAATTATTATGGATAAAGATGATATTCAGAGCCGGCGAGAGTTCTTCAAAACTGCAGCTAAGGCAATATTGCCAATCCTTGGCTGTGTTCTCATTCCGCAGAGTGTTCAAGCAGTGGTACAATCAAGCGGAAATACTCCTTTAGGATGCAATGGCTCATGTTCTGGATTATGTACAACAACGTGTACTAGTCAGTGCCAAAGCAACTGTGATTATAGTTGCTCTGGTAGTTGTAGTAATGGGTGTCAAAGTGGATGCAGTAATGGATGCTTAAATAGTTGTCAACAAGGCTGTAAACAACAATGCGCTGGTGGGTGTGGTAGGAATTGTAGCGGAAGTTGTAAGACAACATGTAATGCTCAGTGTATTACAGGCTGCCGAGAAGGATGTATCACTGGTTGTAATACCTCTTGTGGTGGCCGCTGCTCAAATTCTTGTACGTCATCTTGTAAATATTCTTGTTCTACAACCTGTAGAGGAGGATGTGGAGGTAATTGTGCTTATGGGTGTAATAGCTCCTGTCGGAATTCATGTTATGGAATGTGTGCAACTAGTTGTACTGGCACAATGGCTATTTTTTAATTCAAAAAAGTATGATAGAATATCCTACCGAAAGTGTTAGGCAGTTTGGTATGGCAAAGAATATCACTTTTATCGTTACCAAAGACTGCCAACTCGCTTGTAAGTATTGCTACCTCGTAGGCAAAAACTCGAAAGAGCGAATGTCTTGGGAGGTAGCTAAGACTGCTATTGACTATATCCTCGATCATGAGGAAGATATGAAAGAGGAGAGTGTCATCTGGGATTTTATAGGTGGAGAGCCTTTCTTGGAGATAGACTTGATTGATAAAATATGTGATTATCTTAAGGTGGAAATGTATCGTAGAAACCACCATTGGTTCAATTCCTATCGCTTTTCTTTCTCTACGAATGGCATCAACTATGGCTCGGAAAAGGTGCAGAACTTCATCAAAAAGAATCGTGAACATCTGAGTATCGGTATCACTATTGATGGTACCAAGCGCAAGCATGACCTCAATCGTATTTGGAAAACCAAGGAAATGGAGCAAGGGGTTCTACCTAAACCTGAGGACGAGAAAGGCTCATACGATGATGTGGTGAAAAACATTCCTTTGTGGTTGGAACAATTCCCTGTTGCTGGCACGAAGGTTACAATCAGTAGTGCTGACATTCCTTATATCAAGGAGAGCGTGCTGCATCTCTATAGTCTTGGCATCCACGAGGTGAACATCAACTGTGTGTTTGAGGAAGTTTGGAAAGATGGGGATGATGCACTCTTCGAGGAACAGCTAACCAGTCTTGCGGATGCCATCATTGATGGTGGCTATTATCAAGACTATGCTTGCTCGTTCTTCTCGGAGCATATGGGCAAACCGATGGATTGTCAACTGCAAAATCAAAATTGGTGTGGTGCAGGCATGATGCTTGCTGTGGATGCAGAAGGCAACTTCTATCCTTGTACTCGATTTGCCCAATATTCACTTCGTAGCAAGAAGGCTTGGATTATCGGAAACATTCATGATGGAATCGACAAGAATAAACTTCGTCCTTTCTTGACCTTGGATAGATGCACGCAATCTACCCAAGAGTGCATCGACTGTGAGGTGGCTGAGGGCTGTGCTTGGTGCCAAGGTGAAAACTATGATGCAGCCGACACGCCTACCATCTATCAGCGAGCCACCGCCATTTGCAAGATGCATAAGGCTCGTGTGCGTGCCAACAACTATTATTGGAATAAACTCTATCGTAAACTCGAAAAGGAAGGAGGTGCAGAATGATACAATATCTCGTGATATTACTGGATGATACATCTGTTTCTTTCTGCCATTATCAAAATGATAAGAAAGAACGGAATTTGATGCCGTTTGAAACCTTGAAAGCTGGCATTGTCTATGCGATGAAGGAGAATCTGAACATTCAGTTCGTTTATCCTAACTATTCTTTGCCAAAGGATTACTTGGAGTTGATAGATTGTATTGACCATACGGACATCAAGCCTGCTAGTCTTGGGGATGAGGCTGATGTGGTGGTGATGGATGGCATCAATCAAGTTCTTGATGTAAATGACAATAATTTTAAGTAAGGTGTATCATGTGTGCTGAGGCTCTCTAAGTACGAACTATTCAAAAAAATAGCTAATGTTTGTGCTTTGTTAAATAAGGTGGAGCGATTGAATGTGGTGATTACTGATGTTGAAACTTTCAAAGATGCTGATTTTGAACGTTATTCGGAAGAGCTTAGAATGCTTTCTGAAGAAGTGGAGAAACAGTATGTCGCAGGCAAGGTTGTTCAGTTGAACCTCTTGACTGACCGCATGATGCTTGACAAAATGAATAACTGTGGTGCAGGTGATACGAGTGTCGCCTTGGCTCCTGATGGTAAATTCTATGTTTGTCCTGCATTCTATATTACAAATGAAGATGATGGAATGGGGGCGTTGCATACTTCCATTGGTGATGTGAAGCATGGATTGGACATCAAAAATCCACAGTTGTATAAACTCGACCATGCTCCGTTATGCCGTCGTTGCGATGCCTATCAATGCAAACGCTGTGTTTGGCTAAACCGTAAGATGACTTACGAGGTGAACACCCCAAGCCACGAGCAATGTGTGATGGCTCACTTGGAACGTAATGCCAGTCGAGATTTACTGAATTCAATTCGTAAACTTGGACAGTTCTTGCCTGAGCTAGAAGAAATCAAGGAGATAACTTACCTTGATCCTTTTGATGTGAGAAAAGAATGGTAAGGTAATATGTTTAATTAAAACAAGACAATAGTATGGCAATAAGAAAAGTGGTGGGTCAGGTTACCCCAGAAGAGAAAAATGAAATCAAAAAGTTGTTTGAGCGTCGCAATGGCTTGAATGAATTGGCTAAGATTTTGACTGCAGACAATGCAGAGTTGTATGAGAAATTGGTAAAAGATCTCGGTGAAACTGGCACGAAGTTCCAATCTTGGTGGGATAGAATGGGTGCCAAGTATCAATGGGAGAGCATTGAAGGTGGCAACTGGGAAATCAACTTTGATACTTGTGAGATTTATTTGGTAGCATAAGACTTGTGGCAGGTAATAATTCTAAAAGATTAGGCATATGATAAATTTAGTGTTAATGATAGGTACATCGGAGTTGTTGCTTATTGCTGCTTTAGTACTCTTGCTTTTTGGTGGTAAGAAATTGCCAGAGATGATGAAGGGCTTGGGACAAGGTGTGCGTAGTTTCAAGGATGGGATGAAGGAGGTAACGGATTTGGATGAAGGCGTTCCTGCTTCTGAAACATCCCAAAATGCTTCTGATAAGAAAGAATCTTCCAACGAACAAGTAGAGAATAATGGAAAATAATCAGAATGATAATCTGATGACATTCGGAGAGCATCTTGAGGTATTCCGCAAGATGCTCTTTCGCATCATTGGTATTACGGTATGCTTAGCTGTCATTATTTTCTGTGCAAAGGATGTTACGTTCCGTTTGTTGTTGGGTCCAAGTGATAATCACTTCATAACTTATCGCCTAATAGAGGAGTGTTTGGGAAGATTGGGGATGGAATTTCATTTTGATTCATATTCGATACAGTTGATAAATACCGAGTTGGCAAGTCAATTTATGGTCCATATGTCAACATCTGTATATTTGGCATTGCTTCTTGTGTCTCCTTATATTATGATAGAGTTGTATCGCTACATTGCACCTGCGCTGTATGAGAATGAGCGCCGATACTCCGTGTCGGTGGCAATAGCTATATACTTATTGTTCATATTGGGAGTGTTAATGAGTTATTTCGTGCTGTTTCCATTCGCTTTGCGCTTTTTGGGGACGTATCAAGTGGCGACGAGTGTGGTGAATCAAATCAATTTAGATTCGTATATTTCTACCTTTGTTACTTTGACATTAATGATGGGATTGGTATTCCAACTGCCTGTCTTGTCTTTCTTCTTAGCTAAGATGGGAATATTGGAGGCAAGTTTTATGAAGCAATATCGCCGTCATGCATTTGTGTTGATAGCTATTGTGGCTGCTGTGATAACTCCTCCTGATTTATTCACATGTTTTATGGTAATGATGCCAATGTATGGACTTTATGAACTAAGTATATTGATTGTAAGGCGAGCAAACTGAATGACAGTGCTTAAGAGAATATGCTTTTCCTTCTCTTGAAACATAGAAGAACAGTCTAACCTCTGTCAAATCTGAATAACAAAGAAAAGTTCGTTTTTTCGTTTAAAAAGTTGCAGATTTAAATTGTATTTCCAAAAGAAAGTAGTATCTTTGCATCATCGTTTAATATAAAACATAAATATTATGGGTACAGCAGAAACTCAACAGGCATTGGCTTTTGCAACGATGTGCATCGATCTTACTGCAAAGGCAGAAGGATGCAGTAGGCAAGAAATGTACTTGCGGATGAAAAAGGTTGGACTGATACATGGTCTTACCACAAGACTTGATGCTCTTCATACACAGAGTAAAGATTATGTTGTAGCAGCTTTACAAACTGCCCTTCGTCGTCTGGAAACAGCAAATAATTAATAGCTATGCGTACGGTTTTTCATGGTGCAACTCGAATAGTAAACTAGCCGATTATATCTGCGGAGCCGTTAAACGATTTAGTTAGAAAGGAGGTAAAGTCATGTTAAGAGATTCACAACTTTGGATGAAGATAGGCAGAATATGCACTTTGCTGGCAAAGCGATTGGATATTTCTCCAGAAAGAGCGTTTGATATTTTTCAAATGAGTAAGACCAACGAACTGCTCCATGATGAACGTTCTTTGCTCTATCTAATGAGTGATTTATATATTGTTGATGATGTGATTATGGAATTACAGTCAGCTGATAGAATCTACTGAATTTATAAGTAGAAATCTTCTAGTGTGGAATTCTACGACTGTAGCTGAAGCTATATCTAATAAAATGTGCTTTAAACGTGCGGAATGTGTCTTTTTTAAGCACATTCCGCACGTGCTACAACATAATCTTTACTCTGTGTATCGTTTAAAGCACATTTTCACTGTCGCAGAAATACTCGGGACTTTCATAACCTTGGTAGATGAAAGGATTTGCTAATTTCTTGTTACTTAGTTTCATACGCCATTACATCTTTAGTGTTACAACTTTTATGTAATGGCAAAGGTACAACTATTTATTGAATGTGCAAAAGAAAAAGGCAGAAAGTTGAGGAATATTCTCAATTTCCTGCCATTTCATTTGCCCGTTTCCTTTTCTTTTTGTATTTTTGCCCCTCTAAACATTATATTATACTATATAACTTGATAAATGATACGACTTATGGGCAATATAAAGACGATATTGACAGGCTTGTCCTTGACGATGGCTGTGGGGATGCCGGCAGCGGCGAGTGATGAACTTACAATGGTAGTAGGTACCTATACCGACCAGAGTACTTCTGATGGAATGTATGTTTATCGTTTCAACCAACGTACAGGGAATTCGCAATTGGTTAGCAATGTACAGGCGGGCAATCCTTCGTTTCTCATGATGAATCATGATGCAAATCGGGTTTATGCCGTGAGCGAATATGATGATGGACGACAGAGTCTCGGGGCTTTCATCCTCAATAAGACGGAGGGAACAATGACTCCGCTTGGGTATCAGAAGTGCGGAACAAAGGCTATTCGACAGGAAAACAAGATGCCGGGTGCGGCACCATGCAATGTGATGCTGTATGGCGGATATGTGGTGACCTCCAATTATAATGGGGGTGATATTTCCGTATTCCCAATCAGGGAAGATGGAAGTGTGGCGCCAGAATCGCAATATTTCGATATGCATCGGGAGGGGAGCGGAGTGGTATCTCACATCCATTGCTGCCAGATGACTCCTGATCATCAATATATGCTTGCCAATGATTTGGGGAACGACTGTATCTGGCGCTTCCAGGTGAATGATGACAAGGAATTCTTATCCAATCCTGTTCTTGCCTATCAGGCACCTAAAGGAACGGGACCACGTCATCTTGTATTCAACTCAAAAGGCAATGTGGCTTACCTTATAGGCGAACTGGATGGCACGGTAACCGTATTGGGATATAGCGATGGTGCCCTGAAAGAGTTGCAGCGCATTCAGGCTTCGAAGACCCGTACGCTTGGAAGTGCTGATATCCATCTGTCACCTGACGGCCGCTTCCTCTATGCATCCCATCGGTTAACCGATGAGGGCATCTCGGTATTGGCTGTAGATAAGAAATCGGGGCTGCTCACTAAGATAGGCTTCCAATCCACAGCTGCCCATCCTCGCAACTTCGCCATCACGCCTAACGGTCAGTTCATGCTTGTGGCGTGCCGTGACAGCCATGTGATTCAGGTTTTCAAACTCAATAAGAAAACAGGAATGATGGTTGATACGAAGCAGGATATAAAGGTTGGAAAACCTGTGTGTGTGCAGTTTGTCAATTAATACGCTTTGTGGCTAACCAGACGCTTGCTCTGGTTAGCCTATCACATTGCATAGTTGGTTGATGGCTGCATCAAAAGTAGTGAGGTCTTTGGCTCGCTTTCTGATGGCTGTCTTGTAATTATAGATGGTTTGCGTAGAGTAGAACAGGAGAGTGGCCAGTTCCTGCCCATCTGTAATTCCAAGTCGCATCAGTGCATAGATACGCAGTTCCTTGGTGAGACTGTTAGGGGCAGGGAGAACAATCTGCTTTTCCGGCAACAGCAGTTGGTTGAACTCTTCCACGAAATTCGGATACAAGTCAATGAATGCCTTGTCGAAGCGAATATAGAAGTTGTCAGCCTCTTCTTCTGCCAGCTTGTAGCTGCTGATGGCAGTCAGAAGATCGGCAGTTTGTTTTGCCTTGATTTTGCGGCTTACCAACTTGCGATAATCATCCAGTTTCTTGATATATACGGCACTGATGTCCAGGAATAAATGCATATAGGTTTCTCTTCGCTTATTGGTGTTGAGCAGCTTCTGGTTCAGTTCGTCCAAGAGTGTATTTTGGCTTTTTATCTCCCGGCGGCTCTTGACCAGACGCTTGTTCATCTTGAACGCAAAGAAAGCCATGGCAAGGAATCCTAGCGACAGAATACTCACGATGACGAGAGATGCTGTTACGATGCGGTTCTTGCGTACTTCTGCCTGATGGTTTGTTTCTGTGATAAGGGGAAGTATGCGGGAAATCTCAACCATGCGAAGACGGTTGTTGTAGAATTGGGCATCCTCCATGGAGCAATAGATATATTTTGCAACCCTCTTTGCATAGGCGGCATCCTTATTATATAAATAGGTGGAAAACTCCTGAAGGGCCAGATTCTCCTTCAGGGGACATATCTGGTCTGAGATGGCAGCTTCTACAATATACTTTTCATATAAATCCTTTTGGTCGGTATCATAATAATAGCGAGCTATGCAATAAGCCGATGAGGCATGCACACGGCTGTTTAGGGGGCTGGCTGAAAGTGCCTTCATGTAGAGTTGGAGCATCTTTTTGCTAGTACGCTGCTTTAGATATTCAAATTCTCCTGAAAGATAGTAATAAAGAGCGGATTTCTTGTTGCCGATATGCTCAAGAGTCTTGCCTAAATAAAAACGTTTCTTGGCTACCAATCCTTCTTGAAACTCCGACTTGTTACAAAAAGTTTGCCAGTAGTTATATACCCAAGTCAAGGTATAATAATAGTATTGTAATAGCTTTGGTGACATTTTCTCCACATCTATTGCAAGCATTAAGTCTTCTGCCTGGCTGTAGAAACCGCCAGTTGACAGCACAGCCGCACGATTTATCTTGTTCAGGTTGATGAAGTAATCATCCTGAAGTTGTGCTGCCAACTGGTAGCCCTTCTTGGCGTATGTCATGGCAGAATCGTAACGGTAGGTATAATATTCTCTGTAAATCTGGTTATAGAGACTAAGCTGGCTGCGCTTGTCGGAAGTCATGTATAGTTGCTTTTTGAGTCTTAGCAGTTTCGCTTCTTTTCTTTGGGTAAACTTGCTTCGCTGAGCGATGTAACTGTCTAAACGATGGAACAGCTGTTCCTCGTTTACGGAAGAAGCACATGCCATCAATGGCATAAACATCATTAAGAACCACAATACTACTTTCATAACTATCTTTTTATTGTCATTGTTACTGTCAGATAGGCTATAAGGAAGCCTTATAATTGCATTTTTCTGCAAAGATACTATATTTCTTTCTCTTTTTACCATCTACTCTATTAAAAAGTATTAATATCTTTGATAGTTTGATTATTAGCATGTTATAGACTTAACAAACCTGGTATTTATCTACTCGTAACCTACATGTGATCTCAATGTCTGAAAAATCTCCTTAACTTTGCAACCGCAATCGAATCGCATTCGGTGGCAAGTGAAATCATGTCAAAATAAGAATAAACAACTGTAAGATTATGAACTTAAGAATCCGTACATTTTCTATGGCTTTGGTAGCAATGTCAGCTGCAAGCCAAGTGTATGCACTTCCTTCTGACGATTCTGAAAACAAGGAGAAAAAGGAAGAGCGAAATGTGATGCTCAACGCATCTGATGCCAACAAGCCTCGTGAAATCCAGATAGGATTGCCAAGCGAGGATGTAACCGTATATGAGAACGGTCTTCCTGCCGTTTACTCTTCTTCCGTACACAAGCTGTCTGCCCATTGGCGTAGCGATGCTTCGCTGAAAGGCACCGACTTGATGACTCCATCTGAGTCTGCCATTGCTACTGGTAACATAGCATACGCAGTTTCTTCTTTCAGTGAGTTGGGACAGAAAGAGTTCAAGGGCAAGCTCAACTATAAGGCAAACCATTTTGGTATGCAGAATATAGATCTCAACCTCTCTGGTGGAATCGGTGACAATTGGCTTTATACTGCCAGTATGTATCAGAATTTCGATCCAGGTAGTTTCAAGCTTCGCTTTACTGATTATGCCGACCGTACCCAACTTTATCATTTCGGCATCACTCGCATTCTGAGTGATGGAAAGGGACGTGTCTCCTTATTATATAAGTATTCCAATAGCAAGAATCCTGGCAATTTTGCCAATGCTGCCCCATTTATCTATTCTGGCGACGGCAGTATCAAGAAGATTGATGGCTTTGACCCAGGTATGGACTCATACGTGCAGCGTCAAGGTTCTTTCCAATACTTGAATACAAAGTCAGGAAAGATGGAGACATGGAATATGACCGATGGCAGTGAGAATCATGCCAACGAGGTTGCCCTCATCAGTCAGTATCAGTTTGATAATGGATGGTTGTGGAAATTCAACGCCAAGTATATGAATGCTCCACGTGCCAATTATGTGGATTACGGAGGAAGTACCATCTCTAAGGTGAGCGAGGCTGATGGCTATCAGCTTTCTGATGGGTCTGCCTATAGTGGCTACATTGAAGGCCGTCGCACCTGGTTGCATATTGGTAAGGTGAGCAATGCGCTTTTGACCACCGAAATCACCAAGCAGTTGAACAACCATAAGTTAATGATAGGATTGAACGAGTGGTATTACCATCTCAATTATTATTCGTCTTCGTTCCAGTGGGCAGGCACCGTAGAAGCTTATCCACGCACATTGAGCCAGATGTATGTTAATCCGCTTGATCCTACGCAGACTGCCCGTCGTTCTGAGACTTTCGGCTATAATGAGTTGAGTCCTGAATACACCAAGGGATCAGAGAACAAGTTGGCACTCTATTTTACCGACGAATGGAAGGTAAGTCCTAAGTTCAAGGTGTTCTATGGTGGTAGATTGGAGTACTATCGTATGTCTGCCGAGCAGATTTCTACTCCACGTTTCTCTGGATTCCACATGGGTAACTATAGTACATACGCCACTGCTGCTGATGGTTCTGTTGTTGCTACCGAGCACAGCATCGAAGCAAAGAACGTGACCAAGGATAAATTGAATTATGCAGCCACCTTGCAGTTGACTTATAACCTCACCCGCCAGTTTGGCTTGACAGCCGATGCTACCATCGCCACCCGTTTCCCACGCATCAGCGAGTATGCAGGAACAGGTCCTACCGAGGAGCAGTATAAGCGAGTAACCATCCCACTGATTCGTGGTGGTATTTTCTATAAGAATGATTGGATTGACCTTTCTTCAATGGTGACCTACATTTCAAAGTCGAACAATATCGACCAGCAGAATCTTACCAAGCCTGGCACTACAGAGGGCAAGACCGTGTTGCTCATCTATAACATCCAGACTTTGGGCTGGACGACCTCGGCAGAAATCAATCCATTCAAGAACTTCCACATGCATGCACTCTTCACCTATCAGAAGCCGGTGTATAAGAACTATAATGCGAGTGTAACGTTCAGTGATGGTCAGTCTATGGCGGTGAATGCCAACAACAAGATTGTCAAGGAGATTCCTCAGGTTCTTATCGAGTTGGACCCTAGATACGATATTACCAAGAATCTGAATGCCTGGTTGAGCTTCCGTTACTTCGGTAAGACCTATGCCAACCTTCAGGAGGCACTCTATTTCAATGGTCACTGGGAGACTTTCGGCGGAATCAGGTGGAATGTGAACAAGAAGCTGAGCCTTGGCGTGAGTGTCATCAATATCTTCAACGAGAAGGGTGCCAAGGGTACCATTAGTGGCTCTGAGCTGATTACCAAGGATGAAGCCGGCAAATATGAAGGCAAGTACATGAGTGGTAGCTATCTCCGTCCGTTCACGGTGGAATTCTCCGCAGGAATCAAATTCTAAGATAATAACAAGAGTATCATAGCGTTTAATTATAACAAAGCAATCAAATAAAAACCAAAGAACAATGAAAAAGGTATTTATGATTATCGCAGCAATGTGCATGACATCTATCATGGCATCTGCTCAAAAGACCATCAGAGTGTCAACCGACAAGACCGACCTCGTGATGCAAGTTTCTCCTAAGGGTCGCCTCTACCAGGTGTATCTGGGTGACAAGTTGAAGAATCCTTCTGATTACAATCATCTGAAGTGGGATGTATATGCTGCCTCTGATGGTGCCGTATGTCAGCGAGGCCATGAGGTTTATGCAACCTCTGGTGCAGAAGATTTCTTCGAGCCGGCAGTGGCTGTGACCCATGCAGATGGTAACATGACCTCCTATTTGTATTACCAGTCTTCTGAAGAAAAGGCTATCAGTGGAGGTGTTGAGACCATCATCACTCTTAAGGACAAGGTGTATCCGCTGACCGTGAAGCTCCACTATGCAGCTTATCCTAAGGAGAACGTCATCAAGGCGTGGAGCGAAATCTCTCATAAGGAGAAAGCACCTGTAACGCTTTGGAGATATAGCTCTACAATGCTTTATTTCAAGGCAAACAAGTACTTCGTTACCAATTATCATAGCGACTGGGCTAAGGAAGGACAGCCTGAGACTTGCCAGTTGACTGCTGGTAAGAAGATTGTTGATACCAAGTTGGGTACCCGTGCAGCCATGCAGGAGGAGCCTTTCTTTGAACTCGGATTCGATGAGCCTGCCAAGGAGAATGAGGGCAAGGTGATGCTTGGAACCATCGGATGGCCTGGCAACTTCCGCTTTACCTTCGAGGTAGATAACGTGGGAGCCCTTCGTGTTATCCCTGCCATCAATCCATACGCCTCTAATTATAAGCTGAAGGCTGGTGAGACGTTCACTACCCCTGAGTTTATCTTTGCCATGAGTGATAATGGTATCGGTGAGGCTTCCCGTAATCTGCACAATTGGGCTCGCCAGTATCAGGTGAACATGGGTATGGAAGATCGCCTTACGCTCTTGAACAACTGGGAGAATACTGGCTTCGACTTCAACCAGCAGAGTCTTGCTGAGTTGATGAAGGATGCCAAGGACCTGGGTGTAGATATGTTCTTGCTTGATGATGGTTGGTTTGCCAACAAGTATCCTCGCAAGGACGACCATGCAGGTCTTGGTGACTGGGAGGCTACCAAGAGCAAGCTGCCTGATGGAATCCCTGGATTGGTAAGAGATGCCAAGAAGGCTGGTGTGAAGTTTGGTATTTGGATTGAACCTGAGATGGTGAATCCAAAGAGTGAACTCTTCGAGAAGCATCCCGACTGGGTGATTATGCAGCCAAAGCGTGATACCTATTATTACCGCAACCAGCTGGTACTTGATATCAGTAATCCTAAGGTGCAGGATTATGTGTTCGGCATCGTAGATCGTATCATGACGGAGAATCCTGATGTGGCTTATTTCAAGTGGGATTGCAACAGTGTGATTACCAACATCTATTCTCCATATCATAAGGAGAATCAGGGCAATTTCTATATCGATCATGTACGTGGTATCTACAAGGTGCTTACCCGTATTCATAAGAAGTATCCTAAGTTGCCGATGATGCTCTGCTCTGGCGGTGGCGGCAGAATGGATTACGAGATGCTTAAGTATTTCACTGAGTTCTGGTGTTCTGACGATACTGATCCATACGAGCGTCTCTATATCCAGTGGAGTAAAG
>URYG01000076.1 GCA_900551985.1 uncultured Prevotella sp. | reverse complement strand
GTGTTACTTTATAGAGAGGACACAAAAATGTACCAAGTTATTTTTTAATCATTACTTAATTATATTTTTTATAATAAGATTTACCTAATTGCCATAGATATTTATCTATCTCTTTTAGATTGTATGCCGTCAATCCATAGCTCTCTTGGAACTTATGTATGATATTGATGAAAACTGGGTAGTTTCTCAAGTCGGAATTGTTGAAGTTGTAGAAGTTGTCTCGTCTTTTGAAATATAGTAACACTTTCTCTACATAGTTATCGTAAATAGCATACATCAATGGTTGGTGATGGCTGCAATATTTTGATGCAAACGAGTAGAAGAAATGCTGCTTCTTTTCTTTTCCAACTTCGACGTGGGCAATTTCATCCACTAATGTCAAATCTCCATTTTTCAGTCTCTTGTCAATATCAGGAATTGATAGTATATGCTTGGCAACAGTATGAATATCAAATATGTTGGTACTATAGAAGTCATTTAGTGTAGAGCATTTTAGCAGAACATCTTCTATGGTATCATTCTTTTGGCATAAGCTGAAAAACAATTTGTCAAGAGCTTTCTCTTGATTTACATAATTGTCTAAGCTATCCCACAAGCGAATGTATTTTTCAACTTCGCTTGGGGATGGCTCATATTCTTGTGGTATAGTATGATTTCTCATCTTTAATCCTCTAAAAAATTCCACTCTTTTAGTTTCTTTTTAGCTAAAGGATGTCCTTCTGAGTAGGCTAATGAATAGTAGCGTTTAGCTTCTTCTATATTTTTATCTACTCCCCAACCTTTCTCGTAAAACTCTCCACAACGATAGTGGGCGTATGGCAAACCGCAAGCCTTATACAATTCAAATGCTTTCTTTAGGTCAACTTCAGTTCCATCTGTACCTTTACGATAGATGTCTGCCAAGTTGCTACGAGCTAAGTCATTGCCTTGATCTGCAGATTTGGCAAACCAATATTTAGCAAACTCTACATTTCTTTCAACGCATACACCGTCGTTGAAGAAACAACCCAAGTCGTTTTGTAGGTCATCATCTTCAAGATCATAATTGTTGGGATCATTCTTGACCAGATTCAAAACACTCAATACAGCCTCCTTTGTGTAACCATAATCTTCAGGCTTTGCATTCGTCTTTTGTACCAATACAAAATTCTGATAATTCTTTGGTATATCAAAATACTTATCTTTATTATTTGTCTTCATATCTTATGATGTTTAAATTGTATATTACTCCAATTCTTTACTCTATCACCTCCCAGAAACTTTCCGGCAAACTGATGTTCTTCATCTCCTTTGCGCTCTCAAACAATGGGGCGATGTCTTCGGCTTCGAAGCCGGCGATGCCGCAACCTATTGGGGTTACTAGGAAATGCTTCTCGGGATGGCGCTTGGCGTAGGCGATGAATTCATCCACGTATGGACGGATGGTTTCTACGCCGCCCTGCATCGTAGGGATGGCGTAACTCTGACCTTGCAAGCCAACGCCCTGTCCCATGACGGCACCGAAATGCAGGCGAGCTATGCGGGCTGCTCCACCACCATGCATGCCAGCCAGATTGCTGCCAAACACAAAGATCTCGTTCTCCTTCAATGAATCAATCCAGCTAGGAGTGATTCTTCCCTTCTTCATATCTTCCATATTACTATTATTTAATGTGTTATTGCCATTATCAGCCGCTTCCTCGCAGCACATGCGTTCTGACATCATGCACGGCATCGACATCTTCGGAGCACTTTCGATACATGCGTCTTTATCGCCGAACGACAGATAACTTCCGTATTCCGATGCATCGAAGTATCTCTTGAAATAAGGAATCACCACATCGTGCATTATCTTCTGGCAACGCTGGGTGACGGCTGAATGGGATATGCCCAACTGGGCGGCTACGTCCTTGCCCCGGAATCCCTCTATATAGAGCATCTTCAGGATGATGCTGTTCTTGCTGTCTCTGCCATAATAGAAATTGCCGATGTCTTCTATCGTCTGGTAAAGATCGTGCTCAAACTGGTTGTCGGTCACGTCAAACTGCATCTTGCGGTTTTCCTGCCGTGCCTCAAAACTCTCGAAGCGATGCTCCTTTACCACCTCCTTCAGCTTGTCGAGCAGCAGGAACCGGAAACCATTTACCATCCAGGTTTTGAGCGACATGCTCGGTTTCCTGTCTTCCAGCGGCTTGAAGTCGTGTTCGCAGAGATAGAGATAATATTCGTGGGCCAGCGAATAAAAGTCCATGCCCGGCTTGTGCTGCAGGTCGTATCGCTTATCATAGATGCAATAAGCCACCCGGCAGTATCCGTAGTAATACTCCCTCACTATTCTGGCATCGGCATCCTTGAAGCCCTGCAGAATCTCATCATCCGATAAGCTTTCCAATGCCTTCTTCTTCTGAAAAACAGTTTCTGAAAAATTCTTTTCCTTCTTCATATCGATATATCTTTTGATATCCGCAATTCGATTGCAAATATATACTTTTTCTTTGAGAAACCGGAGGAATAGCTCCCTTTTTTCTCCTCTATATGATATTAAAAGAGAAAAGAGGAGGAAAAATTAAGCAGGTATCGAAAAAACTTTCAGAAAAATAAAAATCCATAAGGAAATGTTACAGATAACATTCTCTTATGGATTTATGACTGTTTGCGCACTTTATGCAAGAACATAGAGTTTCTTCTTTCCGTTGAATACCACCTTTATCGGATTCTTCCTGCTTGCCACAAAGGCATCAAGTTCCGCCTCTGCCATACTGCTGTTCAAACCGGTAATCTTGCTATACTTTGATACGGTGAGCGTCTTGTTGTTTCGCAAATATGCCAATGCCATCTCCAGGCGGTCTTTCTTGCTCAGACGGTTGCTGATGTGAGTGGTTGTTACAGGGCGAGTCACGATAGTAGTGACAATTGGTCTGTAGTAACCGCCATGATAATGCAAGCGGCCATAGTGTCTGAACTGTGCACTTGCAGTGGTGCTACCCATTGCCATCATAGCCATCATTGCTAAAATCAACCCCTTCTTCATACTCTTCATTGTCTTCATGTTTTTATCTCCTTTATGATTAATGTTAATTATTAATGTGAATAATACATTTCTTTCTTTAGAATTAAACCCCTTGTTTTATGGGGGTACGTTTATATGACCTTGAGAGAGGGAAGAAGTAAAAAATAAAATTCAGATTTTACTTTCCGGCTTTTCTGAGGTCATTTAGTTGTAAATGGCTTAATTGAACATATAACGAAATTAAATTGAATATATAACGATATAAAAATGAATAAGTTATGAAAATGTATTTATTTAGAAGAATGGGGATGATGGCTGCCTTTGCCTTGCTGGGTACTGCGGCGATGGCGGATGATTTCCATTACCTTACTTTTGAGACAACGGATGGAGCGAAAGCTTCGGTAGAAATCTCTGCCCTCTCGATGACCATCGATGGCACAACTCTGGTGGCAGGTAATCAGACGTTCCCCCTGTCGAACCTGAGCAAGATGTATTTCTCGGTTTCTGATGAAACATCTTCTGCAACAGGTATCAGACAATTAGATAATCTGAATTCGCAGGAAATTCTTGCCGTCTATGATCTGCAGGGACACAAGATAGCCAAGGAGCAGATGAAGAAGGGAGTGTATATCGTAAAGACACAAGGTGGAATTTATAAAATTGTATCAAAATGAAAAAGATATTTTTAGCACTTGCTGCTTTCGCATGCACCGCAATGCCGATGGCGGCACAGACCTTGAGTGTAAAGGTGGATGGCGTAACCTACCAGTATCCTGCTCAGAAAGTGGGCGATATGAATTATATGAATGGCGAAAGACTATCTGTGCTGGATAGAACTTTCCTGCTCTCGGATGTTCAGGCGATGAACGTGGATATCCAGAATCAGTTCAATCATCATAATACGGTGAATGTATCTTATGAAACGGGCGACGCTGCTGTCTATATCCTGACGGAACAGCCGGCAGATCAAGCTGCAGGTAGCAATCTGGGTTTTTATTCAGAATCGAATCAACCCCTGTTCAACTCGTCGCTCGGCGGCATCCGACTGAATTTCCAGATGTCGGGCATCACCAAGGTAGAACTGGAAAGCGTTGATAACAATCCGCTTGCGGGTAACCACGACCAGAGTATCATCACCCTGGAGGCTCCCGAGGGAGAGACCCTTGCTGCGGGAAAGGATTATTTCATCGCCACTTTCCCATGCGATGTATATGGCGGCTATCGCCTTTCCATCTACAAGGGCAGGGATGTGGCTCCCTATTTCGGCGTGCATCAGGTAATCAATGCCGGAGAGTTCATCACTCCTCCAGACCTGGTAGAGAGCGACCTGGTTTTTGCTGATATCGATGCGCCTTTCGTGGAAGATGAGCGCCCGGCTCTCGATGCGGCTACCAAGCAGATGCTGGTAGCTTATCAGCAAAACCCTACCGATGAGAACAAGCAGGATCTGATGAATCAGATGGGAGTGAAATATGATAAGGTGGTGGCTCGCAAGAAAGCGAAACTCCGCCAGCTGGAGCGTGAAGCCAAGACGCCTGATCTGGTTGCTGAGATGCAAGGTATTGTGGATGAGATGGTGGAGAACCGTGATATCCGTTTGGAACAGCAGTTCTGGAGATTGGTGGATCCTCGTGTAGATGATAATCCTAATGACCAGTGGCTCGTGTTGCGAGGTTCTTCGGCCAAGAATGCCTATATTGCATATGCTCCCGTTACGAATAAGGAGTATGCTGCATACAATTCAAACTTCACTTATCCAGAAGGACAGGATAACTATCCTGTGGTGAATGTCTCTTACGAAGAATCCATTGCTTATTGCGATTGGTTGAATAGCAAGGATGCTCAACATGGTTATCGCCTGCCAACCGAAGAGGAGTGGATTCTTGCGGCTGGCCACATGCCAAAGGATGTGAAGATGAATAGCGACCATGTAGAGAAAGGCTTGACGGCTGTGGATGCATACGCAGAAACAACGGGTGCCAGTGGCGGTATCGATTTCTGGGGAAACTGCTGGGAATGGACTTCTACCCAGAATGCTGCCGGACAGTATATCGTGAAAGGTGGTAGCTGGGATTCGAGCCGTGATGCTTGCCGAAGCGAGTATTCTGATGATGCCCGTGATGCTTCTGGCAGATATGCCAATGTGGGATTCCGTGTGGTAAGAGTTGATTTATGATTGGGGTATGATGATACCTGAAATCGAACGCTCTTCTTGTCGGTATATTCAGGAATTTTGAGATGTTTGAGAAAAAAGTTCTCTTCCTTTTTTACTTTTCCCGTTTCAGAAGGTCAAATAATCGTAACGTTCAAGAAAATAAACGAATATGAGTATAAATGACAATGGCATAGTGGAAACGCTCAGGGAAAATCCTCAGAACGGATTCCGGATGCTGATGACGAAATATCAGGAAGCTGTTTACTGGCATATTCGCCGAATGGTGGTTTCGCATGATGATGCACAGGATGCCTCGCAGGAAACCTTTGTGAGAATCTATCGCTCGCTGGGCAACTATCGGGGCGACTGCTCCCTGCGGAGCTGGATCTATCGCATTGCAACCAATGAGGCGCTACGACTCATCAGCAAGCGGAGGCAGGAAGAGGTTTCTCTCGAATCGATGTCAACGGGTGTAGGTCTCATCCCTGCCGATAATTATATCGACTATGATGATAAGGTGGCGGTGAAGCTGCAGAAGGCGATACTCTCGCTTCCGCCCAAGCAGCAGCTGGCATTCAATCTTCGGTATTACGATGAATTGAGTTTCGAGGAAATCGCCAAGATTGCAGATTCTACATCCACCAGCATCAAGGCAAGCTATCATATTGCCAAAGAGAAAATTATCAAGTACATGAATTCAAATGAGTAAGACAATGGATACAAAGTTCGATTTTAAACAGGTGGGGAAGCGGATGCCTTATACCACTCCCGATGACTTCTTCAGAGATATGGAGAAGAATATCCTGGAGGCGGTGAAGGAGGATTCTCTGAAGGCTTATTCTCCGAAGTCAGATTCCTTGAAGTCAGATTCTTCGAAGCCAGATTCTTCGAAGCCAATCAGAATACAGCCGAGGAAACGCCCGTTCATCAAGATGATTTGGACGGCAGCCATAGCTGTGGCGGCATCGGTGGCTGTGCTCCTGGTGCTCAATATCGATTTCTCGGCACCTCATTCTTCTCTGCCATCTCAGGGAAATAATGAGTTGCAGATGGTAGATCAGGCATTCGCTCAGTTATCTTCGGCAGATCAGGCTTATCTGCTCGAGGTTTATCAGGAGGATGTGTTCCTCAATCATTAAAGTATGATGTTTCATTCATTCAGTAAATAATAGTTTCAATCATTTTAAAATAAGAGAATTATGAAAAAGTTTTTAGGTATGATGATGATGGTTGTCATGATGATGACTGTTACAGCAAATGTATGTGCGCAAACTCCTAACCAGAAGCAGCGCCTTTCTCGTGAACAGTTGGCTGAGGTGCAAGCCAAGCATATCGCTCACGATTTGGGGCTTGACGATAAGACAAGTTCTAAGTTTATCGACACCTATACCCAGTGCCAGAAGGAAGTCTGGGCATTAGGTCCTCGTCCTCGTCACAAGAAGGGCGATGTGGTATCGGATGCTCAGACGGAGCAGATGATCAAGCAGCGTTTCGAGATGAGTGAGAAGATTCTCGACATCCGTCAGAAATACTACAAGAAGTATTCTCAGTTCCTGACCCAGCTGCAGATTCAGCGAGTTTATGAGATAGAGCGACAGATGATGAAGCGCTTTGCTCAGAGAGGTTCTCGCAAGGGGGGCAATCACGCTGGAAAACCAAGACCTGGAAGATTTCAGGGACAGCCAGTGCAGAATAAATAATTCACCTATAGAGATTTTTTGCGAAATACGATGTTAGTTTAGAAAATTACTTTCTATAATATCAGATATATGCGAATGGCGGTTGGGGCAGAGATTGGCATCAACCGCTCTTTTTTATTTTCTGCCTTGCTCATCTTTCCCTAAAGTATTCTTCTTTTCTTCCCAAGCCAGTATTAAGCCGATGACGCCCGAATAGCTCTTCCTGCCTTCTGCCACATGGTTGCCCCTGAGGTAGAGTTCGAAGATGATATCCTGAGCAGCATCAAGAGCCTTGCATCGTTTGCTGAGCCAGTATTGGCGGTCGCTCTTTGCCAGTTGGATAATCTCTGGGCGGATGTATTTCAGAAATCTTTCTCCCTCCTTTTCGCCGAGAATATCATATACATTATTCAATACATGGAAGAAAATGTGGTAATATCCGCTGAATCTCACCTGCTTATCTGCCGATGCCGTGCACACGATATAGCTGTAGAAATTCGCTTCACCCTCGTTGGCTACACCCAGAAAGTGGGCAAACTCGTGGGCATAGGTGGCTGGATAATCGTGGGGGAGAATATCTCCATTAAGCGTAAACTCACAGAAGAAAGGTCCCATGCTTCCGGTAACGCCCGACATCGAACTGAGGGGTGTGAATACCATCGTCTTGGCATGAGGATGCTGGTTGAAAGGCGCATTGATACCTTCCTTATAACCTATTTTGTTATATTCCTTCAGAACCGCATCCCGTACCCGATTCTTCAAGCCATCATCCACGATGCTATCAGAGAAAATGCTACTCCCGGCAATATCAGAAGAAATGCTTAAGGCGTTAAGGCTGTCGGCATATTGATAGGCGAATGTCTTGAATTTAGCTTCGCTTACTTCCACCGGCTTCATACCTATTCTAGCATAGATATTCGGCTGGGAGTAGTTCAATCCCCAGGCGATGTAGAACCAGGCATATACCCAAAGCAGGTATTCTGCCACTCTTCCGAATACAACCTTCTTCTTGGGACAGCTGCCTCTCTTTGCTGCCAGGAAGAAGTATCGCCTGGCAAGCTTCTTTCTCAATCCTATCTCATAGATGGGATAGAAGATAACCCAGGCAATGCTGAGAGCGATGAAGATATCGCCTACGGCAAAAGGAAAAAATCCTGAGATGGGAGAGAGAAAGGTGCCGATGACGGGATAGATACGGGTGGTGTAGATGAATCCCCATAGAGGAATCATCTTGGTAAGCGTTACGAGGATGAGCAGTACCAGCAATAACCAGTGGCGCCACTTTACCCGATTGAGTCGAAATGTATGCTGTATCTTCATATTCATTCTTTATTCTTTCTTTATTCTGATTGTTCTTACTTCCTTCTAATTGTTATAATGTCGCCAAATATGGCTTTCTGATGCAAAAATACAAAAGTTTTCTGAATAGTTGACAGCATCGATTCATTTTTTTGCTATTTTTGCATATACAAAAGGTAGAAACGAATTTATTGACTTAAAGTAATAGGAGGTGCTATCATGAAACAGACACAGGAAAAATTCGAGGCAATGAACCTTGAGTATGAGAACCTCTATAATGAGGAAGATGACCGCAGAGAGTATAATTCTGTTTGGTACAGTTAGGTAATTGAGTGCAGTTAGACAAATTTATTAAGGACAGTTAGATTATCAGCTAGTTATGCTGCCAGATCATAAAGCTGCCGGATCATAAAAAGGCTATGCTGTTTGTTGCAGAATCTCAAGCAACAACAGCATAGCCTTCTTGTGTTCTTATTTCTCGAAGTGCTGGTAATCCTTGCTATGCTTCCAGTCGCCACCCCATCTGAAACCCTTTTCCTTGAAGAGCTGGTAGCATAAATCGCCCTTTCTGATCATATAAGCATGGTGCTTGCTGCGGTCGAGATAAGGTCGTGCCGTAGCTGGCTCTACCACTTCCTTTCCGTTTTTCAGCCGTTTGTGATAAGGGTTATAGAGTGTATTGATATCGACGGCAAGTCCCCTGCCATGTTTCGAAACAATCTTGGTATGCGAGATGAAGCGGAAGTTGAAGCTGGATGAGTTGTTGGCTCTCATCGCCCTTTCGTCATTGGCATCCCAATAGTCGATGAGTCTCATTCGCTCTATCGGATATTTCGCCTCGTAGAGCTTTTTGAGAATATCGAGTACATCTGCCGCTATCGCCTTGTTCACCACCATTTCGCCCACTATCTTCCTGCCGTCCTTATCCACATGCAGGCATCGCAGGTATCGCAGTTCGCTCCTTGCCACGGTGCAGTTCTTCTTATACGTCTTCCCCTGCATCAGGCGGAAAATATCATCAGGAATGGGGGAAATGGAGAAGAAATGCTTCTCTCCCAGTTTCCTGATGGTTTGCTCGCTGACGATATCTCCTGGTTTCTGTGCCTTGGATGGAAGGCAGAAAAGCATGGAAATAAACAGGCATATTATTGAAATTCTTTTTGCTGTCATAACGTTTCTCCTTATTTTGCTACGGGAATATAATGTGAATCCTTGATTTCTCCAATCACGATGATGCTGTGGAGGCTTCCGATGCAGTCGATGTTTCCCAGGGTGTTGAGCATGAAGTCCTGATAGGCTTTCATATCTCGGGCATATACCTTGATCTGGAAATCGTAATCACCGGTGGTGTTGTAGCATTCCGTTATCTGGTCGATGGTTTGCACGGTATCCATGAATTGCTGAATCAAATCGTGGGTGTGCTGCTTCAGTCGGATATTGCAGAGTACAATCACGTTGTGTCCCATCTTGTGATGATCCACTATCGCCCCATAGCGCTGGATGTATCCCTCACGCTCCAGTCGCTTCTGCCGCTCGAAGGTGGGAGAAGGGGAGAGGTGTACTCTTGCGGCAAGTTCCTTCACGGTGAGTCGCGAGTTCTGCTGCAACAACTTGAGTATCTTGATATCGATTTCGTCGAGATTTTCTTCTGTAGCCATTGTTTCTTTATTACTGATTTTATTCATTTTTGCAGAATAATATTCTGCGAATTTGCTTAATACGCTGCAAAGATAGCATATTTTTCTGAATTACGAAGAATATTTGGCAGATAAAATTCTTCTTCTTACCTTTGCACTCGCAATTCCGGATGCAAAGAGCCGTTCATCATCAGATAATGGTAAATTAAGAGTCATTCATCATTTAAAAATATAGGAGATAAAACAATGAGTAACGTAAGAAATATACATTTTGAGGCAGTGGGCAGCTATTTGCGCCCTGCAGAGTTGAAAGAAGCAAGAGCCAAGTTTGCTGATGGCAAGATTTCTGCTACCGACCTTCGCTGCATCGAAGACCGTCTGATTACTGAGGTCATCAGGCAGCAGAAGGCGCATCGCCTGCCTTATATCACCGATGGCGAGTTCCGCCGCAGCTATTGGCATCTCGACTTTATGTGGGGATTCAATGGTGTGGAACATATTGAACTGGAGCATGGCTATCAGTTTCATGGCGAGGAGACAACCAAGGGCTCTATCCAACTGACCGGCAAGATTACCGGCGAGAATCATCCTTTTATCAAGGATTTCCTGTTTGTGAAGCAGTTTGAGGAGTTGGATGCCAAGGGCGAATATATCTTCGAGGCAAAGCAGACGATTCCGGCTCCTGCACAGTTTCTTGCGGAACTGTTTCGTGGCAAGAATGCCGAGAACACCCGCAAGTTCTATCCTAACACCACCCAGCTGATAGAGGATATTGCCCAGGCTTATCGCACCTTTTTCCAGGAGATTTATGCAGCCGGTTGCCGCACCATCCAGCTCGATGATTGCACCTGGGGAATGATTGTGGATAGTGATTACTGGAAAGCAAAGGTGGGCAACGGCTTCACCCTTGAACAGGAAGCCCTGCAATATCTGAAGGTGAACAACCTTGCTATTGAGGGCAAACCGGAGGGATTGACTATCAACACCCACGTATGCCGTGGCAATTATCATTCCTGCTATGCCACCAAAGGTGCCTACGATGCCGTAGCTCCTTATCTCTTCGCTCATGAAGATGTAGATACCTTCTATCTGGAGTATGATGATGAGCGTTCGGGCGGTTTCGAACCATTGAAATATGTGGCAGATGGCAAGAAGGTGGTTCTGGGTTTGGTAACCTCCAAATCTCCAGTGTTGGAGGATAAGGCTACGGTCATCGCCAGAATCCACGAAACTGCCAAGTATATTTCTCTCAATCGCTTAAGCCTCAGTCCTCAATGCGGTTTTGCCTCTTGCGAGATCGGCAATAAACTGACCGATGCTGAGCAATGGGCAAAGATAGATCTGGTTAGAGAGATTTCCGAGGAAGTTTGGGGCTCTTCTTCTTTCTCCGATGCAAAATAATATATCCGGAAAGCAAAACCAGCGTTATCAGCAAACCGGAGATAAAGACGAAGAGGTCGGAAAGAGGACCTAAAAGCGGAGAATAGCATCTGCCCACGTGAAGCTCTAAAGCCACATTCCAAAGTGACATGGGGATGGCTGAAAGAACTTCTGGGGTAGAGGTTGTTTTCCCGAAACTCGCTCCTTTGCTATAATCGAAAACCACTTCTTTTCCATTGAAGAAATCCTTGGAATAACCGCTAACCAGATGGTTTGAAATCGGAATCATCGACTTTTCTATATTCTGTTTCCCCGTAAAATAATCCACAATCAGATTCTTTTCCGGATACCATCGGAACATGCCGCTGAAGGAACCAATCAGCCAACCACCTTTGCCGTCGCTCTCGAAAACGGTAACTCCCATCGGACTTACCTTTGGTGCCTTCTCCTTATTTAATAAGATAGGTTTATGCTGGAAATGCTCATCCACTCTAAGGAATCCTTCTGATGTAGAAACAAGCCAGTTGCCCTCTGCTGCATCCCATCGGATAGCGCGAAGTTTATCGTGCCAGACATTTCCATCCTTCACTTTTTCTGTGGTTTTGTTCATTGCCAGAGGTATCATCAATGGTGGACGGAGACACATACCTGTTATCGCTAGCCAAAGTGTAAGGATGATAGTCGTGTATCCTAATTTGTTATGCCATTTTGCATTGAAAACCATCTGTTTACCAAGCTTCTGCATCTTTTCTCTTGCCTGTAAGCGCTTCTGTCGGCGAATGCGGTAAGGCAGGATAAAGAGGATGATGCCCGTTATCGAAAGGATGATGAGTACGATGGCGATGGCATCCACTATCAATCTGCCAGTTAATCCGAAGAAAGCACCGCTATGCAGATGCCAAACGGTTTTGAAGAGGGTAACCATCGGGGTAAAGCCTTCTGGTTGACCGATGATCTTTCGGGTTGCCATCAGATTTTCGCTTGCAGCATCTATCTTATCATTAGCAGTTTTCATCTTCTTGCCTGATATTTCATACACGGCAGAGCGGGTCATGGCGATGAGGCTCATGCTATCTTTGGTCAATGCAATATCAGCGATTCTCTCATGATTATCGGGTAATGAAAATCTTTTCCATTCCTTTCCGTTGAAGCGATAAACATCCATCGTGGCAGCGCACCAGATTTCTCCATCCTTCGTCTGTATCATATTTCGGATATTCCTGCCATCCACGTTCTCCGGCAATCCTTTGTTGAAATCTTTCCAGCTTTTCATTTTTGAATCCGTAAGCCAGATGCCGCCGTAGCCATAGGCCAAAACGGAATCATCAGATGCCTTGATGGAACCTTTGATAATGCCGTTATTGAAGTTCTGAATATGATAAGCCGGAGGCAAAATGCTCCTGCTTACATCGCAATCGGCAAAGAGCTGGCGATGGTTCAGGATGATGCCCGATACGCAGAATACCAGCATGAAGACGGATAGTACAAGTCCGAACCATCGGTGGTATTTCTTCCAAGTAAAATGTTTGTTCTTTTTATCTCTCATTATCTTTTCTTTTAATGTTTTTATAATTGGGTTGCAAAGTTAATGGTATTTTCCGACCTCTGCAATACCTAAAAATAATGATTTGAAAAGCCTTTGCCATTGGCAAAAACGAAGGATTCTCAACTTTTTCACTAAAAAAGTTTGGTGATTTCATGTTTTACTAGTAACTTTGCACCCCGAAATTAAAAATCATCATTCTTAAGAACAATAAGATAAATAGATAATTAAGAAAATAGGAAAAATGGAATATATGTCTCAAGAAGGCTACGATGAGCTCGTGGCCGAACTTCAACACATGGTTAACGTAGAGTTGCCAGCCGTTCGCGATGCGATAGCTGAGGCTCGCGACAAGGGTGACCTCAGCGAGAATTTCGAGTATCATGCTGCCAAGCGTGAGCAGGGCAAGCTTTTGAGCCGCATCAGCTTCAAGCAGAAGGTCTTGGAGAATGCCCGTGTTATTGACAAGTCACGCCTGAAGAGCGATACCGTTGGCTTGCTGAGCAAGATTAAGATTACCAATCTTGCCAACAAGTGCAGCATGAGTTATGTTATCGTGAATCCTCACGAGGCTGATTTGCATAGTGGAAAAATCTCTATCAAGTCGCCTATCGCCAAGGCCCTTCTGGGTAAAAAGGCAGGTGATGAGGTAATGGTAAAGGTACCAGCCGGCTTGCTGAAATTCCGCCTGGATAGCGTTGAGTTATAATGTATTATTTAAAAGGAAAACTCCCGATAATTTGAAACTGATCAAATTATCGGGAGAACCACCGATGATTTGACGCACGGCAT
>URYG01000075.1 GCA_900551985.1 uncultured Prevotella sp. | reverse complement strand
AGCATCCAGTTGCTTGTATAGCTGGTTGTTGTCTCCTTTTACGTATATCGGCTGGAGCATCAGAAGTGTGATGATTATAACGATAAGATGTCTCATATTTCCTATATTTTTAGATTCCGCTGCAAAAATAATAAAAAACATTGAGAATCTCGCATCTACTAGCCGTTTTTTTTGAGAATTTGCAAAATGTTGATATTCAGAGCCGTGAGATTGGTTCTAGATACCGCCCATCTACCAAAAGCCTACTATTCGCACCAACTTATTGATTTTTGCCGTACTTTTGCAGCAACAAACAATTTTAAACAAAAAAACATGAAAAAACTTTTTTTGCTCGCAAGCCTTCTGTTGGCTTTTGGCATCTCGGCAGATGCTGGAGACATTACTTCTCCTAACGGACAAATCAAGGTGAACTTCACTTTGGATGGCACTGTGCCTACCTATAGTGTGACCTATCAGGGTAAGACCATCATCAAGCCTAGCCGTCTGGGTTATCAGCTCGCCAAGGGCGGTAAGGATGGCAAGGACCTGCTTGCCGATTTTAGCGTCATCGATGAGAAAACTTCCACTTTCGATGAGACTTGGACTCCTGTTTGGGGAGAGAACAAGTCTATCCGCAATCATTATAATGATATGCTGGTAGAGTTGAAGCAGAATTCCACCGACAGTTATATGAACGTCCGTTTCCGTGTCTATGATGATGGAGTAGGATTACGCTATGAGTTCCCTCAGAAAGGCAGTCTCAACTACTTTACCATCAAGGAAGAACGTACTGAATTTGCCATGACGGGCGATCATACCGCCTGGTGGATTCCTGGTGATTACGATACCCAGGAATATGAATACACCAAGACCCGTCTGTCTGGCATTCGTCCAGCTTTGCATGCTGCTGTCAGCAGCAATCTCTCACAGACTGTTTTTTCTGATACCGGTGTACAGACCTCACTCCAGTTGAAGACTGATGATGGTATCTACATCAACCTGCATGAGGCTGCTTTGGTAGATTATCCAGCCATGCATCTGAACCTGGATGACAAGACCATGACCTTTACCTCTTGGCTCACCCCTGATGCCCAGGGAATGAAGGGATACATGCAGACTCCGTTCAAGAGCCCTTGGCGTACGATGGTCATTACAAATGATGCCCGCAAGGTGCTGTCTTCCAATCTGATTCTCAATCTCAATGAGCCTTGCAAGATCAAGGATACCTCATGGATTCATCCTGTGAAGTACGTAGGTGTATGGTGGGAGATGATTTCCGGTAAGGGAGAGTGGGCTTATACCCATGATTATCCTACCGTGAAGTTGGATGGAACCGACTATGTACATGCCAAGCCATCGGGCAAGCATTCTGCCAACAATGCCAATGTACGCCGTTACATCGACTTTGCTGCAGCTCATGGTTTCGATGCAGTCCTGGTAGAAGGATGGAATATCGGATGGGAAGACTGGAGTGGCTATATGAAGGAAAAGGTATTCGATTTCCTGACTCCATATCCTGATTTCGACATCAAGGCGCTCAATGAGTATGCTCATTCCAAGGGAGTGAAGCTCATCATGCATCATGAGACCTCTTCTTCTGTAATGAACTACGAGAAGTATATGGACAGAGCTTACCAGTTGATGAAGGATTATGGCTACGATGCCGTGAAGAGCGGTTATGTGGGCAACATCATTCCTCGTGGCGAGCATCACTACAGTCAGTTGGAAATCAACCACTACCAGCATGCCGTAACCCGTGCTGCCGATTATCACATCATGGTAAATGCCCATGAGGCTGTGCGTCCTACCGGTCTCTGCCGTACTTATCCTAACTTGATTGGCAACGAGAGTGCTCGCGGTACAGAATATCAGGCTTTCGGAGGCACCAAACCAGGACATACCGCCATCTTGCCTTTCACCCGTCTGCAGGGTGGTCCGATGGATTATACCCCTGGTATCTTTGAGATGGACTGCGCCAATGGTTCACATTGCAACTCTACCATCTGCGGTCAGTTGGCACTCTATGTAACGATGTACAGTCCGTTGCAGATGGCAGCCGATTTCCCTGAGAATTACGAGAAGCACATGGATGCTTTCCAGTTTATCAAGGATGTGGCTGTAGATTGGGATAAGTCTATCTATCTGGAGGCTGAACCAATGGAGTATATCACCGCTGCCCGCAAGGCAAAGGGTTCTGATAACTGGTTTGTCGGTGGTGTTACGGGCATGAAGGCTCATCAATCTACCGTAAAGCTCGATTTCCTCGAGAAGGGCAAGAAGTATGTGGCTACCATCTATCAGGATGCAAAGAATGCCAACTACAAGACCAATCCTCAGGCTTATGTCATCACGAAGAAAACAGTGACCAGTAAGTCGGTCTTGAAGTTGAACTCTGTTGCAGGTGGTGGATTCGCAATTAGCATTCTTGCACAATAAAATGTAGAATTTTGAGTTATTATGAAAGAAAGTTTTCTTGAATTAATAATTATGCTCATGAAAAGAATGAATAAAATGCTGTTGGTTGCTGCTTTGGCGGCAACCACACTTTCTGTTCAGGCAGAACAGAAGAAGGGACCGGCTTGGTTGAGTGATGCACTTTTCTATCAGATTTATCCATCTTCCTATATGGATACTGATGGCAATGGTATTGGCGATCTGCCGGGTATCACTTCCAAGTTGGATTACATCAAGTCTCTGGGGGTGAACGCCCTCTGGCTCAATCCAATCTTTGAGTCGGGATGGTTTGATGGTGGCTATGATGTCATCGATTTCTACAAGGTGGATCCTCGATTCGGTACCAATACCGATTTGGTTACTTTGGTCAATGAGGCCCATAAGCGTGGCATCAAGGTTTGTCTCGACCTGGTGGCAGGACATTCCAGCACCAAGTGTGCCTGGTTTAAGGAGTCTTCCGAGAAAGATCCTAACCAGCGTTACAGCGACTATTATATCTGGATGAATGATATCCCTGAGAGTGAGAAGAAAGAAATAGAAGCCCGTCATCAGGAAGCAAGTCCGGAGTCCAGTACCCGAGGAAGATATGTGGAGGCTAATGCTCCTCGTGCCAAGTATTATGAGAAGAATTTCTTCGAGTGCCAGCCTGCCTTGAACTATGGTTTTGCTCATCCAGATCCAAATCATCCTTGGGAGCAGGGCGTAGATGCTCCAGGACCACAGGCTGTCCGCAGGGAGATACGTAACATCATGGCTTTCTGGTTTGATAAGGGTGTGGATGGCTTCCGTGTAGATATGGCATCATCGCTTATCAAGAACGACCCCGACAAGAAGGAGGTTTCCAAGCTCTGGAATGAGATGCGTGCATGGAAGGACAAGTACTATCCTGAGACCGTCCTGATTTCAGAGTGGGCTAATCCGCAGCAAGCCATTCCTGCCGGCTTCAACATCGATTTCTACATCCATTTCGGTCTCAAGGGCTATGCCTCTCTGTTCTTCGACCGCAAGACTCCATGGGGCAAGTGGGAGCAGAGTTACCAGAACTGCTATTTCGACAAGCAGGGCAAGGGTTCGCTTAAGGAATTTAGCGAGAACTATACCAAGGCATACAATGCCACCAAGAATCTCGGCTACATCGCTGTTCCATCTGCCAACCACGATTACCAGCGCCCTAACATCGGTACCCGCAATACGCCAGACCAGTTGAAGGTGGCGATGACCTTCTTCCTCACCATGCCTGGTATTCCGTTTATCTATTATGGTGATGAGATTGGTATGAAGTATCAGATGAATCTCCCTAACAAGGAGGGTAGCAATGAGCGCTCTGGTACCCGCACTCCGATGCAGTGGACCAAGGGCAAGAATGCCGGCTTCTCAACGAGTGCGCCTGATAAACTCTACTTCCCTGTAGATACGGAAAACGGAAAGTTGACCGTTGAAGCTCAGCAGGGAGATCAGAATTCTCTGTTGTCATATACCCGTAAGCTGACCGCTTTGCGTCATTCAGCCAAGGCTCTTGACAATGAGGGAGATTGGAAGCTCCTGAACCAGAAGGGTCAGGAATATCCGATGGTATATGAGCGCACTTTGGGTGATGAGAAGTATGTTGTTATCGTGAATCCTGGTGCCAAGGCAGCCTCTCTCAATATCAGCTCCGTAGGTGGTAAGGCTGTTTCTGTTCTTTCCACAGGAAAGGTTGTGTATAAATCAGGAAAAAAGACTGATGTGATTAAAGCTTCAGGCATAAGTGCCGCCATATTCAAGGTGGAAAGATAGAGTTTTATCTCTTACTTTTCTCGAAAGAAGCTGAACAGCTGTTGTGTGGAAATTTTATAAAAACAGAAATGCGTCCGTATTGTGCGGGCGCATTTCTGTTTTACGGTTACGAATCATCTTCATCATACAGCTTTTGCCTCTATTTTTATCACTTATAGATGGTATCATTTACAGGCAAAAAAGGAAAACCGTTAAAGGTCATTAAATTATGGGGATATTAGGTTCTTATTCTGATGAAAATGCTTAATTTTGCAACCCGAGAAAAGGAAGGTGTAAAAAATTAGGTATGAAACGTTCGCTCAACATATTGATGGCTTTGATGCTCTCGCTCATGGTGGTTTACCTGAGCGTGGGCACTACCGTCATGCACTGCCTTCGCTATGACAAGGTGATGGTGGGTATGGTGGCTGACTGTTGTGTGAAACGTTGCATGGACCATGACTGCTGCCGAGGCAAGCTGGGCGCACAGGTGAACAAGCATTGCATGGATGTGAAGCAGGTGAAGCTATCGCCTACAGTTTCTATCCAACACTTGGATTTCGATGCTGCACCTGTGTTTGCAGGCATCGTGCCAGCTCTTTGGCAGACGTTGCCCCGTCCTGTTATCTGTAGCATTCAGAAGGCAAGATATTGGAATCGGAACGTTCCGCATTCGCCTCCAAGGGCTTATCTTGCCCTCCTTAACACCCTGATTATTTGATTTTTCCCTATTTGCAAATAGGTTGCAAAAGTTTTTTTGTACTTTTGCAACCAAGATTGTCGTATGCCTATCCCTATCAGTAAAAACTTAGGGTCGCATACATATATATAATGTAAATAAGGAAAGAAACAATGAAGAAAACAATACCAGTAATTGGCATGGCATGCTCAGTATGCTCTGCCAATGTGGAGCGTAAGCTCAATTCCCTTGAGGGCATAAATTCCGCCACGGTTTCCCTGGCAGGACGCACCGCCCTTGTAGATTATGACCCAGAGAAGATTACCCTCGAAGATATGAAACGAGAGATTTCCAATGCAGGCTATGACCTCGTCATCGAGGCCGATCGTAGTGCTGAGGAAATCAATCGCCGTGAATTTACTCTCTTGAAGCGCAAGACTCTTCTGTCTTGGCTCTTCGCCATTCTCGTGATGGCGTTCTCCATGGGCTGGGTATCGATTGGCCTGGAGAATACCACCTCTATGGGCGATGGCATGATGATGGATAGCCACACCTCGGCTTTCAACAACCAGATTTCCCTGATTCTTGCTCTCTTGAACATGGTGTATTGCGGTCGCATGTTCTATGTCTCGGCATGGAAACAGTTCAAGCATCGTACCGCCAATATGGATTCGCTCGTAGCTCTGAGTACCCTTATCGCCTTCCTCTTCAGTGCCTTCAATACCTTCTTCGGAGAAATGGTATGGGGAGCAAGGGGCATTGAATGGCACACCTACTTCGATGCCTCGGTGATGATCATTACCTTCGTCTTGACAGGAAGATGCCTGGAGGAGAAAGCGAAGGATGGCACGGCGTCAAGCATCAAGCAGTTGATGGGCTTGCAACCGAAGACCGCCCGACTGGTTACCAGCGAGAAGTTGGAGGAAGTGCCAATCTCCACTATCCAACGTGGTGATGTCATCGAGGTTCGTGCAGGAGAAAAGATTCCTGTGGATGGTGTGGTAACCCAAGCCGAGAGCTTTATGACCGCTGATGCGGCATACGTGGATGAGGCGATGATTACAGGTGAGCCTATGCCTGTGGCAAAGCGAGTGGGCGATGAGGTCTTGTCCGGCACGATTCCGAGTCAAGGCAAACTCCGTCTGAGAGCCAAGCAGATAGGTGAGAACACCACCCTGGCACATATCATCAAGATGGTGCAGGAGGCACAGGGAAGCAAGGCGCCAGTACAGCGCATCGTGGATAAGGCGGCCTTGGTGTTTGTGCCGGTGGTGGCAGGCATCGCCTTGATTACGTTCCTGGCTTGGTGGATAATCGGTGGCAATGCCTATCTGCCTCAGGCTATCCTGAGTGCCGTGGCGGTATTGGTTATCGCCTGTCCTTGTGCTATGGGTTTGGCGACGCCTACTGCCTTGATGGTGGGAATAGGAAAGGCGGCACAGAAGCAAATCCTCATCAAGGATGCTGCTGCCCTCGAAAATCTCCGTAAGGTGAATGCCCTCGTCATCGACAAGACGGGTACGCTCACCATTCCTAATCAGAATGTAGATTTTACGAAAGGGGATGGATTGGATGATTTAGAGTCTCGTGAAACCCTCAAGCCTCATGCTTCCGAGGCAATGAAACTGTTGAAAGAGGAAGGTATCGAGGTGTATATGATGAGTGGCGACCGGGAAGAGGCGGCTCGCTATTGGGCAAACAAGGCTGGTATCGGGCATTATCAGAGCAAGGTAAAGCCTGATGATAAGCAAGCCTTGGTCAAGAAACTCCAAGCGGAGGGCAAGCATGTGATGATGATAGGTGATGGCATCAACGATACCCAGGCCTTGGCTCTAGCCGATGTCAGTATGGCGATAGGCAAGGGAACGGATGTGGCGATGGATGTGGCACAGGTTACGCTGATGGGCGATGACCTGATGACGATACCTGATGCCGTGAAACTCAGCAGAAAGACGGTGAGCATGATTTGGCAGAACCTCTTCTGGGCATTCATCTACAACCTCATCTGCATCCCTTTGGCGGCAGGTGTCCTGTATCTCTTCGGCATCAACTTCCAGATTACGCCGATGGGGGCAAGTGCCTTGATGGCATGCTCAAGCGTAAGTGTCGTTCTTAATTCGTTAAGGCTCAAATTCATTAAATAAAGATTAGGATAACATAATAAAAAGGTATAATATAATGTATTCAAGATATATATTGACGGGTGTCCTCTTGATGCTGGCACTCAAGGGATATTCCCAAACAGATACCGCCTCGCTGGATTCCATCTTCAAGGATGAGGAACTGAACGAGGTGAAGGTGGTGGCTCGCAAGGCGGGCACTTCCCGCTTGGCTGGTGCAGTGAATGGCATCGCTGTGAACAAGGATGAACTCTTCAAGGCGGCTTGCTGCAACCTGGGCGAGAGTTTCACCACCAACCCATCGGTGGATGTGGCTTATAATGATGCCACGACTGGAGCAAGACAAATCAAACTCCTCGGTCTTTCGGGCACTTACGTACAGATGCTCACCGAGAATCTGCCGAATTTCCGTGGCGCTGCCATCCCTTACGCCCTCGGCTATGTACCGGGACCTTGGATGAAGGGCATTCAGGTTTCAAAAGGAAGTGCTTCGGTGAAGAATGGCTATGAGTCAATTACGGGGCAAATCAATGTGGATTACTTGCAACCTGAGGATGAACAACAGGTGGAGGTGAACCTCTTTGGCGATACCAAGAGCCGAATCGAGGTAAACGCCGATGCTAATGTTCATCTATCGGATAAGTGGGCTACGGAGATATTGTTGCATCATGAGAATATCCTCAAAAACCATGATGACAATGGCGATGGCTTCTATGATATGTCAGGCAGGGAACAATATAATGTGCAAAACCGTTGGGTGTATAAAGGTAAGAACTACATCTTCCATGGTGGACTTGGGGCTTTGAAGGAGATTCGTACCAGCGGGCAGGATGAGGAGCATGTTCATAGTGATGATATTTACAGAATCAAGCTCCATACCAACCGCTATGAGGGTTATATGAAACATGCCTTTATTCTCAATCACGAGCATGGCACAAACA
Source organism: uncultured Prevotella sp. (assembly GCA_900551985.1). Taxonomy (GTDB): domain Bacteria; phylum Bacteroidota; class Bacteroidia; order Bacteroidales; family Bacteroidaceae; genus Prevotella. Next base: position 5,696 of record URYG01000075.1, on the reverse strand, counting down.
TTGCCTTCATGTCCTCGGCTTCGATGCACCAGCTCGATGCCCAGTATGGCAACAAGTTCTACGACCTCAATGAGAAGAATCTCTATGGCTCGCTGATGTTTGAGACTAATTTTACTCATCAGCACAATTTGTCGGTAGGTTTGAGCCTCAATCACGATTACCTGGGACAGCGCGCCAATGTGAATGTTTCTCCAAGACCGACAGTTGGGCTAGAAGACTCTCCTTACCTTTTGTCGGAGATGCAGAGAATAAACGAGAAGGAGACGACTCCAGGAGCATACGCTCAATATACCTATACGCTTGGTACTAAGTTGACGGCGATGGCTGGCGTTCGCATCGACCACAGCTCTATCTATGGCAATTTCTTCACCCCTCGCTTTCACGTGAAGTATTCGCCTATCGATGCCATCAGTATCCGCTTGTCAGCAGGCAAGGGCTATCGTACGGTATTTGGCTTGGCAGAGTACAATTATCTCTTGGCGAGCGGCAGGAAGTTTCAGATTACGGGGGATGGACTTAAGCAAGAGGAGGCTTGGAACTATGGTGTGAGTACCGCTTTCTACATCCCGATGTTTGGCAAGACGTTGAAACTGAATGCCGAGTATTACTATACCGATTTCAAAAATCAGGCAGTAGTGGATTATGAAAGCGACAAGGATCTTATCGCCATTTACAACTTGATAGGCAAGTCCTATTCGCATACCTTCCAGATTGATGCCTCCTATCCTTTGCTCAAAGGCTTGGAGATAACAGCGGCTTATCGTCTGAACGATGTGAAGTGTACGTACGATTATGGCAAAATCTTGAAAGAAAAGCCATTGACCAGCAAGTATAAGGCGCTTTTCACGGCTTCCTATAAGACTCCACTTGGACTTTGGCAATTTGATGCCACCATGCAGTTGAATGGTGGAGGCAGGAATCCTGAGCCTTACCAGTTGGCAGATGGAAGCCAGTCATGGTCTCCTCGCTTCCATAGCTTCGAGCAGGTGAGTGCGCAGATTACGAGATGGTTCCGTCATTGGAGCATCTATGTGGGAGGCGAGAACCTCACGGGCTTCAAGCAGAAGACTCCTATCTATGGTGCCGGCAACCCATGGGGAAGCGATTTCGAGCCAACCTTGGTTTGGGGACCTGTAGAGGGCAGAATGTTCTACGCAGGAGTAAGAGTACACTTTTAAGGGAGAATGTTAAATGTTGAATGTTAAATGTTGGATTATTGAAGCAATAAATCAGTTGATTCAATTCAGATGAAAATTTAATTATCAAATAGAAAAGTTATGAAGAAGATTTTAGTAATGTTCACAATGATGATGGTGGCAATGGTAACCTTTGCCAAGGACATTAAGACCGTAGTGTTCACCACAACCCCACAGATGCACTGTGCGGCTTGTGAGAACAAGATCAAGAGCAACCTGCGCTTCGAGAAGGGTATTAAGAACATTGAGACTTCTGTGCCAAACCAGACCGTCACGGTACAGTACAATGCCGACAAGACAACCCCAGAGAAACTCCAGAAAGGTTTTGAGAAGTTTGGCTATAAGGCTCGCATCTTGAAAGATGGCGAGAAGGTAGAGAAGAACACCGAGGAGAAGTGTGACTTGATGTAATTCTAGAAGCTTATTTGATAGAAGCTTAACCATTGGCACGCAGGAATCCCTGCGTGCTATATGGTGCTTATCATAAACCATTTATATTCCTTCTGTCAGGAACTTGCGAAGATGCAGGTGAGTGATGCCGTCATCTGCCATTTTTCGGTTACGAATCATCTTCATCATGCAGCTTTTGCCTACACGACGTTAACCTACTAACACGATGATGGTCTCCTTTCCAAGATATTTTTCTATCTTGTCGATATATGATTGACGAATAATAGTTGCCATATTTTTAGTTTTTATAACTTATAGATGGTGTTATTTCAATGATATTAAATGCTTGATGTTTTATCAAAACCTCTGACTTTTTTGCAAAATATACATAGAAAACCTCTGACTTTTTATAAAAATACATAGTAAAATCCTCTGATTTTTTATAATAATATTTAAATGATATGTTTTTTTTCGGATAAAAATGCTATATTTGCATACGATAAGCAGCACACGGCAATCTGAAAGCAAGCTTTCATTGCGTTCGTTTGTGCTATCTTTGTATTGAGAACCAACAAAAAAGAGATATGAAGTATTTGAAAAGACAAATAGACAAAGAGCTTGAAGCATGGAAATGTTCTGTTGAGCATAAGCCATTGCTTGTCAGAGGAGCACGACAGGTCGGTAAGTCAAGTGCCATTAGGCATTTGGGAGAATCCTTCTCGTATTTCTTGGAAGTGAACTTTGAACGTGACAAGACTGTCAAGGAATTCTTTGATGGTGACTTGGACGTGAAGGTTATTTCCGAGCAATTGGCGGCGTATTTCAATGTTCCCGTTATCCCAGGCAAAACCTTGTTGTTCTTGGATGAGATACAGGCATGCCCCAATGCCATTCATAGCTTGTGGTTTTTCAAGGAAGATTATCCTGAACTGCATGTTGTAGCGGCTGGCTCATTGTTGGAATTTGCATTGAAGGACTTAGGTGCTTATGGAGTGGGGCGAATCCGTTCAATGTTTGTATATCCGATGTCTTTTGATGAGTTCCTTTATGCCTTAGGTGAAGATGGATTAGTTAGGATGAAGCGGAATGCTACATATCTAAAGCCGTTGATGAATGTCTTCTATGAGCGATTGGTGGAGAGGTTTCGTTCTTTCTTGCTTATAGGTGGTATGCCTGCTGCTGTGGCTAAGTATGTCAATACGAATAGTTATTTGGAAGTTGACTCAGTGCTTAGTGAGTTGAAGCAAACTTATATAGATGACTTTGTGAAATATAAGGCTAGGGTAAATCCTGCTTTGTTGCGCCAAACATTGTTTAGCGTGGCTCATCAAGTGGGGAGTAAATTCGTGTATAGTCAAGTGGAGGGGGGATATACGACTGCCCAAGTTAAGAATGCTTTGGAGATGCTGAGAGATGCTGGTATCATTATACCTGTATGGCATACTGCGGCAAATGGTATTCCGCTTGGTGCGGAGATTAATCCGAAGTTTGTGAAGTATACTCTGATAGATCATGGCTTTCTGCTCAATCTGTTAGGAATAGGAGATTCTACTAATTCAATAGTGAAAGAACTATTGGTTGCCAATGCTGCAGACTTAGTTGATAAAGGTAGTTTAACGGAGATGGTGGCAGGTTTGGAATTGCTTAAGTATATGTCGTCCAATGAACGCCATGATTTATACTATTGGCAAAACCTAACTCGTGGAACGGTTTCGGAGGTTGATTATGTCTTGTCTCGTGGCATTGATATTGTTCCGATGGAAGTGAAGTCTGGGTTGCGAGGCTCGATGGCAAGTCTTTATGTCTTTATGGACAAAGAGCATATAAAGTATGCCATTCGCTGTTCTTTGGAAAATTTCGGAGAGTTTGTCAGTCCAAAGGGTAAGAAGATAATAGTCAATCCTCTTTATGCTATTTCCAACCTGTTTTAGGGTGTGGCAATGCAGAAGCAATGAAGGCTCATATTTCGCTCGGTAGTGATGGTGACCTGCTGATCGTGGGCGTACCATCTTATGCCGATAGAGTTCCGGAAATGGCAGCTCGATCTTTGAAGCGCTTTCTTGGAAACAATACTCCAGCCATCATAGTATGTGTTGTCCTTATCGTGATACTAAACCTATTCCCTTGTTTCCCGAAGGAAGTAAGGAGAAATGTACATTCTGTCATGCTTGCGCAAAGATGTGCCCCGCAGATGCCATCGACATGGATAAACCTTACAAGACCAATGAAAAGAAATGTATCTCTTGTGGGCGATGTATCGTGGTTTGTCCTGAGCATGCTCGCCATTTTGGAGGCTTGTTGTACAAGGCTGTCAGCTGGAAATTCGAGAGGGCTTATGCTGACCCCAAGCAGCCTGAGTTTTTCTATGTAAAAAGTTGAATGTTTCAAACTATTAGCGTTCTTGTAATCTTCTACGTCTGTTCTTCCTTCAGATACCAGTCCTTGATATATCCGGAATAATGCTTGGCAAATTCCTCGGCTTGTCCGGGAGCGCAGGCCTTTACCTTCTTGGCTGGAATACCCGCCCAAATCTCATGTGCAGGAACCTTTGTGCCATGGGTAACCACTGCGCCTGCAGCAATGATAGCTCCTTCGCCGATATCGGCTTTGTCTAGCACGGTGGCATTCATGCCGATAAGTGCACCTTTTCTAACTGTCGCTCCGTGAACGATGGCACCATGTCCCACAGATACATCATCCTCCAGGATGCAAGGCATCGTACCGGTTTGATGGATGCAGGCGCAATCCTGTACATTCACTCTGTTTCCACATCTGATGGCATCCACGTCAGAGCGCAATACTGCACTATACCAGATGCTGCAGTCATCACCAAGAATACAGTCGCCGGTCAGCACGGCATTCTCTGCGATAAAACAATTCTTTCCCCATTGGGGAGTCTTTCCTTCTACTGTCTTTATAATAGCCATATTGAATAGATATTTTTGATTTTGGGTGCAAAGGTAATAAAAAATACTGGAATCATGTGCTGGTTTCGCATAAAAATAGGCATGTGTCTGCATCGAACGGACGTATGCCTATTTCTTCATATTGAATGTAGATATAGCCCAATGCAATACGTTTTGAAAATAAGTCCAAAGAGGAATGGCATTCTTGTCGTGTTGATGAACAGCCATATAGCCAACGGCACTTTGTGACTTTCCATTGCGAGTTTCATGTTCAGCCATCCATTCTAAAGCCTTTTTGAAAAAGTCTTGGCGGATAGGTGAACCATTTATCAAATCCTTACCTAGTAGTCTGTAAAGTTAGTTAAGTATATATAGTATAATAGCATAAGCCGTTTTTTTGCTTGTAGGTGCCTGAATATCAAGAAAGTAAATTTTGAAAAATTACGAATGGGTAACATCCCAGGGGTATTTGTTTGGGAGGATACTTATGGCAGCATTTCTGAATGCTTATATCGGTGTGAGGCGATGCTTATATAAGCGTTAGCTTGCGCTTATATCGGTTTTAGCTTATGTTTATATAGGTATTTCTCATTTTTTTCGCAAAAACATTGCTAAAAATTTTGTTGTTTCGATAAAATGTGCTAAATTTGCAAGTGGATTGTAAAGACCAAACTGTAGTTGCCGCTTTGAGACGAGTTCTTTTATGGCGACAGGGATGGTAGTCTACGCCGTGCAGCTTGTAGGGAATCAACATTAAAAGTGCTGATGTTTCTATGCCAAAGCGGGCATTGGGTGGGAAACAATCCAGACATAATGATTGGCGTTTATCGACGCTATGTTTGAGACAGTCTGAAATCTTGCAAACTCTCAGTATCTAAGTCTCGGATGTGGTCAACGGTAGATGCCCTCGGGTGTGATTATATCAATCCGTGGAGACCTTGTAAGCATGGATTGTACCCTTTTAAAAGGGTGCAATAGGTGAGTTATATAGGTCTCTTTTCGGTGTAGATTTTCATATCGGCGTGGGCTCTGACGTTGTCTGTTCGACTTAGATGGGCAATTGCAAGAGCCTCAGACTGTGGAATGGACAACAGGAAAAGTTCACGCTTTTTTTGTGTCAAAATAGAACCTCTAAGAACTATTCGTAGAAGTTCTGAGAACTATAAACAGATGCTCTGTCTAGAGAAAAAGTTGACACCGATAT
>URYG01000074.1 GCA_900551985.1 uncultured Prevotella sp. | reverse complement strand
GCTTACCATCCAGAAAGAAATAAACCGTCTTTCGAATAGTGACTACATCATTGCATCAAACGAGAAGATGAAAGGATGGTTCAAAGAGCATGGACTGCAAAAGCCAGTTGGTGCCCTGGGCTTATTCGACTATCGTTCTGCATCAAAATGCTCGGAAGAAGCAGCAGAAAGAGAGCAGGTAAAGGTGGTCTATGCCGGAGCCTTGAGCATGAAGAAGAATTCTTTCCTGGTAGAACTTTCCAAGACATTGAACCATTGGCAATTACTGGTTTGTGGAAACAAAGAAGGACTACAGGGCTTGCAGGATAATCCTCAGATTACCTATCAGGGGTTTGTACCATCAGAGGAGTTTATCAAGCACATTGATGCCGACTTCGGACTGGTCTGGGATGGCGATTCTCTTGATGGATGCTCGGGAGAATATGGTCAATACCTGAAATGGAATTCACCTCATAAGGTATCCTTCTACCTCCGTGCCGGTTTGCCGCTCATCATCTGGAAAGAGGCAGCTGTAGCTCCTATCATCGAAGAAGCAGGAGCAGGTATAACCATCAGCTCGATGGAAGAGCTGGATGATAAACTTGCCAATCTCACTTCCGAAGAGAAAAAAGAGATGAAGAAGCAAGCGGTAAATTTGGCACAGAAGCTGAATAAAGGTGGGTTCCTTCGAGACTCTTTTCGCTCGATATAATATTGCAGATATAAACTTAGTTTTCAGCAAAATAGAAGAGCTACAATCTTAAAAATATATAAAACTGACAATTCACAAGCAAGTTTTGTACACTCAGTACATTTCTTCTAAAAAGACAAAGATATGATTCATATAGCTTGTAACATAGATGATAATTACATTATGCAATGTTGTACTACTTTAGTTTCTGTCATGTACAATAACAGAAATGAACAGATAACATTCCATATCATTGCTGAGAAACTCAGCAATGAGGCCAAAAGTATGCTTACTGAAGAAGTAGAAAAATACGATCAGCAAATACACTTTTATGCTTACAATCTAAACATGAGTCTTTCATCGTTCAAAAGCGCCCACATATCGCTTGCTGCCTATCTGCGGCTTTTCGTGGCAGATATTCTGCCAGCAGAGATACATAAGGTACTTTACCTGGACTGCGATCTGATTATAAACGGTTCTATTAAAGATTTGTGGGAGACTGATGTTACTTCATACGCAGTAGCTGCCGTAGAAGACATGTGGAGCGGAAAAGCAAACAACTACACCCGCCTAGAATACCCTCAGGAAGATACCTATTTCAACTCGGGAGTACTCATCATCAATTTGGATTACTGGAGAAAAACCCATCTGAGTAAAGCCAGTTTGGAATTTGCAGAAAAATATGCAGAAAAGCTAATCTTCAACGATCAGGACATACTCAACGGACTTCTGCATGACAGAAAACTCCTGATTCCTTTCAGATGGAATATACAAGACGGATTCCTTAGAAAAAGAAGGCATCTTCGCCAGCAAGCCATACCGGAGCTACTAGAGGAATTAAAACATCCTGTCATCATACATTTCACAGGCCACAGAAAACCATGGCTCCATATATGCCAGAGTCCGTATCAGAAGCTATTCTTCAAATACCTGGACATGACAAGATGGAAGGGTATCCGACCTCAGACGCCATGGTCATGGAAGCTCAAGACACTTATTGACAGCACGTTATATGCAATGCACATAAAAGTTCAAAAATACGATTATAAAAATATTCAAGCATTATGAATTGTGAATTAAGCATCATCGTTCCCGTTTATAATACAGCACAATATTTGCCTCAATGCATAGAATCTATTCTAAAGCAATCATTCAAGAACTGGGAACTGATTCTTATAGATGACGGATCAACAGACAGCTCGGCTGAAATATGTGAAGAATGGGCTCAAAAGGATGCTAGAATCAAAGTCATCCACAAAGTTAATTCCGGCCAGGCAGATTGCAGAAACCAAGCTCTTGAAATCTGCCAGGGAACCTATATTGGCTTTGTTGACAGCGATGACTGGATTGAAGAATCTATGTATGAAGTCTTGATGGATGACTTAAAGACTACCAATTCAGACATTGCTATCTGTAATCATTACGAAGAAAGTAAGAACAAGACTCTTTGCAAAAATGCTTCAGATAAGAGATATATCTTAAAGAACCAAGAAATACAGGAGCTTGTCATTAAGGATAAAATCAAGAGCTATATCTGGCAAATGCTCTTCAAACGAGAACTGCTTAACGAGCCGATGCCTACTTCAAAGAATTACGAAGATTATAGCATCCTGCCACATTGGTTCGAAAATGCCAAACAGGTGGTCTATACTTACCAGCCGCTGTATCATTACCGGCTTCGAAAAAGCAGCATCGTCCACGATTTATCTCTCAACAGATATTATGAATTCTTTCAGGCAGAAATATCAAGATATAATTATTACAAGCGCTCTCCTTTCCGCAAGATTGCCAAAAGAATGGTAGTAAAGCGAGGTATCAAAGCGGCTAAATACGTATCAAGAAACCAAACTTCTCTATCGAAGCAGAAAGAAATCAGGGTTATGGTAAGCAAGATATCCAAGGACCTCAAGGCCTTTTCTCTAATCGGTATAGAGAAAAAGAGTTTCAAGGAACGCGTTTTGCTTTATCTCTTGTTAAAACACCCTAATAAATTCATATTGTATCAACGAATGATGGACAAGCTGATGTTCTACAAACATTCTAATTTAGATTTATACGAATAATGAAAAAGAAAGTTTCTGTCATAACAGTCAACTATAATAATCTGAAGGGATTGAAAAGAACAATCTCTTCAGTGCTTTCGCAATCATTCTGCGATTTTGAATACATCATCGTTGATGGTGGGTCATCAGATGGCAGCAAGGAATATATAGAATCTAAGCAAGAATATATCAACCAATGGGTTAGTGAAAAAGATCATGGGGTATATAATGCCATGAATAAAGCCATAAGAATGGCACAAGGCGAATATTGTATCTTCATAAATTCGGGCGATCATTTCTTTTCTTCACAATCTTTGGAGAATGCTGCCAAGATGCTCAATGGCTCAGACTACTACGTGGGAGAAACCATTATCATAGACTACAAACTGGCTTCACTCTGCCTTCCACCACAGAACATGTCGTTCCGATTTATCAGAGATAAAGTTCTGCAGCATCAATCTACATTTACAAGGACTCAGTTGCTAAAGGAGCACCCCTACAATGAAAATCTGAAAATCGTATCAGATTGGGCACATTTCCTGGAAAACTGGTATTTCAAAAAATGTTCATACCAAGCTATTAACACTATTGTTGCTGTATATTATACTGATGGCATCTCTTTTACAAATGGTGACTTATTGAAAAAGGAAAGAAAAGAGGTGTTCTCCGAGTTATTTGGAAGCACCAGCAAGTTGCCTCACATAAAAGAGACTGCAGAAGAAAAAAAAGAACGCATCAATGATGATTTTGCATTCAAACTGAAAAAAGCTCTGAAGATGAAACCAGTATCACGCGACTGGAAAATCCTACGTACAGGCTTTAAATTTTTATGGAAAGATTTGTCTATTAAATCAAAGTAAGATGAAAGTATTATATGACAGTCAAGCCTTCGATATGCAAACGCATGGAGGCGTATCACGTTGTTTTGCCGAATTATATTCCCACTTGCCTCAAGACATTGAAGCAAGCCTCAGCGTCATGGAATCTGCCAATGTTTACCTCAAAACATTAGGAATTAAACCAGATGGAGAATTATATCATAACTTCCTCTGGAAGAAAGATTCTGCAATAAAGAAAATGCTATATAAGTTCTATTATAATGCAAAATTCAGAGAATATTCACGATTAGATCGTACTCCAAGAATCAATAGATACAAGTCTGTCTGTGACATCAAGTCTAAGGATTTCGATTTGTTTCATCCAACTTTCTTTGACCCTTACTTCCTCAAGTACATAGGCAGTAAGCCTTATGTTGTCACGGTACATGATATGATACCCGAACAGTACAATCAGTATTATGACCATAATGACTATCAGATTCTGCAAAAACATCTTGTCATACCAAAAGCAAATCACATCATTGCGGTCAGCCAACAGACAAAAAGGGATTTATGCCGTATCATGAATATCAAGGAAGAGCAGGTGAGCGTAGTTTATCATGGATCAGACGAAACTCCTTATACGCCAAACGAAAACAACAGACATCCATTTGAATATATACTTTTCGTTGGCGAACGTCACTTTTACAAAAACTTTGATTTCTTTGCCAAGCAATGTGTACCTATTTTAAAAAGACACAAGGAACTGAAGGTAGTATGCACAGGAAAGCCTTTCAATGAGACTGAAAAAAGTATGTTTAAATCATGGGAAATGGAAGATAGATTCATACATGAGTTTATCAAAACAGATCAAGAAATGCTAGACTTATACCACTATGCCCTGGCATTCGTTTACCCATCATCATACGAAGGGTTCGGGCTCCCGATTCTTGAGGCTTACAAAGCTGAATGCCCAGTTTTACTCAATCATGCCAGTTGTTTTCCGGAAATCGCAGAAGACGCAGCAGTTTACTTCCACATGGATGAAAAGAGAACTGATTTCGAAGAACAGTTTGAAACTTTCTACTATCTAGACGGGATAGAGAAAAAGAAACTCATAGAAAAGCAGAATGAAAGACTAAAACATTTTTCATGGAAAAAATCTGCGTTGGAGTTGGCTAATATTTATAAACATATCAATTAGCAAATATGAAGAAATATGACTATCTCATAGTTGGCTCCGGTCTCTTCGGAGCCACATTCGCCCACCTGGCTCATAAACAGGGAAAAACTTGTCTGGTGATAGATAAGCGACCACATCTCGGTGGCAATATCTATTGCGAGAACATAGAGGGCATCAACGTACATAAGTATGGTGCCCACATCTTCCATACATCCAATAAAGAGGTGTGGAACTTCGTTAACTCTATCGTTGAGTTCAACCGCTACACCAACTCACCTGTGGCAAACTACAAGGGCAAGCTCTACAACCTGCCTTTCAATATGAATACCTTCTATCAGATGTGGGGCGTAACCACACCAGCAGAAGCACAGGCTAAAATTGATGAGCAGAAGGCAGAAGCCGTGGCTAAGATGAAGGCCGACGGTGTAAGTGAGCCTCGCAATCTGGAGGAACAGGCACAGGTGCTCATCGGTAAAGATATCTACGAGCGTCTCATCAAGGGATATACAGAGAAGCAATGGGGACGAAAATGTACAGACCTGCCAGCATTCATCATCAAGCGCCTGCCGGTACGCCTCATCTTCGACAACAATTACTTCAACGACAAGTATCAGGGAATCCCTATCGGTGGATATAACAAACTCATCGATGGCTTACTTGAGGGAGCAGACACAAAGGTATCCGTTGACTTCTTTAAAGACGAGATAGAACTTCCAAACGGTAACAAGGGGTTGCTGAAAGATCATTGGAAAGAGCTTGCCTCTAAGTTGGTTTTCACAGGCAAGATAGATGAGTTCTACGACTATCAGTTTGGTAAGCTCAACTATCGCACCGTCCGTTTTGAGCAGGAAACCATCGACAGCCCTAATTATCAGGGCAATGCCGTGGTAAACTATACAGAGCGCGAAGTGCCATATACCCGAGTGATAGAGCACAAGCATTTTGAAATGTTCGGAACAGATGTTTATGAGCCCCCGAAGACGGTTATCTCTAAGGAATATTCCACCGAATGGAAGGATGGCATGGAGCCATACTATCCGGTAAACGACAAGGAGAATTCTGAACTGTATGCCCAATACAAGAATCTGGCAGACCAGGAAGAAGATGTAATCTTTGGCGGCCGCCTTGCCGAATACAAGTATTATGACATGGCTCCTATCATAGAGAAAGCATTGGCTATGTTCAAATAACAATGTTTTTTAGTATATAAAGGCAAAACGATACTCATACAATGAAATATCAGATATTTAAGCAAAAGTTCTCTGAAATGGAGGGACTGAATTTGCGCATTCGAGAAGCAAAACAGGGATTCTTGTTTTATGCCTTCTCTACATTATTAATTGCTCTGCAGTTTGGACTCTACATCACCGATTCTTCGATACTCGAAATGATGGATTTAGAAGGATGGTTATTCTTCATAACCTCCTGCATCAGCCATGCAGCCATGTTTGCGCTGATACCTTATCTTCTCAGCCTCATCTTTACATTTTGCAGATGTACCAAGACGGCTAGAATCGTACAGATTGTTGGTATCATACTGCTCTGCATCATCAACTATCTCAACTCGCAGGTGTATGCCATCTATCATTTCCATATCAACGGCTTTGTATTGAGTATGGTATTCGGCGAGGGAGCTGGAGAAATTTTCAATTTCGATATAATGCTGTATCTGAAGGAGATAGCACTCTTTCTGGTTGTGGCAGCTATCGTTATCGGTGTATGGTATGCCTCTTATCTTCTATGGAAGAAACGCCAGAAGGCATACGCCTGGACCATCGCAGGATGCATCATCGGCAGCACCCTCTTTGCCCATCTCTGCCATATCTATGGAGCTTTCTATCAGCAGCCTTCCGTGATGAAGAGCAGCGCATTGTTGCCTTATTACTTTCCAACCACTTCGAATGGCCTGTTGCTGAAGTTAGGATGTACTCCTCCTAGAGAAAGCATGATACAGATGAATGGCAAACAGAGTGCAGATATCCAATATCCTATCCAGCCGCTACAGAAGGAAAAGATGAACCCTGATTCGCTGCCGAATATCATCTTCATCTTGATAGACTCCTGGAATACCCGTTCCTTAACAGCCGAATGCATGCCGAATGCCTATCAGTTTGCACAGCAAAACCAATGGTTCAGCAATCACGTGAGCGGCAGTAATGGAACCCGAAGCGGCGTGTTCAGCCTCTTCTTCGGACTATCCTGCTACTACTGGGAGAGTTTCGACCCTGCTCATATCCAGCCACTCTTCATCAAGCGCCTGCAGGAACTGGGCTACGAGATACAGACCTATCCTAGTGCCACCTTTGCTGATCCGCCGTTCGGGAGAGTCATCTTTGGTGGGGTGCCAGGCATCCATACCGAGACGAAAGGCAATACTCCGCTGGAGCGAGATACAAGGATAGCAGAGGAATTCATCAGCGATTCTCAGCAGCATAAGAAGAGCGGGAAGCCTTTCTTCTCATTCCTGTTCTTCGACCTGCCTCATAGCTTTGGACTTCCTGCCGACAAAAACAAGCGTTTCCAGCCGGCTTGGGCGTATGCCGACTATACCAAACTCAGCAACGATATGGATCCTACTCCTTTCTGGAATATGTATCGCAACTGCTGCTATCAGGACGACCTGCTGTTGGGCCGCATCTTCGAGACCCTGAAGAAGGAGGGACTGATGGATAACACCATCATTGTTCTTTCGGGCGACCACAGTCAGGAGTTCAATGAGAACCATCATAATTACTGGGGACATAACGGCAACTTCTCCAAAGCCCAGATTGGCGTACCTATGATCTGGCATGTTCCTGGCGCAAAGCCTCAGAAGTTTATGCATCGCACCACTCATTATGATGTGGTTCCTACATTGATGAAGAATCATCTGGGCGTAAAGAACAATCCTGCCGATTATTCGATGGGCAGAATGATGATGGATAAGACGCCTAGACTATGGCATGTAGTAGGCAGCAATCTGAACTATGCCTTCATCATCAACAACGACACCATCCTGGAAAAGACAGCCGATGGTGCCCTGGATGTTTATGATGCTCATATGAATCCGGTAAAGAACTATCGCCTGCCAGCGAAGCAGTTTGACCAGGCCATCAAACAGCTTAACAGATTCTTTAAGTAACAATAAGATGCCAGCCCAAGTGCTGGCATCTTATCTTTGATAAAGTTTCATAAATAAATGCCACTAGCATATCGACTTTCAAGAATATTTCGTAACTTTGTACTCAGTCATTGCAAAAAGTAAAGAACTATGGTAAGAGAAAGAAAAAAGCGAATCTATCGCAAGCGAATACCTTATGGTATGCAGAATTTTGAGGATGTGATTGAAAGGGATTGCTACTATGTAGATAAGACTCCTTTCATCGAGGAAATAGAAGACTCTAATATGTACTTCTTCTTTATAAGGCCTCGCCGATTCGGCAAGAGCCTTACCATCTCCATGCTTGAAAATTACTATGACATCAACAAGAAAGACAAGTTTGATGAAATTTTTGGCAAGCTCTATATTGGTGAGAATCCTACGCCAGAACATAATAGTTATCTCATCATCCATCTCAACTTTGCCATTATTGTAGGCGACCTAAACGACTACAAGCATGGCATGGATAATTATTGCAGGACGCAGTTTAATTACTTCGTGGATGTATATTCGCATCTCTTACCAGAAGGTACCAAAGAAGGCCTCAACCAACAGGAAGATGCCGTCAACCAATTAAACTATCTTTGCACACAAAGCAAAAAATCTGGTCAGAAGATTTATCTCTTCATTGACGAGTACGACCACTTCACCAATCAGATTCTTGCTCACAAGGAGCATGAGCAGAGATACCGCACACAGACCCATGGCGAAGGATATCTCAGAAAATTCTTCGATACCATCAAGGGTGCTGCAGGCGACACCCTTGCACGTGTCTTCGTAACAGGCGTTAGCCCTGTCACCATGGATGACCTGACAAGCGGATTCAATATCGGCACCAATTACTCCCTGGCTCCGGAATTCAATGAGATGACAGGATTCACAGAGGATGAAGTAAGAGATATGCTGGGCTACTATTCCAGCGTATTGCCGTTCAATCACAGCGTGGATGAACTCATCAAAGTGATGAAGCCATGGTATGACAACTATTGCTTTGCCGAAGAGGAGTACGGAAAAACTACGATGTACAATTCTGTGATGGTACTTAACTTCTTAGACAAGTACATCCGCAACAACTACGACATTCCAAAGAATATGGTGGAGAGCAATGTACGCATCGACTATGACAAAGTACGTATGCTTATCCGTCATGACAAGGAATTTACTCATGATGCCAGCATCATCCAGCAGTTGGTAACCCAAGGATTCGTCACAGGTAAGCTCGTGGAGAATTTCCCTGCCGAGCGCATCAACGACCCAGACAACTTCCTAAGTCTGCTTTTCTATTTCGGCATGGTAACGATAGATGGCACATACGATGGTAGCACCAAGTTCATTATCCCTAATGAGGTGGTGCGCGACCAGATGTATACCTATCTCTTGGATACCTACAAGGAAAATGATTTGACCTATGATAGTTACAACAAGGGAAAGCTGGAGGCTCAACTAGCATATCATGGCAACTACAAGGCATACTTTGAGTTCATCGCCGACAGTCTGAAGCGTTACTCTTCTCAGCGTGACAAGCAGAAGGGAGAAGCATTCGTGCATGGTTTCACCTTGGCGATGACCAGCCAAAACCAATTCTATCGCCCTATCTCTGAGCTAGACAACGATGGCGGCTATGCCGACATCTTCCTCTCTCCGCTCTGCGACATCTACAAGGATATGGTGGACAGCTACATCATCGAACTGAAATACAGCAAGACCAATACCGCCGATGAGCAGCTGCAAGTTCTCTTCAAGGAAGCCTCTGCCCAAATCTGCCGCTATGCCAATAGCGACATCGTCAAGGAGTCGGTAAAGACCACTAAACTCCACAAACTCGTAGTTATCTACCGAGGAGCAGTAATGGTAATGTGCGAGGAAGTAACGGAAGAATAAGGCTCAGGAGAGGTTGTCTTATCCACGGACAATCTCCCCTGAGCCTAAATTACGTCAACTTCCAAACTCTTCTCTTGGAGGAGGCATCAACGTGATACTGATTTCTCCAAGAAGATGGGGCAAGTCTTCCTTTGTCAAAGCCTCAATGGAAGAGCTGAAGCAAGAGCAGAAGGATGTGAGAGTATGCTATCTGGATGCCTTCAAGATTTTCTCTGAGGAAGAGTTCTACAACAAGTTTGCAAGTGCAGTACTCCAGGGCGTTTCTTCCACTATGGAAAAGAGATGGACAGAAAGTGCCGAGGAAATTCTCAATCTACCAGAAAAGATTGCCAAGGCTAAAGGCATCCATGTCATCGTGTGCATTGATGAGTTCCAACAATTGGCAAACCTGTCCGACTGGAAACGACTGGAAGGAACCATGCGTTCGGTATGGCAGGGTCAACATAGTACGACCTACTGTCTCTATGGAAGTAAACGCCACATGATGATGGATATATTCGGCAACTCGAAGAATCCATTCTACCGTTTTGGGCAGATGATGACATTGAAAAAGATAGCCAAGGAATACTGGAAGCCTTTCATCCACGACAGTTTCTACAATTATGGCAAGTCTATCAGCGATGATATGATAGAGCGAATCTGCAATGCCGTGCAATGCCACTCCTGGTACATGCAGCAATTCTGCTTTCTCATCTGGACACGTACGGCAACAGAGGTGACAGAGGAAATCTATCAGTCACAGCTTACCAAACTTCTGGATACCAATGCCGATATGTTCATTACCGATATTGATGGCATGCCTGCCTCACAAATAGCATTCCTGCGTGCCGTCTGCATGGGAGAGACTCATTTCAATGCCCAACAGGTTGTAGCAGAATATGGACTCGGTGCTCCACGCACCATCACCAAGAACAAAAAGACTCTTGTAGAAAGAGACTTCATCGAGAAATCGGGCGATGGCTTCAAGATGGTTGACCCCGTCTTCGAACTGTGGTTCAAACGGGAATACTGCAACATCTTACCTCAAATAAAATATTGAAAAACTATATAAACTGTTAATCCCCCATCACGCAGCCAAAGCGTGGTGGGGGATTACCGTTTCTGATAATATCGTTTTTTTATTGCTGATGTCGCTCGATATACTCCGCTGCCTGGATATTCGAGAAGACATAGTTCTTCAAATCCTGGAACTTAGACTCCTGCTTCGTTTCCTTCAGATTGCCATTCGGCAATACATCATAGCAGAAACTGCGGTTCATCGACGGATTATAAACAAAGCAACGTTGATAATCTCTTGCCACAATCTGGTTATCTGCCGAATAGAACACCATCGGGCGCTGCAGCTTCAGCAGATCCACGCCGAAGCCCTCGTACTCATAATTCAAATTCATCAAGCCGAAAAGCGTAGGCATCACATCCACCTGCATGCCCAAGCCCGCATACTGCTGCTGTGGAACACCCGGACCGAAGATGATGAGCGGAATGTGGTTGTAAGACTGCGGCAACTCGCCCTCGCTCTTACCCACCAGCTTGCCATGGTCTGCCTGAATCACGAATATCGTGTTCTTATACCAAGGCTCCCGGCTTGCCTTCTTCAGGAAAT
The DNA here is from genome assembly GCA_900551985.1 of uncultured Prevotella sp. Lineage (GTDB taxonomy): Bacteria > Bacteroidota > Bacteroidia > Bacteroidales > Bacteroidaceae > Prevotella. The sequence continues at coordinate 2,327 of URYG01000074.1, read as the reverse complement.
CGCCTATCGCCCAGTCGGCATACTCCACTATCTGCGTTTCCTTCTCCTTGGTCTTCGGCTTGAAGAAATCAGGAATGATATATGGCGGATGATTGCTCACAGTGAGGATGGTAGCCATGAAAGGCTTGCACGTCTTCGCCTTCTGGTTGATGGTGTTGAGGGCGTAGCCCATCTCGAAATGGTCGCTCACGCCAAAGCTGTTCACCACCTCGCTCTTAGGATAGTTCTCCTGAGAGAAGATGTCATCGTAGCCATTGGTCTGGAAGAAGGCCTTCATGTTGTCATACTGTGCCTCGTGAGTCATGAAGAACATGTTCTCGTAGCCATACTGCTTCAACACCGTGGCGATACCCTTGCGGCGCGGAGTTACCGTTCCCTTCATCAGGTTGCGGAACATAAGGGCAGGGAAACTATAGAGCGTAGCCGTCATACCGTGGTTGGTATGGATGCCGGCACTATAAAAGTGGGTGAACGCCAAGGAATGATGATAGAGCGAATCGAGCGTTGGGGTGAGCGGCTGCTGATTGCCGAATGTTCCCAGCAGGTTTGCCGACATAGACTCCATCAGAATCACCACCACGTTAGGATGATTCTTCTTTGCAGAAGATTGACCAGTATTCATCATCAGGGAATCATTCACCACCTCACGCTTCAGAATATTCGTGCTATCCACCTTTCCCGTGATACCGAGCCACTGGCGGGTATTCGTGATAGCCTCAGCGTATGGCATGAGATGCAGCTCCTTGTTCTCCTTGCGCATATCGTCGAGCGCAGAAGTAAGGAGATTGAACGCCGGATTGATGCCGAGCTGGTTGAGGAAAGAATCCTCGCAATAGTAAGCCTGGCTCACCTTGATAGGATTATAGCCCATTCTGCCACGGATGCCGAAGAGGCAGGCACCTATCATCACAGCAGAAATAAGGAAACGGCTGACTACCAGCACCAGGTGCATATTGTCCTTAGGCAACAGAAAGAGCCCCTCGAAGTAGCGGCGCAAACGGATAAGCGCATAGATAAACGCCCCCGTAAACACGAAATAAAGGGCGATATAGAGCCAGTAGGAAGACTCCTGCAAGAGCATGCCCGATGTGGTGGCAACATAGCCGAACCACCCGAAGATGCTGGAATTGATGTTCTTGAAGAAATACTGGAAATAAGGGGTATTGGCTGCCGAAGGCATGAAGGCGATGGCAAACCATGCCGCATACCAGATGTTGATGCCACGCAGCAAACGGCGATGACACCACCCCAGGCTGGCAGCAACAAGGAGCACAGCCACAGGCAATACCGAAATATAACAAGCAATGACATTGTCAAACCATACACCCTTGACAAACGCCATCACCCTACTCGCCTCTGCATCTACTATCATGCCATGCAGGGCGATGAATTCCACCAATCTGAAAAGAGTCATCACCAGCAATGCCAATACATGCACCGAAAGGAGATAACCCAAAGCCTTAAAATATCGTTTCATCTTTATTCTACTTTAGAAATCGGCTGCAAAGTTAATAATTATATCCCAATAAAAGCAAAATTTCCTGCCTTATTCTGTCTATAAACAAATAATTATATGTAACTTTGCAGCCAAAATAACATAATAAGACTTCGATAAGACATGAACATCAAGTACAACAAAGCCCTATGGCTCATCATCATCCTGGCTATCGTGATGATGATTCCATTCCTCGGACTCTCTGATTTCAACACCAAGGGAGAGCCGCGCGAGGCGGTGGTTGCCTACACCATGCTGGAACATGGCAACTGGATATTGCCTATCAACAATGGTGGCGACATCCCCTACAAACCACCATTCTTTCACTGGTGCATCGCTTTCTTCAGCCTTTTCATCGGCCACGTAAACGAGTTCACCTCCCGTCTGCCATCCGCAGTATCGCTGGTATTGATGACCATTGGCGGCTTCGTATTCTATGCCAAGCGAAAGGATACACAGACCAGCCTCACCGCTGCCATCCTCACGCTCACCGCCTTCGAGGTGCACCGTGCCGGAATGAACTGCCGTGTGGATATGGTGAACTCTGCCCTGATGGTGGGAGCTATGTATCTGCTCTACCGCTGGTGGGAGAAGGGAAAGCACCAGCTAAGAAAGCTCGCCATCCTCTGTATGAGCGGCGCCACGCTTACCAAAGGTCCTGTGGGCATCATCCTGCCCTGCTTCGTGATGGGCGTATTCATGCTTACCCAGCGCGAGAACTTCTGGGGCATCGTATGGCGCATGGCTCTAACCGCCCTGCTCTCGCTCATCATCCCGTTCTGCTGGTACTATGCAGCCTATCTGCAAGGTGGCGTCATCATCCAAACGATGT
>URYG01000073.1 GCA_900551985.1 uncultured Prevotella sp. | reverse complement strand
TCTCCCTTCATAATTCTCCTTTCATACTCAACTAGCTATGATACAGATAGTTAATATGAAGTGTGAAAGCATTTTGAAATAGAAATTAAAAATGAGCAGTAAGAGATAAATGGCCTCCCAGATGTATTCTTTGTTAAAATTATCAGGAAATCCATCCGCATCTCATTTTTTTTTATTACCTTTGTACCGAATATCTTCATACAATCATGTAGAAGAAGATTACGATAAAAAGTAAGTCTTTACATGCATTGTATGAAAGAACAGATGTCGAACAATTTAAAATAAAAAGAAGAAACAGAAACAAAATTATAACATCATAATAAGAGTAATAAACTAAGCGTTTACTTGATTATTCGGAGCATCCTCAAAATTGCCAGTTTTAAAGATGCATATACGAATGAATAAGTTCAATAAACGCCTGCGCTATAGCGTGGGTGGAACTTATCGTATATGCGGGTGTCTGGCAATACCTGAGGATGGATGAGGGAAGCCTACGCTTCTTTTGTATCCATCCCCAAGTATTGGAAGACACCCGTTTCCCCAGATAAGATAGTTTCGCTCTATGACTATAGCATGGCTGTCAAGTTATGCTATACCATTGTATATATAGCATTCTATATGACAGAAGAAAATGTGACCTACAACCTCACGTTTACTGCGGGTTCTGCCATGCTGAATGAGATGCATGCCGTGGCTGAAGCCCTGAGAGATTGCGATGGGGACTGGAAAAGAACAAAAGAATTGACTTTCAGAGAAAATTTGATGGAGAAGAACCGTCTCTCCACCAACCAACGTGTATTCTCCTTGATGAAGCAGCGCATCGACGCGCTCAACGAGGAGGAGCGCACCCTGCTTGTTGATGGCAACATGGCTACGAGAAGACAAATCGTGCTGCTTGCCATCTGCAAAGCCCACCCTTTTATCTTTGATTTCATCCGTGAGAACGTGCGAGAGGCTTTCTACTCCTTGCACGACAGAGTTTCGTATGCCAACTTCAACGAGTTCTTCAACGAGAAGAAGTATATCCATCCCGAACTCGAATCCATCACCGAACTGACCATTGCCAAGATCCGACAGGTAGTGTTCCGCATCATGGAACAGACAGAACTCATCGAATCTACGGAAACGGGAATTCTCCGACGACCTTATCTCACGGAGCAGATGGAACAGGTTATCGTAAAAGACCATCCTCGCTGGCTCACCATCTTCCTCTATTCCAACAATGAAATCAATCATCTCATCTCCATCCATTCATAACATTTCCAACGCATTATGACTCAACTCTCAACATCCCACAACATGGATACACTCTTTGAGCATATCTACAACAAACTCATCACTCCCAACTTTGGAGAAAACCTGGGTGGCGAACTGCCACTTCTATAACAGCCATTCCCTACCCGGCAGCAGTCAGCCATTCCACAACAAGTGGAACGCCTGATGAAACGTCTGGAAAAGAAAGGCATCTCCTCCCTCAACATCAACCTCTACGACCTCTGCACCCAGATTCTGCAAGAGGAAGGAATCCTTGATGCCATCCTGGAAGGAGAAAGAGACATTGATAAAGACACCATGGTTTCTACTCTCGACAGTGTGCTCGATATCAAGACCGTCATCATCCCCCGCATCCAAAGTCTCATCGCAGAACAGGAACCCAAGTTTGTCTTCATCCATGCCATCGGAAGAGTCTATCCCTTCCTCCGCTCGCATGGCATCCTCAACAACATCGATGAACTGACAGCAGGAAGCAATCTCATTTTCTTCTTTCCTGGAGAATATAACAATCTTCAACTCAAGCTCTTCGGCAGAATCTCTGACGAGAACTACTATCGTGGACAGAACTTGAGTGACATCATATCATAACCAGCATAACAATGAAACAGCAAGACATTTACAAGAAAGATATCAACCGCCCCATCAATGGCGTTATCAAGGCAGACAGTATCCAAGAACTGAAAGTAGAAATCACGGAATTTGTCATCACTGCCGAACAGCAGCAGGACCAGAAGTTGCCTAAATTCTTCCATACCCTCGTGCCACCCGAGAAGCCCAAATGTACCTGGATTTCGGGCGACTTCGGTAGCGGTAAGTCTCATCTTCTGAAAATACTCTCTTACGTTCTTGAAAACAAATATGAGATAGACGGTAAACCATGCGCTGAAATCTTTGCCAGCAAGGCAGAAGACTTCGAACTTCGTGGCGACATCCAGAAAGCATGCCGCATTCCTACCGAGAGCGTACTCTTCAATATTCAGGAAAAACTGGATGCCACCACCAAGAGTACCATCGACCCGGTGCTCAACATCTTCGTCAAGGAATTCAACCGCAAGATGGGATACGATGACAAGAAGCCTGAGATTGCTGAGATAGAAAGATATTTCGACAACAAGGGAAAATATGAGTTCTTTAAGGAAGAATACCAGAAGAGATTTGGCGAAACCTGGGAGAACGGCAGAAAAAGCATCCTTCTCAAACTTCAGCGTGTGGCAGAAATCATGGCTGAAATTGATGGCATTCCACAAGCAACAGCCTTCGATAACATCAAGGCACAGATTGCCAACTACAAGATTGATACCGACGGATTCGTTGCCCTGGTTAAAGAACACCTCGACAAGCAACAGCCAGGCAGCCGATTCATCTTCTTCGTTGATGAGGTGGGACAGTTTATCGGAAAAGACGTGCACCGAATGCTCAGTCTTCAAACCATCGCCGAAGGCTTGTCAGATAAGACCAACGGACAGAGTATCGTAATCGTGACCTCGCAGATGGACATTGATGCCACACTCGGCAATCTCGACAAACAGCAGGAATACGATTTTTCCAGAATCCAAGGTCGCTTCGAAACTCGTATCAGTCTGACCAGCGCCAATGCCGACGAGGTGATTCAGCGACGCCTGTTGGAGAAGGAAGAGGAGCCTCAGCAGATGCTTTGCGAAGTATATCAGAAGGAGAACCATATCATCAAGTCACTCTTCAACTTCGGCGACAATAGCCAGTTTAAGAGCAACTACAAGAATGACCAGCAGTTTGCCATCGACTTCCCGTTCATCGACTACCAGTTTAACCTGGTACAGAGCTGCATCATCGAACTCTCGAAGAACAATGCCTTCAGCGGAAAACAGCAGAGTGTGGGCGAACGAAGTCTGCTCACCATCACCCAGGAAGTGGCAAAGATATACGCCCACCAGGACCTCGACCACATCGTACAGTTCTGCGATATGTACGAGGGATTGCGTGGCATTCTGCAGACCAAGATTCAAAGCGATATCCAGCAGGCAGAACGCACGCTGGACAACGAGCTTGCCATCAAGGTATTGAAGACACTCTTCCTCATCAAATACGTCAAGGGATTCCCATCTACGGCAGATAACATCACCAAACTGATGCTCCCTACCCTGGATGCCGACTTCCAGGCTTTACGCAACGACATCCACGAAGCCCTGAACAAGCTGGTTCATCTGAGCTATATCGAAAAAGGTGCCAACGACGAATACCATTATCAGACCAATGAGGAGAAGGATATCGAGAATGAAATCAAGAGCGAAGACCTTACACCGGATGCCATCAACGAGGAACTGAAGAAGATTTTCCGTGATGAGATTTACTATGATAATAAGGTGAAGCTGTCGCCCAACAAGATATTCTCTTTCGGAAGAATGGTGGATGGGAAGCAAGACGGACGAGACGCAGATATCTTTATCCATTTCATGACACCGATTTACGAAGGAGCCACCGATGACACAAGTATGCTGATGTATTCTTCGAGACACCAGAACCAACTGTGCGTGGTATTGGGAGAGGATAAATACATGACCGACGACATCGTGATGTTCAAGAAGGCTGACAAATGCCTGAACCGCTTGATGGCCAATGGCTCTGATGACTATCGCCAGCAAATCGTAACCGACAAGCGCCTCGTCAACCGAAAGCGCCGTGAGAATATCGTTGCCCGACTCATTGAACTTACCAAAAAGGCACGTCTCTATCTAGGCGGTTATGAGTTGACGGATATTCGCAGCACCGACATCAAGATCCGACTCGCCGAAGGAATGACTCGCCTGGTGAACCTGGAATACAAGAACCTTGCCTTGCTGAAGATAGAGTACGACGACACGATGCTGAAGCGAATCATCACCAGCACCGCTGAAGAGCGATTGGGCTATGAACTGGATGAATGCTGCCAGGAAGTGATGAACAAACTGAATCTCGACAAGAGCCGTGCTGTCCGCACCAAGGTAAAAGATCTGGTAGATTACTTCCGTGGCAACCGCTACGGTTGGTATGAAACTGCCGTGCTCTGCATCCTTGCCAAACTCTACGTGATGGATAAGATTTCCTTCCACTGCAATGGCTATGTGGTTGCCGACCGTGATCTCCAGTTCCATCTCACCAATGGTACCCAGCAGGCACAAACCATTGTTGATATTGAGGAAACCATCAGCAACAGTCAGATAACGAAGCTGAAGAATGTATATAGAGAACTGTTTGATGACGCAACCAGCCCTGGAGTCAGCGCCAAGGAGGTACACAATGCCTTTATCCAGAAACTGAAAGAAGAGATTTCTGAACTCAGCAACATCTCACAAGAGCACCGCTATGCCTTTACGGCTCCACTGCAAGCAGCCATCGAACAGATGAAGAAGTGGGCTGCCGTGGTCTATCCGAGTCTCTACAAGAAAACAGGAGAGATTGAGGATTTCATCGATGATGTCATGGAAGAAGTGGAAGAAATCAAGGACTTCGTGAATGGCAAACAGTTTGACATCTTCAAGAACATCAGCAAGATCAAGACAGGTTATCAAGCCAATATGAGGTATGTTTCGACAGAACTCTGCCAGAAGCTCGATGCTGCTTACATAAGCAAGACTCCTTGGAAGTGTATGTCGGAAGCCAAGAAGACCATCGATGCCATCAGTCACGAGATTACCACCAAGCAGGAAGAAGCGCATCAGGAAATAGCCTCGCTTATCAGCAACAAACTTGCTGCACTCACCAACCTGCCGTCTTACGCTACGCTGAAAGACAACCAGAAGGCACAGGTGGAGCAAATGTTTGCCATACTGAGCAGCAAGGAGAAAGAGGAAAGATTTATTGGAAACCTGAAAGGTATGAAGGAGGATGTGGAGAAAGCATTCGGCAAATGCTTCGAAAGCATCAACACCTGGGTAGAAGAGGCTGCATCGGTAACTGATACTCAACCAGACGCCTCTGGAGCTACAGGTTCCGGAACAGCAGATTCCAACACGAACGGTTCACGCTCAACCCCTCCTCAACCTAAGCCAAAGATTGCAGTAAGAAAGGAAAAGGCGATGAACCTGGCATGGGACAAGCAGGTGCTTGAATCGCAGGAAGATGTAGAAGCGTATGTTGATGCCCTGCGCCAGCAGCTCCTCAGCCTCATCAAACAGAATAAGAACATCATGTTGAATTAAGAATGATATGAATACATCAGCATTAAAGACATTTGCACAGGAAACTCGCAAAAAGCTGGTATCTTCCATCAAGACTAGAATGAACTATATCTTGACGGAAGATACTGCCGAGCTTCGTGGCAAACAGAATGAAATCAATACACTCCGCAAGGAGATTGCCGATAAGGGCGAAAAGAATGTAGTGGAAGAAGTGACCTACACTTGGTTCAACCGAGTGATGGCACTTCGCTTTATGGATGCCAACGGCTATAATGTTCCGATGGTCATCACTCCTGCAGCAGGACAGATACGTCCGGAAATCCTGCAGGAGGCGATGGGCGGAAACATTGATGAGAACCTTGGCATTTCGCTGGACATTTTAGGAAAAGACGAGGAAAAGATTTACCATGATTTATTGATTGCTATCTGCAACCAATACAATAACCCCATGCCTTTCCTCTTCGAGTCTATCAGCGACTATACCGAACTGCTACTCCCTACCGACTTGCTTTCTGAGCAGAGTTTCGTGACGGATATCCGCAAGGGCATGACCGACGAGGATTGCCAAAACGTAGAGATTATGGGCTGGCTTTACCAGTTTTATATCACAGAGCGCAAGGCGGATGCCGAAGCCAAGAAGAGTCAGAAGGGTGGACTGAAGAGTGACGAGCAAGCAGCAGCCACCCAGCTTTTCACCCCCCACTGGATAGTTCGCTACATGGTAGAGAACACCTTGGGACGAATCTGGACCTCCCTGCATCCCGACACGGCATTAAAAACAGAAATGCCTTATTACATTGAGCCTGCCGACAACCAGCCCGACCCGATTCCGGAGGATATTCAGAGCGTAAAAGACATCCGCTTCATCGACCCTTGTATGGGAAGTGGTCACGTTTTGGTGTATGCTTTCGATTTGCTCTGCAAGATGTATGAAGAAGAGGGTTATCGAACCAAGGAGATTCCGGCTCTTATCCTGGAGAATAACCTTTATGGCATGGACATTGACAAGCGTTGTTATCAGCTTGCCAGCTTTGCCCTTACCATGAAGGCTAACGCATATTATAGCCGTTACCTTCGTCGTAAGCCGGTAAAGCCAAACGTTATCTTTTTGGAGAACATTGACCACGAGACGATTGCAGCAAGTGGCGATTGGGACGAGAAGAGTTTGATTTGGCAGTTCGAGAATATCGATACCATTGGATCTTTGCTGAAGGTTACACCAGAGGAATATGCAGCGATTAAGGTTAATGGTGGACTTTTTGGAGAACAGCAGAGACTGATGAAGAGCGAGGCAGAATATTTGTCTCGTGGATACCATTGTGTCGTGACTAATCCACCGTATCTAGGGAAAGGATTCTGCGATGAATTGAAAGCATACGTGCAGAAGGAATACCCGAATTCTAAAACTGATATAATGGCAATATTTATGGAAAGAGGTATGGAATTTTGTTCTTCAAAAGGAAAATTAGGTATGATAAATATGCACTCTTGGATGTTTATTACTTCCTATAAAAACCTTCGTTTAGATCTCCTCAACCATTATAATATTGATAGCATGATCCATTTAGGGTCTCGTGCTTTCGATGAAATTGGCGGAGAGATTGTACAATGTACAACCTTTATTTTTGCCAAACACGCTCCAACCTACGGCTCATACTTTAGAGTAGTTGAAGGTAAAAATAGCCAAGATAAAGAACTTTCTTTTCTAAAGCGAGAGAATGCATACTATAATGTACTTCAGAAAAAGTTATCAAATATTCCAGGAAATGTGGTTGGTTATTGGGCTAGCGACAAAATGCTCACATGCTTTAAGCATAAAGAGCCTCTTTCAGACCATTATTTATTACGCGAAGGAATTCATACTGCAGATAATGCAAGATTTTTGCGCTTATGGTTTGAAATTAATAATAACTCATTTATTACCAACGCAACTCAATATTCTGATATTGACAATAATGGCAAATGGGTTCCTTACAACAAAGGAGGAGAATTTAGAAAATGGTATGGAAATAATGACAATGTCATTAGATTCGACAAAGATTCCAGAAATGAAATGAGTAAGCTACAAGGTCATGTCAGACCTAGCCAGGATTTATACTTTAAAGAAGGTGGTACATGGACTGCCGTTGGTGTCGGAAAATTTGGTATGAGATATTATCCTAGTGGATTTCTATTTGATGCAGGTGGGCAAATTGCTGTAGGAAAAGACATAGAAAGTTGCATGGCATATATGAATTCAAAAGTTTTTATGTGCATTGCTCAAATAACTATGCCTACAATAAATTTCAAATGTGGAGTAATCAAGAATTTACCAGACTTAAGGATTCAAGATGTAAACATTCACAAACTTGTTAAAAGTAATATTTCCATCTCAAAAACAGATTGGGATAATCATGAAACAAGCTGGAATTTTAAAACAAATAGACTTCTCGAAATAAAAAAAGAATTACCTAGTAACTCCATTGAAGAGTTACAAACTATTCATAAGGAAAAATGGTTAGATAATTATAGAAAGCTAAAGCAAAATGAAGAAGCTATAAATAAGTTATTCATACTTCACTACGGCTTACAAGACGAGCTTACCCCCGATGTTCCTCTCGACGAGGTAACCATCTTGCAGCAAGGCGAGATAAGCATCGAGAAGAGCGAGAAGATTATCTGGCACGATGATGTAATCATCAAACAATTCATCAGCTATTTGGTGGGTTGCTTTATGGGACGCTATTCGGTAGATAAGCCAGGCCTCATCATTGCCAACCAGCATCAAGACCTCAGCAGCCTCGACTTGCAGGTGGACGGCATAGAGAACTCTCCACGCAGCACCCTCAGCATCGACGACGACGGCATCGTGCCAATCATCCAGGAACCAGACTTCTTCGCCGATGATATGACCGAGCGTATCCAGCTCGCCATCAAGACACTCTTCGGTGAGGAGCAGTATTACGAGAACATAAAGTATATCGAACAGACCATCGGCAAGAGCCTGAGAGACTATCTCTATAAAGACTATTATGCCGACCATCAGCAGATGTACAGCGTAAAGGGAGCCAAGCGACCTATCTACTGGCTCTTCTCATCCCGCATGGGCGACAAGCACAAGAAGGGTTACTTCAAGGCACTGGTCTATATGCACCGCATGGAAGCCGATACCCTATCGAAACTTCACGCCGAATATGTACACCCATATATAAATAAGGTGGAACAGCAGTTACGAGAAGCTGAAGAAGAAACCCTCCGTGATGACCTGACCCAGGCACCGCGCAACCGTGCCCTGAAACTGGTGAACGAACTAAAGGAGAAAGTGAAAGAAGTGAAGGAGTTTGAACAAGAGCTGGTAGAAATGGCGAGCCATCGACTCACCATCGACCTGGATGATGGCGTAAAAGCCAACTATCCAAAGTTCTATCCACTTGTGGAACCTATCAAAGGACTGGAATAAATATGACCGACGAACTAGATAAAAAGCTCAACGAGCACTACGCAGGAAAGGTGGTGCGCAAAGACTTGACGAAACTCATCAAAGAAGGCATGAACGTGCCAAGCTACGTACTGGAGTACCTGCTTGGCATGTATTGCGCCACAGATGATGAGGAAGATATAGAAAGCGGTACGGCAATGGTGAAACAGATTCTTGCCGACAACTACGTGCGCCCAGATGAAGCCGAGAAAATCAAGTCGAAGATAAGAGACAGAGGACAATTCAAGATTATCGACAAGGTGACGGCTCGCCTCAACGAGCACAACGACACCTACGAAGGACAGATTTTCAACATCAACATCTCCCGCATCCGCATTGCCGACAACTATATCAAAATGTACGACAAGCTGTTAGGCGGAGGTATCTGGTGCATCATCACCCTCGCCTACGAGTTTGATGAGAATTCAAAAGAGAGTCCCTTCAAGATACTCTCTCTGAAACCCGTACAGATGCCGGCTACCGACATCAATGAATATATAGAAGCCCGCAAGCATTTCTCGAAAGAAGAATGGATGCAGGTGTTGCTGAGAAGTATGGGTATGGAGCCTACCAACCTATCGCCCATCGCCCAGCAGCATCTGATAGCGAGAATGATTCCGCTGGTAGAAAACAACTTCAACATGGTGGAACTGGGACCTCGTGGCACAGGCAAGAGCTATCTCTTTGAACAGATTTCACCTTATTCTATATTGGTATCGGGCGGACAGACCACCGTGGCAAACCTCTTCTACAACATGGGCAGACACCAGGTAGGACTCGTGGGAACCTGGGATGTGGTAGCTTTCGACGAGGTGGCAGGCATGAAGATGAAAGACAAGGACGGAGTGCAGATTATGAAAGACTATATGGCAAACGGCTCATTCAGCCGAGGCAAGGACAGTATTGCAGCCGATGCCTCGATGGTCTTTCTCGGCAATATCGACGGAAGCATCGAGAACCTGGTAAAAGTTTCACATCTTCTCTCACCATTTCCAAAAGAGATGATAGATGCCGCCTTCTTCGACCGCTTTCATCTCTATCTGCCGGGTTGGGAAATACCCAAGATGCGCCCAGAGTTCTTCACCGATAATTATGGCTTTATCACAGATTATTTTTCGGAATGCCTGAGAGAGATGCGCAAGCGCACCTTTTCTGATGCCATCCAGAAATATTTCCGTCTGGGCAAAGACTTGAACCAGCGTGATGTCATCGCCGTAAAGCATACCGTGAGCGGACTCCTCAAGCTGTTATATCCGGATGGAAACTTCGGCAAAGAGGAAGTAAGAGAATGCCTGGAATATGCCCTTATCGGCAGACGCCGCATCAAGGAACAGCTCAAGAAGATTGGCGGTTTGGAATTCTTCGACGTCCATTTCTCATATATCGACCTGGAAGACAACGAAGAGCACTTCGTGGCTACCCCGGAATGCAAATCATCTGGACTGATACCCGAAGGAGAGTTGCAGGCAGGATGCCTTTTCTGCATTGCCAACCAAACAGAAGGTGGTAACAAGGGACTGGTTCGCCTAGACCTGCAAAAGATGCAAGGCAACGGCAAGTTTGAGCACACCGGTTTCGGAAGTGGTACTACCATCCGAGACGAACTGAAAGAAGCAGTCAACTATCTGCGAAGCAACATCAGCCGCATTTCAAACGACATCAAGTTTGGCGACTACGAGCTGCATCTGAAAGCCACCGACATTCATGGCATCGGCACCCTATCGGGCATGGAATTAGCCGTCTTCATCTCTCTGGTATCAGGACTATGCAATCGTCCGGTTCAGCCTCAGCTCTGCATACTGGGCAGCATGAGCATCGGTGGCACCATCATCGGTACCACCGACTTGCCTGGTGCCTTGGAGATAGCCAATGATGCAGGAGCCAAGCGCATCCTCATCCCAGCCATCGACATGATGCAATATGGCAATGTGCCAGCCGACCTGATGACCAAGTTCAGTCTGGAAGTATATACCGACCCGATAGATGCGGCATTTAAAGCAATAGGAGTAAAATAGTTATGACCGATTCAACAAGAGAAAAGATAAAACAGATACTCAGCACCATGGTGGAGAAAAACCGCTATGTGTTCTGGTACGACGAAGGGGGACAAGAGAAAGATTTTGCCACTAGCATCAGCATGCCCGGCATCAGCGTGCTGACGCTGGAGGGCAATCCCTTCACCATCAAATATCAGATACAAAAAGGAGAACAGCCAGAACTAGGCTTTGTGATCTACAGTCCAGAGGCAATGCCTAAAGATGAAGACAACTGGCTGCTGGACTATCAGGAAGAAGGAGTTCTATTTTCTGCAGACATGAGTTCACTCTATGCGGCAGAATGTGGAATCGCCATGGAACTGAAAGATACCGTGGTGCAACAGCACATCAACTTCTTCAAGAAGACAGACAACAGGAATAAACTGGCAGCAAGACTTCATCCGGGAATGGACACCAGGGAAATAGAAAAAATGATGCTCGCAGTGGTCTGCAAAAGCAAAACCACCTGCGAGGCTTACACATATGCCCTGATTACAGAGATGGTTCAAGAAGAGACTACCCTCCAAGCGGATATGAAGAGCTATAATCTGGAGGATATCTATTGGGACGAGGTAAAGACCACCTTCGGCTACCAAGAGAACAGGAACATTAAAGACCTGCTTATCGTACTCTTCCAAAACGACTTGAAAAAGAAGCTGACCAACGAGGCACTGATCTTCATGCGCGACTGGCGAGACAGCAGAACCTATGGCGAAATGTACCAGGAGCTTGCCGGACAATTAGAAAATGAACTCAATATCAGGGAAACCATACAGGAATACTCCCTGCAGCAATTACTGGATGTAGAGACCTATCCTTGCATTGACAAAATCATCGCCAGTTATCTGGTAAATGATGTATTGAATGGCAGTATCACCGTAGAGGAACTGGAAGCGATTATTGAGGAACGGGAGAACAAGCTCTTTTTCCCGGAAGCAGTCCATACACTCCATGCCCTTCTGGAAGCACGCCGACTCTTTGCAGATATCGAATTGAAGATGAACGGACTGGACATCAATTCTCCAGAGGAAGGTTTTATGGCTTACGTCAAAAACCTATATACCATTGACCTGCATTACCGACACTTCATCCACGAAGCCAATCAGGCTGAATGCCAACAACTATTGGCATCCATCACCGAAAAGGTGCAGCTGGCATACACCAACCACTATCTCTTGAAACTTGCCCAGAAATGGCAACCACAAGTAGATGGTATGGAACAATGGGAAATGAAAGACATCATCAGTCAGGAGAAATTCTATATGGCATACGTCTATCCCTTCATCGCCAACAAGAAGAAGGTTTTCGTCATCATCAGCGATGCCTTGAGATACGAGACGATGGTGGAACTGAGCGAAAAGATTGCCCGAATGCCAAGAATGGAAACAGAGATGAAACCAGCCATGCGCTCTACCCTACCTTCCTATACCCAGCTGGGAATGGCAGCCCTCTTGCCACACAAGGAACTTTCTTACGAAAAGGAAGCCGATGAAGTGTTTGCAGACGGCATCAGTACCAAGGGAACAAATAACAGAGAAAAGGTTTTGCAGAAAACCGTAGCTAAGAGTATGGCGATCATTGCCGATGATTTCCTCAAAATCACGAATACCAAGACGGCATTCAAGGATTACGACCTGATTTATATCTATAGTAACATCATAGATAAAACGGGTGATGACAAGGCTACGGAAAGCAGAGTTTTCGAGGCGACCCAAGATGAATTTGAACATATCAAAAGAATCATCGACGTCATCAGGAACGGCAACGGAAGCAATATTCTCATTACGTCGGACCATGGCTACATCTATCAGAATGAGACTCTAGACGAGACCGACTTTACAGATTTCAAGGTAATGGGTGATAGCATCATTCAAGACAACCGTCGTTTTGTAATAGGAAAAAAGCTGGAGGAAGGCAATGCCGTAAAGACATGGCAGGGCAAAGAAGTGGGATTAAAAGGCGACACGGAAATACAGACTGCCAAAGGGTTGAACCGAATCCGCAAACAGGGTTCGGGAAGCAGATTCGTACATGGTGGCAGCATGCCTCAGGAAATTGTAATTCCTGTATTGCATGTCAACATCAAGAAGAAACAAGGAATCAGCGAGGTCTCGGTGGATATTCTCAACAGGAAGAGTCGTATCACCACCAATAACCAGACTATCAGTTTCTACCAGAGCGAGCCTGTTACCGACAAGGTGAAGGGTGTAGATATGCGTTTCGGTTTCTACGACAAGGATGGCAATCTCCTCTCCGACTCCATCGTGCTTAGCTTCAACAGCGAGAGCAAAGAGAGCGAGCAGAGAGAGCAGAAGCATAAATTCGTGTTCAAACGTCAGCTCACGGAACTGAATGGTCAGGAGATTTATCTTCGCAAGGAGCAGCAGATTGCAGGAAGCAACCAGTTTAAGAAATTGGATGATATTCCTTATAAGATCAGCGTCTTGTTTGATGCCGAATTCTAAATAATTGGAGGTAAAAATGAAATAAGCTTCATGTGCTATCGAAACAGGCTTCATTCGTCATCGAAGCCTATTTCATTTGGAACAGAAGGAAGCCAACTCAGTAATCTAGGCTATTTCTGTCAATACTTATAACCAATTTTTGCATACTGGCAAACTTGGAATCTAGCAACGAAAATAGGGAGTTTTGGGCATCTCGAATTCCCTATTTTCTGCTTCTAATTAATCGAATACCCTATAGTTGTACAACTATAAAGTTGTAGTCGTACGACTATATAGGCTATAGTTGTACAACTGTAGAGTTATAGTTGTACAACTATA
>URYG01000072.1 GCA_900551985.1 uncultured Prevotella sp. | reverse complement strand
TGAGCGTCTGGTCGCTGGCTCCGAAGAATCTCAGGATAGGGTCGAGGAAGAGCAGGCAGATGATGCTCAATCCGATACCGATGATGAGGTTCAGGGAAATCGTGTTACCCAGAATGTTCTGCGCCGTGGCGTAGTCTTTTTGTCCCAACTTCACGCTGATGGCTGTGGACGCTCCCACGCCAACGCCGGCTCCGAAGGCGGCGGTGAGGTTCATGAAGGGGAAGGTGATGGCGAGACCCGAGATGGCCATGGCTCCCACACCCTGACCGATGAATACGCGGTCAACAATGTTGTAGAGCGAGGCGGCGGTCATCGCTATCATGGCTGGCAGGGCGTACTGAACGAGCAGCTTGCCCACCGGCTTCGTACCTAATTCTAATGTCGCTTGTTTATTTTCCATTTATAACTGTTTTTGCCTCATAGACCATCGCACAGCTCCTTTCAGAAAGCAACTGCGGCGGCTACTTGTCTGCAAAATTACAAAAAATATCTGATACCTTATTATATATATAAGAAAAACTTGCATTTCCTGATAAAAACTTCCCTTTTCTTTTGGCATTCTCGTACAAAAACTGTACTTTTGCAGCTTAGTATAAACAATAACAATCTGATTGGGCAACAGCAGTCAGACGAGAAAATAACAATATAACAATCGTACTACCGATAAATGATGAAAAGATATTTGATGCTTTATGCATTTATTCTGTCCACCTTGACATTGTTGGCTCACGATGACAAGGTAACCAGCTTCGAGCAGTTAGCCCAAGCTGCAAACACTGAGCACGAGATGCGGTTTCCCCGCATCATGGAGACCGATATGGTGTCTTTCCCTGGTGGAAAATGCCAGATGTATCGTCTTTACCTCAAGGATAAAGACCTCGACCATACGCCCTTTTCGGTGAACCGCCCTTCGGAATTCCTCTCCCAGCGCTCCATCGACCGACGTAAGCGACAGGGCATTCCTGTAGATCTGACCGACCTTCCCGTGGCTCCGGCTTACGAAGAGCAGGTGGCTGAGGCTGGTATAGAGATTGTGGGAAAGAGCAAGTGGAACAATACGCTGCTCATCCGCATCCACAAGGACAAGGAGCTTCGCAAGCTGGAGGGGCTGGAGTTCATCACCAAGATGAAGAAGGTGTTCCAGGCTCCCGATTCCGTCAGTCAGAGAATGCGCTCCAACGTGCGCAAGGGACTGAACGAGTGGAGCCAGGGCGACGGATTCTATGGTGCTGCTGATGCTCAGCTGAAGTCGCTGAACGGCAAAAGACTCCACGAGATAGGCTACCAGGGCAAGGGAAAGATGATAGCCGTTTTCGACGGCGGATTCATGAATGTGGATAAGATTCCTGCCCTGCACGATATCAAGCTGGCGGGTGTGAAGGATTTCGTGGTCCCTGAATCCAAGAATGTGTTTGGAGAGATGGAACATGGCACGATGGTGCTCTCTACGATGGCTGCCAATGCGCCCGACTTCTATGTGGGTGTGGCTCCCGAGGCGCAGTATCTGCTGATAAGATGCGAGGATGAGCGCACGGAGAGTCTTGCCGAGGAGGATTACTGGGCGAGTGCTGCCGAATATGCTGACAGCTGTGGCGTGGACGTCATCAATTCTTCGCTCGGCTATCATGGTTTTGATGATTCCTCGATGGATCATCATTATTATGAGCAGGATGGCAAGACCGCCCTCATCTCCCGAACCGCATCGATGTGTGCCGACAAGGGAATCGTATGCGTGAACTCTGCCGGAAACGACGGTATGGGTTCCTGGAAGAAAATCAATTTCCCTGCCGATGCCACGGATATCCTCACGGTGGGAAGCATCAACGAACATGGCGTGAATGCAGCTTTCTGTGCCGTAGGACCTACAGCGGATGGCAGAATCAAGCCGGATGTGATGGCGTATGGCAGTCCTACCTGCGTGATTACGGGCAGGGGAAGCATCATCAATGATAACGGAACTTCGTTCTCCTCGCCGCTGATAGCGGGTATGGTGGCTTGCCTCTGGCAGGCGCTGCCTGGCAAGACTGCCAAGCAGATCATCAAGCTCGTAAAACTGGCAGGCAATAACCAGCAGCATCCCGATAATGTCTTCGGCTACGGTGTGCCTGATTTCTGGAAAGCCTATCAGACGGGGAAAGCGATTAAGTAAAGTAATGATAAAAAATCTATGTCCAATATGAAACGTTTAACTGTGACGCTCTTTGAACTCAATTCCATGGTGAGCGAAGTCATTTCGATGGCGCTGCCCGACAGCTATTGGGTGGAAGCGGAACTCTCCGAGGCTCGCGAGGGCTACGGCGGGCACTGCTATCTGGAACTCATCCAGAAGGATGAGCGCTCCAATACGCCGATAGCCAAGGCGCATGCTGCCTGCTGGCGCAACCGCTGGATGCTCATCAAGCCGAATTTCGAGCGGGTTACGGGTCAGCGCATCCATGCCGGCATGAAGGTGCTGCTCAAGGTTCACGCCCAGTTCCATGAGAACTATGGTTTCTCTTGGATCGTAGATGACATCGACCCTAACTATACGATGGGCGATATGGCGCGCAAGCGGTTGGAAATCATCAATACGCTGAAGGCTGAGGGTGTCTTCGAGCTCCAGAAGGAGCTGGTGCTCCCGATGTTCTGCCAGCGCATCGCCGTGATTTCGAGTGCCACGGCAGCCGGATATGGCGATTTCTGCAATCAGCTTGCCGATAACGATTATGGTTTGCAGTTCTTTACCCGCCTCTTTCCTGCCACGATGCAGGGTGAGGGAGTGGAGCAGAGCATCATCGCTGCCCTGGACAGCATCAATGCCGAATATGAGGAGTTTGACTGCGTAGTCATCATCCGTGGCGGCGGTGCTACCAGCGACCTTTCCGGTTTCGACACCCTGGCGCTTGCCGAGAATGTGGCTAACTTCCCGCTGCCTATCATCACGGGCATCGGACATGAGAGGGATGAGAGTGTGCTCGATATGATTTCCTTCCAGCGGGTGAAGACGCCGACTGCCGCTGCTGCCTTCCTCATCAATCATCTCGCCGAGGTTTATGCCCGGGTGATGGATGCGCAGGAAACCATCGTGCAGAACGTGAAGCACCGGTTGCAGGTGGAGAAGATGAGGTTCGAGAGATTGAGCAGTACCATCCCCGTACAGTTCTCGCTGGTGAAGACGAAGCAGGGGGCGTATCTCGACCGTCTGATGACTCGCATTACGACGAATCTGCAGTCGAAGGTATCGAATGCCCAGCGCAAGTTAGAGATTCTCTCGCAGAATATCCAGCCGGTACTGGAAAGAAAAATGCTCAATGAGAGCCATCGTCTCCAGCTTCTCCAGCAGCGCATCCAGGCGCAGGATCCGGATCTGCTGTTGAAGCGTGGCTACAGCATCACGCTGAAAGATGGCAAGAGCATCCGCTCTGTCTCGCAGCTGAAATCCGGGGACATCATCGAAACGAGATTTGCCGAAGGCAATGTTAAATCGGAAGTGAAATAATTCCCCACACGCCCTGAAAGGTAGGGTGTTCAAAATCTATATAATTTTTCGACACGTTTTTTGTGTTAAAATACAAGTCAAGTCACACGAAATCAACGTGTTATAAATTTAAAAATGTGACGTTTTATAGTTCTGCGCAATATTCGTGTAGAATAATTATTGAATATCAGTTAGTTGAACCGATTATTCGACTAAAAACGTGCCATATTTTAAACGGATTTTGAACACCCTACCTGAAAGGGCAGAAGCTCCTAGCCCAGGGCAACGCCCTGGGTAATAAAGGACGCAATCCTGTCGCCCTGTAAGGGCAAAAGCTTTAAAATTAACTCCAAACACAATAAAATATGGCAAAAGAAGAAATGAAATACGAGCAAGCCGTAAGAGAGCTTGAGCAGATTGTAGAAAGAATGGAGAATGATGAACTGGATATTGATCAGCTCTCCGAGCAGTTGAAGCGTGCCAAAACCTTGGTGAAGCTCTGCAAGGACAAGCTCACCAAGACCGATGAGGAAATCAAAAAGCTCCTCAGCGAGGATTGATTCCCCCGATTGTTTCGGCGGATTTGCAATCCGCCGCCTGTTCTGTGCCTTCTCCCTCTCTGTTTCGGCGGATTTGCAATCCGCTAAAAGGACCGGCGCAAGAACGAAAAACTACCCCTAAAATGGTAAAATAATGCCTCAAAATGGCAGAAATGCGTAAAATAATAACGTTTCTACTAAATTTATCGCAAAATAGTTGCAGATTAATAGAATATTTTGTACTTTTGCATTCAAAATATTAGTAGAACATTAAAAATATAGATGTTATGAAAGACTTAGATTGGTCTAATTTGTCATTTGGCTATCGCCAGACTGACTACAATGTTCGCTGTTACTATCGCGACGGCAAATGGGGCGAAATAGAAGTTTGCTCTGATGAGTATTTGAAATTGCACATGGCTGCCACCTGTCTGCACTATGGTCAGGAGGCTTTCGAGGGCCTGAAGGCTTATCGTTGCCCAGACGGTAAGGTGCGCGTGTTCCGTATGGACGAGAACGCTGCCCGTCTGCAGAGCACATGTCGTGGTATCCTGATGCCAGAGGTGCCAACAGAGTTGTTCGAGGAGATGGTGAAGAAGGTGGTTCGCCTCAACCAGGAGTGGATTCCTACCTACGAGAGCGGTGCTACACTCTATATCCGTCCGCTTCTCATTGGTACAAGCCCTCAGGTGGGTGTGCATCCTTCTAAGGAGTATTGCTTCCTCATCTTCGTAACCCCAGTGGGTCCATACTTCAAGGGTGGATTCTCTACCAACCCATACGTCATCATTCGTGATTTCGACCGCTCTGCTCCTCTCGGAACAGGTATCTATAAGGTAGGTGGTAACTACGCTGCTTCCCTCAGAGCCAACCATATCGCTCACGAGAAGGGTTATGCATGCGAGTTCTATCTCGACGCCAAGGAGAAAAAATACATGGATGAGTGTGGTGCTGCCAACTTCTTCGGTATCAAGAACAATACATATGTTACTCCTAAGAGTACCTCTATCCTCCCATCTATCACCAACAAGAGCTTGATGCAGTTGGCTGAGGATCTCGGTATGAAGGTAGAGCGCCGTCAGATTCCTGAGGATGAGTTGGAGACCTTCGAGGAGGCTGGTGCTTGCGGTACTGCTGCCGTAATCAGCCCTATCAGCTACATCGATGACCTGGATACTGGCAAGCGTTACAACTTCGGCGAGAAGCCAGGACCTGTCTCTAAGCACCTGTATGATACCCTCCGTGGCATTCAGTATGGTACTGTAGAGGACAAGCACGGTTGGACAACCGTAGTTATTGAGTAATAGGTGGTTTCATCACCTGCCTATCAATGACTTCTTTATTGAGTAAAAACCAATAAGAGATAATATTAAGTTCAGAGCACTTTAGGGAGTTTTCGCTCCTTGGAGTGCTTTTTTTATGCATTTTCCCTTGGAGTTTCACAAAAATATCGTATCTTTGTCCTCAGAAAATATAACTTCTTAAAAGAAAGAGGATATGAGTCCTAAATTCAAAGAAATAAATGGGTTTGTGTTCAAGATTTATTCCAATGAGGAAAAGAGAATGCATATTCATGTCATTAAGGCCGAAAATGAAGCTAAGTATTGGCTTGAGCCAGAAATCGCACTAGCAGAAAACTTCGGATTTAATAGTAAGGAATTAAGTTTTATAGAAAAAATACTTCAAGAATATGGAGACGATTTTAAAATCAAATTCGCAAGACACACAGGTAAGCGTCTTGATGATAAATGATAAAGGCATTATGCTTTCTGTGAAAGGAAACGATTATTTTATATCTTATAATCGCATTCCTTGGATGAAGAATGCGTGTATTTCTGATGCTCTTGATGTACAGATGAGCGGAAGAAATGCTATTGAGTGGCCTAAACTTGATGTCGATTTAGAAATTGAGAGTTTAAAACATCCTGAGCGTTATCCTCTTATCATGAAGAGAAATGAACTGGAAGTTTTATAGTGGAGGTTAACAGGGTTAACAGTTAACAGTCGATTTTTCGATAGTCCCCCTCGCGTACCTTATTATATAATAATATATATATATACTTCTTTTTATAGATAGGGGGTGGGGGACCATGCATTTTTCAGCTGTTAACTGTTAACCTGTTAACCCTGTCCGCTTTTTCAAGCCATCTCTATGCTTTTCGATGGAGAACACATAGAGTTGGGGGATAAGAAACTATCACTTAGCTTCTTTAACACTTTCCGGGCTTCATAGATGGCAAGGCTCGGTCATCATTTAAGCCTCCTGCTTGCCATCTATTAAGCCTCTTTTTTAGTCGTATTTCCCTTTATTTCGTAACCGGGAATACGTAGTATTCTCTATCTACATCGAAATCAAGCACCCACTGGTCAACGATGATGTTGTCATCCAGCGCCTTGATTTCTACAGTATGATAGCCGTCGAGCAGGGTTACATAGAAGCTCTTGAGCACCTGACCGCGCCAATGATTCATCTTCCATTCCTTGGAGTTGTAATCCTCCTTCATCTGGCAGATTACCGGCTCTGCGCCGTCGATGCTTACGCTTACCCGCATATTCTTCTCGTATGGCAGATAGCTCGGGATGGTGGCGAGGGTGAATCTTGCATCTCCTATGCTGCTGCTTATGAATCTGTATCTCAGGATGGCTCCCTTTGGCAGCTTCACGGCGTTGTTGCTGTGACCCAGCAATGGCTTCAGCTGGATCTTCTCCGTAGTTTCACCCTTGGCTGCAGGCGCCTGGAAGGCATTCGTCCAGTCGTATGCATTCTTGGCGGTGATGTTCTTGGTGAATGTCACCAGCGGCTGGAGATCTTGATTTCTGTCGAAGGCATCCTGCATCAGAAGTCGGATGTCCTTGGCTGGTAGGGTGCCCGGCAACTGCGGAGCCTGCATTTCTGCCCCATCCGTAGTGATGATGCTGCTCCATTTGCCCTTACCCAGCTTCTGATAGTAGGCGTTGAGCTGCTTCAGGGTGTTGTAGGCATTGAGGCTCACGGCAGCCGAAGCCTTGGCTTCATCATCATTCGGAAACAGACCCGGACGGGCGATGTCTCTGGCTTCCTGTGCCTCCAGCTCCTTTTCGGCGATGAGGGCAGCAGAGAAGATTGGATATTTCACGATTTCGAAGAATCCGTCTCGCTGATCGGCAGGAAGAGTTCTTTCCAGATTGGCAGTCTTGGTCTTCAACAGGTCGTAGGCGTAGAGATAGCGCTCCAGTTCATTGCCGAATTCGCCCGAATGGAACTCCGTATCGCCGAAAGGCATGGCCATGAAGGCTGGCTGACGGATACTGGTCAGGCGATAGTATTCCTCCATCAGAGGCTTGATTTTCTTGGCTGCTACGTTGCCGAAAAGACTGCTGAGCCAGTTCTGCAGGTAACTGCTGATGCCTCCCTGCAGCGCTTCGCCGTTCCAGGCAAGGTCTGAAATCATGGCAAGCTGCAGCGGAACCATCTTCGGATTGGTTACGTTGGCAATCCATGCGCAGTCTTCATCATTATGCATTTCCGATCGATGGGATTTCTCCCGGTGCTCCGACTTGGTTTCCAGATAATCCCTGTTGTTGAGCATCTCGAGCACCAGGGCAGGAGAAACATTCTCCAGCTGCATCTGGTTGCCGGCGCAGATCATCTTCACGTTCTCCAGGGTCTTCTTATGCTTCTTCTTGTGCTTTTTGCCGGTGATTTCCGTCACCTTGTAGTTTTCGGCAATGCAGATGTCGAAGCTATCCACCACCGCCTTGTTGTAGGCAGCCTCGTGCTTGCCGTCCACCTGCCAGAGGGTGTTGGCTCTCAGGCGCAGCATCAGGCGCGCCAGCTGACTGTAGTTCTTCGGATTCATCCACTTGCTTCCGTTCAGGGCAAGACCTCTGAATTCGATTCTCGGGATTTCTATCTTCTCCGTTCCCATCTGGGTAGAGAGATTCTGGCGTGGCTGCGGCTTCAGGTCGTTCCATCCTGCCATAGGCGAAACGCCAGCCATACGGGAGAGTTCCATGATGGCGTAGGCAGTGCCTCGGGCGTCGCTTCCTATCACGATGATCTTTCCCTTTCGGGTTCCGATGTAGAAAGCATCCTTGGCTGTGATGAACTTGTGGAGCGGAGCGCCGAGCTTTTCTACGGCAGAAAACTCCTTGTTGGTGAGCAGGTTGAGCTGGTAAATCTGAATGTTGGCACCGGCTTTCTCCTTTGCCTCGTTGCCGGTTACAGCCTTCATGTCGTTGGAAAACATCCTGAGGGCAATCTTCACTATAGGCGAAGTGGTGGCGTTGGTAGAGTAGCTTACCTTGCCCGAAGCATCCGCCCAGTTGATGCTGGTAGCTGCAGCCACATTCTCTTTCTTCTTACTCTTGCTGAAGGTTTCTGCACCCGCCTGCTGCACAGAAAGACAAGCCAGAGAAAGGGCGAAACCTACTATGATTTTCTTATAATTCATTTTTATTCAGTTTTGTCGTTCTTGAAAGTGGAGAGGGAATCAGAAGTCCCTGATGCCGCTTCATCGTCTTCTCCAATCTGCAAAGATACATAAAAGTGTTTAATAACTGAAATTATTTAGTTTTTATTTGCTTATTACATTATTTATTGTTACTTTTGCACCAAATTCAAAAATAATTATGACATTATATCCAAAATTAATTGAAGAGGCTCTTGCTACCGTCATCTATCCCGGTACCAAGAAGAACCTTATAGAGAGTGAGATGCTGGCAGATACGCCTAGCATCAATGGTATGAAGGTGAAGGTGGTTCTGCTCTTCCCTAGAGATACCGATCCTTTCCTGAAGAGTACGGTGAAGGCGGCTGAGGCTGCCATCCATTATCATATCTCCAAGGAGGTAGAGGTGGAGATCGTTACTGAGTTCAAGTCGGCTCCTCGTCCTGAAGTGGGAAAAATGCTTCCTCAGGTGAAGAACGTCATCGCTGTAAGCTCTGGTAAGGGTGGAGTAGGCAAGAGTACGGTTTCTGCCAATCTCGCCATCGCACTTGCCAAGTTGGGTTACAAGGTGGGCTTGCTCGATACCGATATCTTCGGTCCTTCCATGCCTAAGATGTTCGGCGTAGAGGAGGAGCGTCCTTATTCAGTTCACAAGGATGGCAGAGACCTCATCGAACCAGTAGAGAAATATGGTGTGAAGCTCTTGAGTATCGGTTTCTTTGTAAGTCCTACCACGGCTACTCTGTGGCGTGGAGGTATGGCTTGCTCTGCCCTGAAGCAGCTGATTGCGGATGCTGACTGGGGTGAGTTGGATTATTTCATCCTCGATACTCCTCCTGGCACCAGCGACATTCATCTTACCCTGCTCCAGACACTCTCCATTACGGGTGCAGTGATCGTAAGTACTCCTCAGCAGGTGGCGCTTGCCGATGCGAGAAAGGGTATTGATATGTATCAGAATGACAAGGTAAATGTGCCTATCCTCGGTCTTATCGAGAACATGGCTTACTTTACTCCTGCCGAGTTGCCGGAGAACAAGTATTATATTTTCGGTAAGGAGGGTTGTAAGAACCTCGCCAAGGAGATGAATGTGCCATTGCTCGCCCAGATTCCTATCGTGCAGAGCATCTGCGAGGGTGGTGATGATGGTGCGCCTGCTGCAACCAAGGTAGATTCCATCACCGGTCAGGCTTTCCTCAGCCTCGCCCAGAGTATCGTTACTGTGGTGAACCGCAGAAATGCGGAGAAGGCTCCAACCAAGATTGTTAGTACGCATAAGTAAATAACCTATTCGATAAGGTTATAAAATAAAAAAGCTAGGATTGCCCGCAAGCAGTCCTAGCTTTATTTTTTTTATCAGGGGTTAACAGGTTAACAGTTAACAGCTGTTTTTTGCATGGTTGCCCCATTATTCTTTATTATTCATGAGCTCTTCTGCCTCATCCTCTTCTTCTGCCACTTCGGCAGTACGATTAGCCTTGAGTCTTGCTGAGCGCAACTGCTGCCTGAAAACCAGGCAGGTGGCGAGGAAATACACGCCCGTCTGTATCCAGAGCGCTCTGAACTCCGGCAGAATATCGGCAAGAGATGCCCCCATGCTGCTGATTCTCAGGAATCCTCTGATACCGAAGGTTGATGGGAAAACCCACGCAAATCCCTGCCAGAAGGCTGGAATATTGCTCTGTGGCCACGAAATACCTGTCATGAAAAGTAATGGAACGGAGGTAAATACCACCAGAAGCATCACATTCTCACGGTATCTTACCAGGCACGATAGCATCAATCCGAAGAATACGCACGACAGAATATAAGGCAGGAGGAAACCCAGAATGGTGGTCCAGGTTACCATACTTACAAAGCCGAAAAGTTTCGGAACCACCAGCGTCAGGTACATTCCCATCACGGCGTAAACCATGAAATAAACCAGCGCCTTGCCGAATACGATTCGGAAAATACCCCCATAATGCTTGCTTACCGGTATGAGTTCGCGGTTTCTGTTCAACTCTCTCGATGTTCCTGCCGCCATTCCGATGCCCAGCAGCATGGTTTGCTGCAGGATGAGCACCAGTACGCCTGGAAGAATCGCATTACCATATCCTCCGGTGGTATTGAATATCGGAACTTCATCGAATTCCAACGGATGGGCGGTGATTTCATCATCCCGATCCGTGAATCCTCCTCCCTTCGAAATCTGGATTCCCGAGTTGATCTGGCTCGCCACACCCTGTGCAGTCTGGAAAATCGCCTTGTAGGTAAGCATCAGACTCATATCGCAATATACGCCTACATGCGCCTGTTCGCCACGGTTCAGCTTGGTGTCGAAATCGGCAGGAATATAGACGATTCCGTGCACCGCCTGCTTCTGCACCAGCTGCTTTGCCTCGTCGAGACTGTTGCAGTAATAGGTAGCCTTGACATCCGGAGAAGCATCGTAATCGCGGATAAACTCGCGGGAAGTATGGCTGTGGCTCAGGTCAACAATCGCCGTATCCACCTCTCTCACCACCTCGTTGTTGTAAATCCACGAGTAGAGCAGCGGATAGCCCAGCGGTACCAGGATGCAGAAGATGAGCACACCCTCATCGCGGAACACATTGCGCATCTCCGTCTTCCAGATGTAGCACATATCCCAGATTCCATTGATGATCTTATATAATAAACTACTTTTTAACATTGAACTCTTTAACTTTGAACTTTGAACATTGAACTTTGAACTTTATGATTAGTAAAGTTGTTGAGTTCTTTACTCTTCATATTCCTATGGCAAATACTTGTAAACCAGCATTGCCTTCTTGATGTTCCAGATTGTGAGCATTGGCAGGGCACAGAAGAGTACCATTGCGCCCCAGTGGAGCACAGCATCGCTCATCGGGAAACCATTGAAGATGTTCATCTGGTAAATCATATAATAGTGGCGCATTGGGAAGAGCTGTCCGATTGCCTGGATTGGCGAATCCATGGAGAAGAGTGGATAGGTGGCTCCGCAGATGGAGAAACTCACCACGCCCCAAAGCGAACAGATACTCATCGACATGCGCAGGGAAGGCATCAGTCCGAAGGCAAAGATACCGAAGCACTGGCAGGACAATACGCTCAGAATGCCCAGCAGGATGATTGGCGCTGCACCTCCCGGATGCGGGAATCCCAATACATAATAGATGTAGAACTCGAAGAGCAGGAAGATGCTCAGGAAGATGAGCGTCTGAGGCAACATCTTACCCGCAATGGCGAGATAAGGATTGTTGTTCGCCATTCGCATCCAGTCTCTGGCTCTGTTGAATTTCAGTTCCGTACCGATGGAATAAGGGGTGATCAGGAAGATGAACAGCATGATGAGTCCCGGCACCATCACGCTCGACAGATAATAGTTGTAGTTGGCGTAAGGGTTGCCTATCATGTGCAGATCCACGGCGATGGGCTGCAGGAAGGTCATGATTTCATCGTTCGTCTTTCCCAGTGCCGACAGCTTCGCCATACCTGCTGCTGCGCCTCCCAGGGTGGAAATGGTCTTCAGGTCGCGGAAGAGCAGGGAGCCTGCTGCCAGCGAAACACTGCTGTAGTAGAAGGAAATCTTCGGCTGGCGGGAAGCCATCAGTCCTGCCTCTGTTCCGTTGGGAATCACCAGGAAGGCATAGATCTCGTTCTTCTGGATAGCGTGTCTTGCCTCGGCTATGTTCTCATAGTGAGCCACCACCTTGGTGGTCTGGAAAGCGTCGAGCTTGTGCACCAGCTGGCGGGAAGTATGAGAATTGTCCTGGTCAACGATGCCCACAGGCATATCCGTAGGCACACCTCCCTGCATCAGGGTAGTGAAGAAGATCACCACCACGATGGGGAAGATGACCATGCAGAAGAGATAGATGGGATTCTTCCGCATGATGCCGCACTCTCTACGGGCAATATGATATAATTTCTTGAACATTGAAAATCTCAAAGTTATTTAATGATGAGTGACATTCCCGGGCGCAATCCTTCGAGCTTGGTGATAGGACGGGCCTTCACCTCGAAAGTCTTGCGGTCGTAGTCGCCATTATCCTTGGTTGCCTTCCAGGTAGCATAGGAGCCCTGGTCTTTCAGGTAGTAAACCTTCATCTTGATTTCCTTGTTGAAGGCAGGAACGAAAGCGGTGAACTCATCGCCCTTGTTCAATCCCTGAAGATGATCCTCGCGGACATTGAAGGTTCCCCACATATCGCTCATGATAGAGATGCTCATGATAGGAGAACCGAGACCCACCAACTCGCCTACCTTAGGATAGACATTGCTGACCTCGCCTTCGCACTGGGCCACCTGAACGGTCTCCTTCAGGAGATTCTTCACTACATCTACAGCGCTCTTGGAAGCCTGTGTGTTGTTGGCTGCCATGCGCTTCTCCTGCTCGCGGGCACCATTCTTCGCCATCTCATACTGGCTCTTGGCTGCTGCCACCTGAGCCTCTGTAGCCTTATAGGCAGCAAATGCTTCGTCGCGCTTCTGACCACTGATCACACCGTCGTTATAGAGGTTCTGCATGCGGTCGTAAGTCTTCTTGGCAATGGTTGCTGCAGCTTCTGCCTGCTGAACCAGCTGGAAGGCACCCTGAATCTGCTCCTTGCGCGCACCGGCATCGGTCAAATCCTTCATCGCCTCGGCTGCCGCATTGGTAGCTTGGAGCATCTGCTCCTGCGATTTCATCTCTGGAACTTCGAGGATAGCGAGGGTGTCGCCCACATGGACGTAGTCGCCCTCCTTGACTCTCAGTTCTACGATGCGGCCTGGCAACTTGCAGGATACTCTGTATTCTGATACTTCTACCTCGCCCTGGATGGTGTCGTCCTTCTGTTCAAGCGTGAAGAAGCCGATGATTCCCACGAGTATGACTACTGCCGTAAAACCGATAACGGCAAGCAGTATATTGTTATGCTGTGATTTCTTAGACATGTTTTTATCTGAATTTGAATTTTTAATTGTTTCTATTGTTACTGCAGAATACCGAGAGCCTTGTTAAGCCCTACCTGTGTCAGCTTCACGTCGATTTCTGCATCGATCTTCTGGCTCTGAGCCTGCTGCCAGGCTGTCTGTGCAGCCATCACATCGGTTACCTCCATCACTCCTTCTTTGAATCCGAGGTTGGCGCAGCGCAGGTTCTCGTTGGCGCTGTCTATGTTCTTGATGGCCATGTTGAGCTTCTTCTCAGCTTCCCTTACCTTGAACTGGCTCTGGGTAATCTGGAGATGAATCTTCTCGCGGGTATCGTCGAGGTTCATCTGGGCAATGTTGGTGGCAGCCTTGGATGCACGCACCTTATAGGCACCGTCAAACCAGTTCCATACCGGAACCTGAACGATGACACCAATATTCCATACGCCGGTAAACTTCTTCTGGAAACCATTGAATACATTTGGATTCGAAATGGTGTAGCCGCCGGTCAGTGCCACATGTGGCAGATAGACGGCGCGAACCAGCTGGGTGGCTTGCTTGGAAATATCGACCGT